>CAVSBU010000001.1:0-5704 GCA_963726215.1 uncultured Chloroflexia bacterium
CTCGAGCCGCCACTGCCCCCTTCCAGCTGGCAGGATTACCGATACGAATCGCCGTCGCCAGAGTTTTCGGCCTGTCGATGACCTTACCCTTGACTATAGGCGCAGCGCCATCAGCCTGAAAGCCCATCATCTTTGGAGTCTGGCTTGCCCTGCCCGCCTTTTTGTATTCCACAAAACCTTTCCAGTAGGCGGTAATGTTGCCGGCATTACCAACCGGGATAAAAAAGTAGTCGGGAGCATCACCCAAATCATCCACAATCTCAAACGCTGCCGTCTTCTGCCCTTCAATCCGGTATGGATTTAGCGAATTAACCAGCGTAACCGGGTGCTTTTCAGCCAGGCTGCGGACTATCTGCAGAGCCTGGTCGAAGTTGCCCTGTATAGCAATAATCTTGGCCCCGTAAGCAATAGCCTGAGCCATCTTACCCAGGGCGATCTTGCCTTTGGGCACCATAACCACAACATCAAGGCCGAATCTGGCTCCGTAGGCGGCAGCCGAAGCACTGGTATTTCCGGTAGAAGCACAAATGACGCTGCGACTGCCCTCTTCCACAGCCTTGGCTATAGCCACCACCATGCCCCGGTCTTTGAAAGAGCCGGTAGGATTACACCCCTCGAGCTTAAAATAAAGCCCGCCGCAGCCAAGCTCCTTCTCCAGGTTAAGCGACCTGACCAGAGGAGTACTGCCCTCGCCCAGGGTTATCATGGGAGTGGCTGGAGTAACCGGCAGAAAATCACGGTATCTGAATAAAACGCCGCGTTCCATCATTAGCCTAAGCCTCTACTCTGACGAAGTTACTGATTTCTTTGACCACACCCAGATGCTTGGTCTCTTTAAGCGCCTGCTGTACTGCCTGCTCTTCAGCCGGATGAGTCATTATCACAATCTCGGCAATCTTGGTAGATGGGTCGGTCTCTTTCTGAATCACCGAAGAAATACTGATGGCATGGTCACCCAGTATTCTGGAAATCTGCGCCAGAACCCCTGGCTGGTCAGCCACGCTCATCCTCATATAGTACCGGGTCTTTATCTCAGCCATAGGCATAACAGTCCGCCCAGTGGCAAAAGGTAATCTCGGGGCACTGGGCTTCCCGCTATTAATATCCTGGGCTATCTTGATTATATCCGAAACAACGGCACTTGAAGTTGCCCTGGGGCCGGCTCCCTCACCATAGAAGATAACCTGGCCTACCAGGTCGCCTTCGACCAGAATGGCATTGTAGACGCCATCTACCTTGGCCAGCAGAGAGTCCTCCGGTATAAAGACAGGATGAACACGAGCTTCGATGGAATCCTCAGTTCGTTTGGCAATAGCCAGCAGCTTTATGGCATAGCCCAATTCACGGGCATAGCGAAAATCACGAGCCTGTAGCCGTGAAATTCCCTCGTGATACACATTCTCCGGCTTAACCTCGGTTCCGAAAGCTATGGTGGTCAAGATAGCCAGCTTATAAGCCGCATCGATGCCTTCTATATCATTTGTCGGGTTAGCCTCGGCATAGCCTAATTCCTGCGCATTTTTCAAAGCCACGGAAAAATCCAGCCCTTCCTTGGCCATTCGAGTCAAAATATAGTTGGTAGTGCCATTTACAATGGCATAGATGGCTGAAACATCGTTGGCCACCAGGTCTTCCTGGAACGGAGCAATTAGAGGTATACCGCCGCCAACGCTTGCCTCGTAGCGAAGACTACGTTGTGGTCACGAGCCGCGGTCAAAAGCTCCGCCCAGTGTTTGGACATGACCTCTTTGTTGGCGGTAACCACGTGCTTGCCGTGGGTTAGAGCCTCCCTCATATATTCGAAGGCAGGATGTTCGCCGCCCATAAGTTCCACGATTACGTCTATTTCCGGGTTTTCCACCAGCTCTTCGAACCTGGTGGTAAAAATAGCGCGGTCAACGCCTAATGCGCCGTGCTTAGCCAGGTCCTTCTCCAACACCTTTTTAAGGACCAGCTTGCTGCCGGCTTCCCTGGCCAAAGTGTCAGGTTTATTCATCAAAACCTTGACCACGCCGCCGCCGATTACACCCAAGCCCATCAAACCGATATTAATGCTCTTCCTGGCTGCCATAGTTATTTACCCCCTGCTTTTAACAACGAGGTTTATTGCCCACGCTTTCTGGTCTTCGGTCAATAAGCGTTTCCACTGAATCGTTCTTCATTTTCTCAGTAATCCAGTTTTCAAAAAGTCCGGTTTTCAGCGTTTGCCTGGTACTGTCATCCAGCGCCCGGTTTTCATCTTTATTCAACACTCTGACCAGCCAAAAACCTCCTACGGTTTGAACAGAGCTGTCAGCCGCCGGTTGACTCACAGCGCCTGAGTCGAGAGGCAAAGCCAGCCCCACAACAAGCCTGTTGGTGATTCCACCTTCCCCGTCCAGCCCATATCGCCATCATTGGCTGCGCTGGCTGAATCCTGCGAATAGGTTTTAACCAGAGTAGCAAAATCCTCACCGGCAACTATCTTAGCTCTTATCGCCTCTGCATCATGCCGGCTTCCTGTCAGAATACCCCTGACATGGCTACCCTTTTTAGCATCCTTTTCAGTCACCTGCACCACCCAGTAACCGAGTTGCTTTACTGACTGTCCCATCGAAAGTCGGCTGGCTGAGCTCTCCCGGCTCAAGTGTAAAAGGAATATCCTTTAGCGCCGAGTTGCCTAAATTTCCCAGCAATATATCGGTAAAACCTTTAGGCAGCCAGCCCAGGTTGCCGCCATTATCCCTTCGTAATCGGTTCCAGCGAATATTCCGTCGCCAGTGCAGTAAAATTATCTCCTGCCGCCAGCCTGGCTGCTACCTTGTCGGCTACATCGGTGCTTTCCACGAACAATGCCTGGGCCTCCACCTGTTCGGTGCTGGCCGGCACTTGCTTATCAAAATAGTCCTGAACTAATTTGTTTGTCAGCAGTGTAGAACCAACTGCGTCCCTGTACACTTTATCATCCGGAAGTGTCAAAGTCTTCAGGGTGCTATTTACCTCATCACTGCTAACACTGATACCGACTTCCGGCGCTGACCTTACCACTGCCTGGTTGTATTCCATGATTTTAATAAGGTTATCTGCCATGGTCGCGGTCTGGGTAGCATCCTGCCCTTTACTATAAAGCTCAAGCATCTTTACGTAATAGTCCATATCGTAGGTGGTACCATTTATTTTCGCCACCGGCTGATGAAACGGTTTAATCTGCACATCCCAATATCCATAGCCTATGAAACCAACAAGCAAAGCCAAAAATACAGCCCCGGTAATATATATGATATGCTGAATACGCTGCTGGCGACGGTGCCTGGACAATTGCCGCTTGGTAGGCAGCGGTTTTACTTCGGTTTTAACATGTTTCTTAGCCAACTTTTGAGTCCTCTCCTGCTAAAAATAATCTAAAGCTAAATCTAGATTGTTCTAATTAACCACTTATGATACCATATTGACTGAATCAAAGCCACGCGGGGTGTAGCGCAGCCTGGTAGCGCACCTGAATGGGGTTCAGGTGGTCGTCGGTTCGAATCCGGCCACCCCGACCATTAGATATGAAACTCGGTGGTTTAATCACCTGCAGTCGCTCAGGAATCGCAAGCTGGCCAAATATAGTATAGCCCACCTGAATCGATAAAAAGCGAAGTATATTAATCCTTGCCTCGAGGTCAAAATAAAGAACTTGTATCAGAACCTGAGGTCGGTATTCGATTATCTGACTCATGACAATCGAGGACCCAAGTATTCTCAACGGAAGTAAAAAACTTTAAGGATACTGGGTGATCTGGTTGTAGCTAAGTTAGAAAAGGCAATTGAAGATTATCAAGAAGGTCGAGTTTTTAGACAGTTTCCAAAAAAGGGGCAGTGTGAAAATGGCAATAAGAGGGCTTGAAACAATAAATTATGAGGAGAGAGCCAAAGACGCACATTACAAAAAGAGATTGCGTAAGGTGATGACGGAGAAGGAAGCAGTGGAAACGTTTCTGCATAATGGAGATTCATTTTGTATGGGTGGTTTTGTCATGTGGAGGCAGCCTGAAGCCATTATGAGGGAGATAGCACGTCAAGGAAAGAAAAATTTATCTATTATAGATGAGAGCGGAAATTTTGAGGGTATAGATCTGCTGGTAGAGTTGGGAATGCTCGATAGGATAGATATAGCGTATAACATGACACGCCAGGTGGGGGGTATTTCCGGCACGCCGGCTCTGGAGCGCGGTATAAAGGAGGGTGTGCCACGCCCGGTTGAGGCGGGTGGTGTTTTAGCCACGCCGAAAGATAAGATTAAGTCTGATTTACCCTGGGTTAAGCTCGTAGACTGGACGAATTTTGAAATTTCGCTGAGACTCATGGCCGGGGCAATCAATGTCCCCTTCATGCCCTGCCGCTCCTCGCTTGGCACCGATATCCCCAAGTACAATAAAGATATCAAGGTCATAAATGACCCATATGAGAACAAACCGCTCCTACTCATCCCGGCTTACAAACCAGATGTCGCCTTCATCTCAGTTCAGAAGGCGGACCGAAGAGGAAATGGTCAGATATGGGGCTTTAAAGGAACGGATTACTGGAAAGCCAGGGCAGCTAAACATGTAGTGCTACTTGCTGAGGAACTTGTTCCCACCGAAAAGATATATGAGAACCCCGGGCTGACGGTGATACCAGCCTATTGCACCGATGCCGTTGTCCACCTTCCCTTTAATTGCCATCCCTCAGGTTGCTTTGGATGCTATACAGTAGACGGGCTAAGTTTCGTGTCCCTCTTACTACAGAGGCAGAGTCGCGAAGGAGCTTTGAAGTGGATTGATGAATGGGTTTATGGCCCCAAAACTCACTTCGGATATTGCGACAAGATAGGATGGGAAAAACTGGATAGACTGGCTAAATCAGAGCACAAGCTAAACAATATACCCGGGTGAGGGATATTAATAAAAATATAAGAGAGGTATGAAAATGGGACATCTATATACCACGAGAGAGAAATATACACGGCGGCAGCTCAATGCAATGAAGAAGAGATATGCCCCGCCGGTGCTTGTATGTTGCGCCGGGTCGAGGGAAGTGGAAGATAGAGAGACTGTGTTCGTTGGCATTGGCATTTCCGACCTCGCCGGTGCCATAGCCAAGCTGGTTCATACCCCAAATGTAATACTGGTGGCCGAGGCAGGCTATGTGGGATTTCCCAGCGTTTCCGTCTTAATCAGTCCGGCTGATAACTCGGCAGGCGCCATGGCTATGTGTCATCAGGGCCTTCCTGATATGTTCATAGACCAACAATCGGGCTTTATCGATATATCTTATCTGGGATTTGCCCAAATGGATATGTTTGGAAATGTTAATGTTAGTTATATAATCGGACGACAAATGAAGATGAATGGTAGCGGCGGCGGCGGCGACATAGCATCATCGGCGGGGAGAATAGTATATACCGCGGAGTTTAACCCAAGGCAATGGGTGGAAAAACTCGACTACATGACCGAGGCAGGTTTCCTCGATGGCAGTCCCGATGCCAGGAAGAAGGAGAATTTAGTTGGCGGAGGACCTTCAGCCGTGGTCACTGACAGAGGAGTTTTCAGATTCGACCCTGAGACCCATGATGCTGTATCTAGCTGAGGTATTCCCCTGGCAGGATGAGGCAGACATTGAGGATGTGAAGAATAGTATTCCATGGGATTTGAAAGTAGCCAAGGAACTGAAGATAATTGAGCCGCCTACAGAGAGGGAACTT
>CAVSBU010000002.1:0-13978 GCA_963726215.1 uncultured Chloroflexia bacterium
CTCGCCTGCCTTCAGCCGTCTGCCACTGTTTCTTGGGCTGCCCAAAGTAAAGGCCGCCGGTAAGCTCTCGGACCACCATAAGGTCTACATCTTTTATTATTTCAGGCTTGAGACTTGTTGAATTGACCAGCATGGGCAAGACTTTTATCGGACGCAAGTTGGCAAAAAGTTCCAGTTCCTGGCGCAAAGCTAGAAGCCCATCTTCGGGTCGCACTTTAGCCTTCGGGTCATCCCATTTCGGTCCGCCGACAGCCCCGAGCAAAACAGCATCACTGGCCCGGCACATCTTCAAAGTTTTTTCAGTCAGGGCAACGCCATGTACGTCTATGGATGCCCCACCGACCAGGCCATGCTGAAATTTAAAGCCGTGACCGAATTTCTTCCCCACAGCTTCCAGGACTCTTATCGCCTCACTGGCTACCTCAGGGCCGACGCCATCGCCTAACAGTGCTGCGATATTGAATTGCACCTTACTATACTCCAGTTAGTTTCCTCTTGGTATATTCAACAAGCCCACCAGCATTTATGATTCCCATCATAAAATCGGGATAAGGTTCGGCAACAAAAGTCCTACCTCGAGTAACATTAACTATTTTCTCCGATAGCCAGGTCGACTTCAAGAATATTGCCAGCTTGGGTTCCGTCAACGGCTTCGATACACTCCAGAAGGGGCAATCCTATATTGATAGAATTGCGGAAGAAAATGCGGGCGAAGCTTTTAGCAACAACACAGGATACGCCGGCAGCTTTGATAGCTAACGGGGCGTGCTCCCGCGATGAGCCGCAACCAAAATTGGTGTCAGCCACAATTATATCCCCTGGCGTAACCTTGGTTAAGAATTCGGGGTCTACGTCTTCCATACAATGTTGAGCCAGTTCTTCAGCCTCAGATAGATTGAGATAGCGAGCTGGAATAATGGCATCGGTGTCCAGGTTAGCGCCATACTTATGTACCTTACCTTTAATCTTCAAATAATATTCCTCCTTCAAAGCTGAACGGGAGCCCCCAACTCTGCCGAATTCTATTTACTCTGTAAAGTAGCTTTCATTAACTCGACTGTATACGGATTCCAGGTCGACATCGTGGCGGACATCCCCTGCCTCAACTATAACCACGAGTAAAACTTACCCCTATGCTTTGCCCACTTATCCAAGCCATACTTTCTAATCTTTCTCAGATTTTCCTTTGGGACATTACCATGTAATAGCTTGAGAAATTCAAACTTCCCACATCCTTCGAGCTCATCACACTCCCAACAACCTTCGAGTCTCTTCTTCTGAACACAACTCTTAATCTCGCAAGGTCCTAAACATCCGTCGCCACCAGCTCTGCACGGAGTATCACATCCTAATTTAACTACGGCATCTAAGACCTGAATACATTCGTCATAATACTCTAGCTCTTTCACGGCAGCACTTTTGACCTCCGCATACTTATCGAATTGCGCTGCCTGCAGCTCGCCCAACAAATCCCGTGCCAAGCTCGCAGCTTTGCTCCGGTAACGAAGGCAGTCACCGCAATACAAGCCACAATAGGCAGTTAGCTCAGCTTCTATATTATTCTTCTGATTCATAACACAGTCCCCAGGAAAAACAAGATGGCTACGGCTATCTTTACCACCGGGCAAATCTTTATCGGCAAAATCGACGTTCTGGCTCCAGTTGACGCGGTCAATATAGCCATGACCACAAGCATCGCTGCGCAGGTCCGATAAACAATAGTAGAAGCCTCATTCTGTGACCCACCCCAAAGGGTGACAAACAGCACTAGTAGACCTATAAAGCATAGCGTCAGTCCTTCGGCAACCCACTCCATGGTTATTATCCGCTTGTTATCCTGGGATATTTGCCCAAAACCGTTAACCACAGATTTAGTCGGGATAATGTGGGCTATCCCCCACAGTGTTATTACACCGGCCCCCACATATAGCAGAATATCGCTAATCATGGCAAATTTCTCCCTTTAGTCTTATATCAGACGGCAGCGCTGCCGGAAAATTATCTCTCCTCAACACCGAACTGACCACAGACTATGGAAAACTCTCCATTCACCTCTTGGAAATATATCCTTACCTTCTTCCCCTCATGGAAAATCGGCTGGTCTTCCACCGCCTGACTAATTCCTCCAACCGTTCCGCCGGGAGTAACAATTTGAAGCATATTTTCGGCAAACGGAGTCCCTTTCACATAATTTTCAATCCGCAAATCGGTGTAAGTAAAGATACTGGTTCTCTCCTCGTTCCACCTGCTCTCTACTTTTTCAACCGTGCCCTCGACTATGTAATCAGCTGTCTGGGTTATATAAGACTTATCACTGCATTCTTTTATCAGCATTCCGGCACCACCGGATTGCTTCACTATAACCTGACCCCCTGGTGACGGTGCGCCAGAGGATTTGTTAAGACATGCAAACCAGCCAATAACAAAACTGACCAATATAAAAACTATTAAAACTACGCGGATGTTTTTCACATTTTTCATCATAGCCTCCAATAATGAAGGTATCAGCCTGCGATCTCCGCCGGGATGGCAATCCTCCCCACAATGGCGCTGGCGGCGGCGACTGCCGGATTTGCCAGATAGACTTCAGACTGAGGGCTTCCCATCCTGCCGACGAAGTTCCGGTTGGTCGTCGAGACGCACCGCTCACCCGCAGCCAGCACTCCCATATATCCCCCAAGACAAGGGCCGCAGGTAGGTGTACTAACCACTGCCCCAGCTTTGATGAAAGTCTCTATTAAGCCTTCATGCAGCGCATCGAGATAGACTTGCTGTGTGCCCGGAATGATAATGCACCTGATTTCAGGATTAACCTGTCTGCCCTTAAGTATCTTGGCCGCCAGCCTCAGGTCGTCAAGACGCCCGTTAGTGCAGCTGCCGATGACCACCTGGTCAATCTTTATGTCAACTACCTGGCTTACCGGCTTCACGTTGGAAGGCAAGTGCGGCAAAGCTATCTGCGGCTCAATTTTGGCTCACATCATACTCAATTACTCTGGCGTATTCCGCATCATTGTCCGGTTCATAAGCTCTGTATGAACGATTAGCTCTACCTTTAACATATCGCCGCGTCTTACCATCCACCCTGAAGATACCGGCTTTAGCCCCAGCCTCAATCGCCATGTTCGCCATAGTGAAACGTCCGTCCATTGACAGAGCATCAATGGCTTCGCCTGTAAACTCCATAACCGAATAAAGAGCGCCATCAACGCCGATATTACCTATAGTGTAAAGTATAAGGTCCTTACCACCAACCCATTTCCCCAGCTTTCCATGGTAGACAAACTTTATAGTCGGCGGCACCTTCATCCATATCTCACCGATAGCCATAGCCACAGCAATATCCGTCGACCCCATACCGGTGGCGAAGGCACCCAATGCACCGTAGGTGCAGGTATGAGAATCAGCGCCAACGACCACTTCCCCGGGCAAGACGAGGCCCTGCTCCGGTAAAAGCACGTGCTCGATGCCCATTCTGCCGACTTCAAAATAAAGTAAGTCATATTGCCGGGCAAACTCTCGCATCATCTTGGCTTGCTCGGCAGAGAGTATATCTTTATTGGGGCAGAAATGGTCGGGCACCATCACTACCCTTTTCGGGTCATAGACCTTGTTCACTCCCAGTCGGTGGAACTCTTTTATTGACAGAGGAGCCGTGATATCGTTCGACAAAACCAAATCAACCCTGACGTTTATAAACTCGCCAGGGCTGACTTTATCTTTGCCCGAATGAGCTGCCAGAATCTTCTCAGCTAAAGTCAAAATTCATCACCTCAGTTTCCCAACTTATCCTCTTACTCTGGGAATCATGAGCACGAGCACAGCGATTACGGCAACGATAGTCGCTATCAGATACATACCGACACCAGCCGCCAACCCTATTGCTGCTGTGATCCATATACTGGCCGCAGTAGTCAAACCCATTACATGGTCGCCGCGTATACCACGAAAGATAACCCCGGCACCTATAAAGCCGATACCGGTCACCACTCCAGCAGCCACCCGTGAGGGGTCTACTCCATCGCCGAAACCGAATATTGAGACTACTGTGAAAAGAGCAGAACCAACAGAGATTAAAATATGGGTACGTAGACCAGCAGGCTTATTAGCCCGCTCCCGCTGGTAACCGATACCGGCTCCCAGTGCTGCTGCCAGCAGCAGGCGAAGGATTATATCTAATAACGTGTTCATGCACGTCTCTCACTTTCTTGCTTTCTTGACCGCCAGGAGCCGGTTCAGAGCATTCATATAGGCTTTAGCGCTGGCGACCATAATATCCGTGTCGGCACCACGCCCGGTATAACTTACACCATCGCTCTCTATCCTGATAAGCACCTCACCGATAGCATCTATACCTTCAGTCACCGATTTCACTGTGAACTCAGTAAGCTTGTTAGGCACCTTGACTATTCGATTAATGGCTTTATACACAGCATCCACCGGCCCGGTACCCAGGGCAGCATCAGCCACAGCCTGGCCATCAGGAGCTATTAGTCTCACCGTAGCCGTTGGAATGTTGTGATTGCCGCATGAAACCTCGACATGGTCGAGATGATAAACCTCGGAAACAGTGCGCAGCTCTTCAGCTATCAGAGACTCAATATCACGGTCAGTGACTTCCCGTTTCTTATCAGCTAATTCCTTAAAAGCTTGGAAGGCATGTTTTAATGATTCCTCATCCATAATATAGCCGAGTTCAGCCAGCCGCTCCTTAAAAGCATGCCGACCGCTCAACTTGCCCAGTACCAGGCTGCTGGACGGAATACCCACTGATTTCGGGTCCATAATCTCATAGGTAATCGCCTTTTTAATCACCCCATCCTGATGAATACCTGATTCATGGCGGAAGGCATTGGCACCGATAATAGCTTTGTTAGGCTGGACAGCAAATCCGGTAAGCTCACTGACCAGACGGCTCGTCTTATAAATCTGGGTGGTATCAATATTCGTGGTCAGATGATAAAAGTCACTTCTGGTTTTAAGCGCCATGACAATCTCTTCCATGGAAGCATTACCAGCCCGCTCGCCTATGCCATTGACGGTACATTCAACTTGCCGCGCACCTCTTCGTATCGCCTCCAGGCTATTGGCTACTGCCAGCCCTAAATCATTATGGCAATGCACGCTAACCACAGCCTTACTAATATTAGGCACGTTCTTAAATATGCCTTCAATCAAGGCACCAAACTCTTGCGGTATGGCATAACCGACCGTGTCCGGAATATTTAACGTAGTCGCACCAGCCTTAATAACCGCCTCTGCTATACGATAAATATATGCCGGCTCAGTTCGACTGGCATCCATCGGCGAGAATTCCACATCATCCGTATATCTCTTAGCTCGAGCTACCATGTCACGTGAGATTTCCAGAATCTCCTCGCGAGTCTTCTTCAGCTGATAAAGAAGATGTATATCGGAAGCAGATAGGAAAATATGAATTCGAGGTTTTTTGGCTTTTTTAACGGCCTCCCATGCCCTGTCTATGGCTTCGGCATTGGCATGGGCCAGGGCGCACACGGATGACTTCTTAATTTCCCTGGCTATAAGCTGAACCGCTTCGAAATCTCCCGGCGAGCTTATAGGAAAGCCGGCTTCAATAACATCGATGCCGAGCTTTTCTAGCTGTTTGGCAATATCCAGCTTATCCTGGACACTCAGTGCCGCCCCGGCTGCCTGCTCGCCATCACGCAAAGTAGTATCAAAAATAATAACTTTGTCCATTTTCCGCCGTTAATCTAAGCCTTTAGCCACGGCATCATACTTCTCAATTTCTTACCCACGATTTCAATCTGGTGTTCAGCATCCATTTTCCTCAGAGCATTGTATACAGGACGTCCTGCCTGGTTTTCCAGAATCCACTCCCTGGCAAAGCTGCCGGTCTGGATTTCGGCGAGAATTTGCCTCATCCTTTCCTTAGTCAGTTCATCGATGATCCTCGGCCCACGGGTGTAATCACCATACTCGGCAGTATCGCTGACGGAGTAACGCATATAGCTCAAGCCGCCCTGATACATCAGGTCGACTATAAGTTTCAGCTCATGAAAGCATTCGAAATAAGCGATTTCCGGCTGGTATCCAGCTTCGACCAGCGTCTCAAATCCCGCCTTGACCAGAGAGGTAACCCCGCCGCAGAGCACCGTCTGCTCGCCGAAAAGGTCGGTCTCCGTTTCTTCGGCAAAAGTGGTCTCTATTACTCCGGCTTTGGCGCAGCCTATACCGCGAGCATAAGCTAAGGCAATATTCTTCGCCTTGCCCGAAGCATCCTGATGGACAGCTACAATAGCTGGCGCCCCCGAACCCTCGGTATAAACTCGCCGCAGCATATGCCCCGGACACTTTGGCGCAATCATGGTCACATCCACATTAGAAGGCGGCAAAATCTGCCCGAAATGAATATTAAACCCATGGGCAAACATCAGCATCTTACCCGACGACAGCTCCTTTTCAATTGCTTCACGATAAACCTTCGGCTGTAGAGTATCGGGGACAAGCATGACAATTATGTCCGCTTCCCTGGCGACTGTAGCAGCATCGGTCACCTTGAAGCCTGCCTTTTTAGCATTCTTCCAGCCCTCAGTGTCTTTGGCCTCAGCAACGAGTACCTGACAGCCGCTATCTCTCAGGTTCTGGGCATGAGCATGTCCCTGCGAACCAAAACCAATGATGCCAATCTTCTTGCCCTTAAGTAAGTCTAATTTGGCGTCCTTCTCATAATAAATTTTAGCCATGATGCCTCCTTAAATATTTATTCTATGCGCACTACCGGATTTGACTATTCTCGTGTCGTCACCAGTCTGGTGGGATGTCGGCTTCCGGTGGCAGTGCTTTCGGTAATTGCTTTGATACTTTCGTCTCCCTGGACTCCTCAACCTGCAACGGACCGGCACCACCTCGGGTTACAGCGATACGACCCGTCCTGGCTATCTCTCTGATACCAAAGCCACGCAGAAGTTCTAGCAAAGAGTTGACCTTGTCTTCATCCCCCGTGACCTCCACCATCACTGAATCAGAGGAAACATCCACTATATTAGCCCTAAAGATATCTACTATCTGGATGATTTCGCTGCGGATGGACGCAGTTGCTTTGACTTTAACCAAAGCCAGCTCTCGAGCTACTGACTCAATATTAGTTATGTCAACTATCTTAACCACTTCTATAACCTTATCCAGTTGTTTCCGGACCTGCTCCACCTTGGCATCGTCGCCTTCCACGATGATAGTCATTCTAGACAGATTAGGTTGCTCGGTGTGTCCCACAGCTATGCTATCGATGTTAAAGTTACGCCGGCGTAAAAGGCTTGACACCCGATTAAGCACTCCCGGCTTATCTTCAACCAAAGCAACTAAGATATGTTTCGTATTAGACAATGACCTCGTCCTCCTCTCGTTCTATTCTAAACTCATTTACTCGAACGAGTCACTTTTTCTGGACTTGGCATTTCCATAGCCTCGACCAGTGCTGCTCCCGGCGGTACTATGGGAAAAACATTCTCCTCAGGTTCAACAACAAAATCTAGCAAGAACGGGCCGTTATGGTCCATCGCTTTCTCTATTGACGAGACCACCAGTTTCTTATCTGACACTCTCATTGCCGGTACGCCATAAGCTTCAGCTATCTTAACGAAATCCGGCCCGGAAAGCGGCGTGTGAACATAGCGCCGTCCATAAAATAACTGCTGCCATTGCCTTACCATGCCTAAAAATCCGTTGTTTATGATAGCTATCTTGACGGCTATGTTTTCCTGTACTATCGTGGCTAATTCCTGTATCGTCATCTGAAAGCCACCGTCGCCGGCAATGCACCAGACCGTCTCATCAGGTTGACCGACTTTGGCACCCATGGCACCGGGAAGTTCAAACCCCATAGTCCCCAAACCACCTGAAGAAATAAAACTATTCGGCTTATCATAGAAATAAAACTGAGCCGACCACATCTGATTTTGACCAACACCGGTGACTATAATGGCATCACCTTTAGTGACCTCATAAATCTGGCGAATAACATATTGTGGTAAAAGAGAATCGCATTCCCTGATCGACAGCGCCGGATGCTCATCTCGCCACTTATCCACTTGATTAAACCAGTCCAGGTGTTCACGCGGCACAATTTGCTGATTCAAAGCCCCGAGAACGTTCTTAACATCACCAACAATAGGCACGTCGACTCGTACATTCTTACCTATCTCGGCCGGGTCGATGTCAATGTGAACAACACGGGACTGCGGTGCAAAGTGGCTGACTACGCCGGTAGCCCGGTCATCGAACCGCATCCCAATAGCAACGATGACATCAGAATGGTGTACCGCCTTGTTGGCATAAGCCATGCCGTGCATGCCTAACCACCCAAAGCTTAATACATGAGTTTCAGGAAAACAGCCAATCCCCAGAAGAGTCGTGACCACCGGTATCTGCGCACGTTCCGCCAGCCCCTTAAGCTCGGCGAAAGCCCGGGAGATTATCACCCCTCTACCGGCAATAATAATTGGACGCTCGGCGGCATTTATCACCTCAGCCGCTCTTTTAATCTGTGCTGGATGTCCAAACAGCGTCGGCTTATAGCCGGGCAAATTGACCTTTTCCGGATAAGCAAACTCCGCCTCTTGCTGAAAGACGTCGCGTGGTATATCGATGAGAACCGGACCCGGCCTGCCGGTTTGAGCTATGTAAAAAGCTTCCTTAACAACCATAGCCAAATCTTTAGCATCAAGCACCAGATAGTTGTGCTTGGTAATAGGCAGTGTAATACCGGTAATATCTATCTCCTGAAAAGCATCTTTGCCAATGAATGGTCTGGCTACCTGACCGGTAATAGCCACCACAGGAGACGAATCCAGGCAAGCGTTGGCGATTCCAGTAACCAAATTAGTGGCTCCTGGTCCCGAGGTTGCCAGACATACCCCGGCCTTTCCCGTAGCCCGGGCATAGCCGTCAGCAGCGTGAGCTGCGCCCTGCTCGTGGCGAACTAAAATATGCCTGATTTTCGGGAATTGCGGCAAAGTATCGTACAACGGCAATACGGCTCCGCCGGGAAAGCCAAACACGACTTCGACGCCTTCCCTGACCAGGCTTTCACATAAAATCTGGGCACCCGTCTTCTTCATAAATGTCTCCTATTTAGCAAATACTGCCCCTGTGCTGGCCGAGCCAACGTTTTCAATATATCTCCGTAGATAACCCGTCTTTATCTTAGACTTGTACTCCGGCAGCCTGGACAGCCGTTTTTTAATCTCTGCGTCACTCACCTTCAATTCCAGCTTATGTTCCGGGATATTTATACTAATGATATCCCCATTTTTGACTGCGGCTATAGGCCCGCGGCTGGCTGCTTCAGGTGCTACGTGCCCTATGGCAGCCCCTTTGGTACCACCCGAAAATCTACCATCAGTTATCAGTGCTACATCTTTATCCAGCCCCATACCGTCCAATAGCGAAGTCGGCGTCAGCATCTCCCGCATACCCGGCCCGCCTTTGGGACCTTCGTAACGAATGACTATGACATCGCCCTTCTTAATCTCACCCTTCATTATCCCTCTGGTCGCTTCCTCTTCATTCTCAAAGACTCGAGCCGGTCCCTCATGCACCATCATCTCGGGGTCAACCGCACCACTCTTCACCACAGCTCCCTCAGGTGCCAGGTTCCCAAAAAGGATTGCCAGACCACCGGTCTTAGAATGTGGCTCCGCTACCGAACGGATAACCGCGCGGTTCTTAACTCTGCCTTCCTTTATGATGGCCGACATCGGTGTTAATAACACAGTCTTACACTTGCCGTTCAGGAAGTCAGCTATCTCATGCATCACCGCGGGAATTCCACCTGCCAAATCGAGGTCTTCGATATGGACTTCGCTGGCCGGACTCAGCTTAGCGATATGCGGAACGCGCTGGCTTATTTTATTAATCACCGATAGCGGAAAATCGATGCCCGCTTCATGCGCCAGCGCCATGAAATGCAGCACTGAATTTGTGCTGCCACCCAGCGCCATATCGACAGCGAAAGCATTGGCAATGGAGTCCTTAGTAATAATATCCCTCGGTAACAGGTTCTTTTTCCATACAGACATTAGCTGCTTACCTGCCTCCATGGCCAAAACGATTCTCCTCGAATCCGCAGCCGGTATGGTGCCATTGCCGGGCAAGGCCATGCCCAACGCCTCGGTTAAGCAGTTCATGGTGTTGGCAGTATACATTCCGGAGCAGCTCCCATATCCGGGGCAAGCGGCAATCTCAATCTCCTCAAGCTCAGCCTCGCTCATTTTCCCACTGGCAACACTACCTACGGCGTTAAAAACAGAGATAAGGTCCACTGTTCGGCATTGACCGTCCTTATTCATGCGCCCTGCCAGCATCGGGCCGCCACTGATAAAGATGGCTGGAATATTCAATCTTACGGCAGCCATAAGCATACCGGGCACGATTTTGTCACAATTCGGTATGAAGACGAGCGCATCAAACTGGTGCGCCTCGACCATAATCTCTATGGAGTCGGCAATCAGTTCCCGGCTGGGCAGGCTGTACTTCATCCCCGGATGGTTCATGGCGATGCCATCGCAGATGCCGATGGTGTCAAATTCGAAAGGTACGCCACCCTGGCTGCGGATTCCTGACTTTACCGCCTCAGCAATGCCACGCAGATGAATATGGCCGGGCACGACCTCGTTGAAACTGTTGACCACGCCAACAAAAGGTTTGGAAAAGTCGTCGCGACTAACGCCAACAGCCCGAAGCAAAGCGCGATGTGGCGCCCGCTCAATGCCTTTTTTAACACTATCACTACGCAATGTCTTCAAAACTGTCTCCTCATGCTGAAATGACGGACAATGCGGGAGGTTAAGGTTATTGTAGTAAACTAGCATAGCAGCTAGCTATTGTCAAGCTAAGCCGCTTCCAGACCGCGTATCTTTTCCAGACGACGTAAATGTCTGCCGCCCTCAAAAGTGGTGGAAAGATAAACTCTTACAATATCAAGTGCCGAAGCTATATCGAGAGTATCCTGACCTAAACAAAGAACATTGGCATCGTTATGCCGTCGCGCTCGCTCAGCACCAAATTTAGTGCAACATAGAGCCGCCCTTATGCCCTTTACCTTGTTGGCCGCTATGCTCATGCCTATGCCACTGCTGCAAATCAGAACCCCCTGCTCGAACTCTCCCGCGGCCACAGCTTCAGCTACTTGTTTGGCAATGTCAGGATAATCCACGGGGTCAGTACTGTAGCCGCCAAAATCCTGATAATCATGCCCTAATTCATCAAGAAGACCCATAATCGTTTGCTTAAGCTCTAAACCGCGATGGTCACAACCCAGAGCAATACGCACTTTTGCCTACCTCCCTCGCATATTCAAAATTGTCTGTGAGCCTACTCTTCATTCTGAATCCTTCTTACCCGTCATTCTTAGGGCGCACTCCTCTTTTTGTGTCATTCTGAGTGTAGCGAAGAATCTCACTCCGGGTAGGCTCCGTTAAGAATCTGAGTCCCTTCGCTACCGCTCAGGGTGACAATTGAGTATGCGCATATTCCCGGCATACTGACTTAATCTTTTCTTCGGATATAACTCCTCGACGTAAAATGACCGGTGTCTCACCGGTAACGTCAACCACTGTAGACTCCAATCCACCGGTACATCTACCCATATCGATAATCAGGTCAACCTGGCTGCCAATCTGTTGGTCGACTTCTTCGGCTGTCATGGGACTGGGCTTATCGCTAATGTTGGCACTGGTTCCAATTATAGGTGCACCCAACCCGCGAATCAGCGCAAGTGGGACAACATGGTCGGGAATTCGCACCGCTACTTTATTGCTACCGGCAGTAATGATATCAGGAAGTGTATCTTTTTTCGGCAGCACTAAGGTCAACCCCCCAGGCCAGAAATGTCGCATCAAGTACCGGGCTGTTTCAGGCACGGCGGCGACGATATCATCCAGCTGCGTTGAGTCAGCCAGCAAAACGGGCAGCGGTATATGCCTGGGACGTTGCTTAACTCTATAAATCCGCTCCGCCGCCTCAATACTGAATACATCACCCCCCAACCCGTAGACCGTATCTGTAGGGAAGGCAACAATGCCACCGTCCTTAAGTATTTCGATGGCTCTGTCAACCTGTAACATCACTTGACCGGGACAGATTACCCACTGCTATTCCACCTTTACCAAAAAAGTCGACTATCTTGTACTGAAATTCTTAACCAGAAAGGCTTGAATCACCGGACCAACGCCGGGATATTGCCACATATAATCGTGGCCTGGCGCTTCCATTCCCAGACCGAAATTGTACGGCCAAAAGACTAGAACCGCCCTGGTTACGAGCCAGTCAATAGGCGTGAAAGCAGGTGCCTTATTTAATATAAATATCCTCACCAGATTAGCCTTTATAAGTCTCACAATATCCCTCTGGGTAAGGGCATCGGCTCCGACTCCATTATTGTCTATCACCAACGACCGGCCAGTTTTAGACACCCTATGCCAGAAAGGAATCCCAATTTGAATAGAGTACACTTCCGGGTTTGACTGCAGACGCGTGATTACTTCGCCGGCGTAGGCGGCACCATTGCTCTGTCCGGTAATTATCACTTTCAAGCCACTAACGTGCTTGGTTAGAAAATCGATCTTGGCTGCTAATTCCTTAGCCTTCGAGGGATAATGTGTTAGTTGTTCCTTAAGTTCGAAGACATAGTCTAATAAGCCTTTCCCTGTCCGAATATCTTCAACTTCGTAGTAATTATATCCCAACCTGGTCAGCTCAGATTCGATTCCGACCAGCCAGGTCTGCCCCTGTGTATCAGCCTCCAGTGGCTTCTTACCCCAACCACCTGCCGTGCAGAAAATGGCGAAGTCGTGGTCTTTGACCTTGTAATAAAGGCCAAGTAACTGGCTGACGAACTGCTCTTGAGCTTGCTTGCTGGTTCCTACCACCTGTGAAGCCACATCCCAGGCCTGCTGCTCAATAGGGCTCATAGATTCAAAGTTAATTGCCGGCTGGCTTGCCTGCCCACCATGAGCCTTGTCGAAATAAGCCACCAGGCCGACAAGACAGGCGACTAGAAACACAGCCAACCCATATCTAAAAAACAAAAACAAACGCCTTCTGGTTTTCATAAATTTTAATCCCGCGTTATGCCTATATTTTAGCACCTTTACAATGTATCTGCCCAGCCAGACAGACAACAAAATCGTAGTACGTCACGTCGGGCTGTGATATACTTTACCCAACCAACAAATAGATGGATAAAAAGAGAAAAAGCCATCGTGTAGCTACCAGCGACGACATCGAAGTTTCTACCTACCTCGAAATCGCCAAAGAGCTTCAGGGCGAGCAACTTAAAGCCGAGGTAGAAACCATATCCCTGGGAACACGAGAGGCGATAGCTGTCATTGATTTTGGCTCTCAGTATAGCCACCTGATTGCCCGGCGGGTCCGAGAGTGCCATGTCTATTGCGAACTGATACCCTATGATGAACCATGGGAAAAAATAGCTTCCCTGCAACCTAAAGGTTTCATCCTGTCGGGTGGACCAGCCAGCGTATACCAGTCGAAGGCACCTTTGGCTCCAGCCCAGCTCTACGCCAGTCGCCTGCCTATCCTGGGTATATGTTATGGAATGCAAGCCATTGCTCACCAATTGGGGGGTAAGGTAGCACCAGCCGATAGGCACGAGTATGGTCAGGCTATCTTACATATAAGCGATAAAGAGTCGCCGCTCTTCACCGGCCTGCCGACTTCTATCCCAGTATGGATGAGTCACGGTGACCATATAGTAGAAATGTCACCCGGATTCAAAGCTCTGGCTTACACTGAAAACTCCCCCGCGGCAGTCATAGGTAATGAGGCAAATATCTTCGGGCTGCAGTTTCACCCTGAAGTCGCCCACACGCCAAATGGGAAAACTATTATTCAGAACTTCCTTTACCGGATATGCGGCTGTCAGGGCACCTGGACGCCAAGTAGCTTCATCAACGAGAGCATAAACACAATAAGACAA
>CAVSBU010000003.1:0-19894 GCA_963726215.1 uncultured Chloroflexia bacterium
GGCAGCCAAGTCAGCGCGATCATCAAATCAGGAACAAACGACATTCACGGTGCCGGCTGGGCTTATTTTGCAAACTCCGCGTGGGACGCCAATAGCTGGCAGGCGAACCGGGCGGGAGTCGACCGACCTAGTAGCAGCCAACGGTGGTGGGGCGGCAACGTTGGCGGCCCCGTGTACATTCCACGGGTCTATGACGGCAGGAACAAGACGTTCTTCTTCTTCTCCTATGAATACACCCACCCAAGCCTCGGAGCATTCATTCAGGAGAAGGTTCCGACCGCTGCCGAGCGTACGGGCGATTTTACCAACTCCGCCTTTGGGATCCCTGTAATCAACGGCGTGCCAACACCCAACCTCGATCCCACGAATTTCTCGCCCATGGCCAAGGCCCTTTGGCAAGCAGCACACTGCTCCCCCACCTCAATCCTCCAACGGGACTTACGATTGGGTGGCTAAGACCAACGACACAACCAAGACGATGATTATCAAGATCGATCAACAGTTTGGCAGTAAGAACCGGCTGTTCGGCACATTCTATTGGTTTCGCGACCTACCAATCTTTGATTCCCAATTTGCCAACATTTTCACGACCCCGTACCAGATGCCTGCCGGGAGGCTGCCGATAAGGCCGAACTGCTGTACATTAACACCATATGGTCTGACGTTTTCACCAAGTGTCTTGCCGACCTTGGTGAGGAACTCCTCCTTTTGGCGCCGTTCACGTCATCAAAGGTGTATTCCGAGCCGATCTGCGCAACGATGTTGCGGATCATCGCGCAGGAATCGTGGTTGAACAAGTTGATATCATCGGCACGGAACTTCGTATAGAAATCCGGCACCTTTGCGGACTCCAACTGGTAACTGACGGCAACGTCAATGTCAACAGGGACGGAATCCTTCGTGTTAAACGTCAGTTCCTCGTTCCGCGATGCACCCTCTTCTCCTAGTTAAATAATAAGTAAATTTAAATTAACAATAATTTTAGTTGTATAATTACAACATAAAATTTACCATTTAAAAGTCAAAAGTTCATTGAAAAGCCTATAATAAAAAATGATAATATTGATTTTTTCTACTGGTGATTTAGTGACTTTCAATAATTATAATACTGTTTTTTTTTTGCAAGAATTTTTGCAAAAATGTTTTGTCAAGAAATTCGGTGACATAATTAACATCGGTATCGTCGGGGTCGGGCAATTTACCGTCGTGCATGATTCTGTAAACCTCGACACTCATCCAATTATCGACTTCGTTTTGCCAAACATTATGGCTTTCGTTGATTGAGTATTTTTTAAATAGTTGTTCTTTTGTCATATCCTTACCGGGTTAGATGCTATTTTACTATCATGTTCGGCATTGTTTGTCCAATCCATTCTTGCACATCACCGTTGGCATAAACCCACTTTGAATAATCGCACAGGGAACAGTGAAAAACGCGTATTCGGTATTGTGGTGCTTTTTGCGTTCCTTTTTTTATGAACCTTTTAAACTTCATTGGTTCGTTGCAAATGTCGCACAAGATGTCGTGGCCTTTCATTTACTTGACCTTATAAACATATTTCTTTTTAAACTCCTCCGTTGTGGTAATGTGTACTTTTTCTCCTTCGGTCAAGGCTTCCCACGCCCGTCTGCTCATAACCAAATCTGCGGTTTCGTCATTTCCAATACCGATAACTACACTGACCGTTTCGACAAAGAACTCTGTTTTAAATCCAAAGCTGGGCATTGTTCAGGCGCTGGAAGGGCCGGCGCGTCTTCGGGCATCTGACCGCGGAGGAGAACCTGATGGTGGGTGCTCATAACCGCAGAGACGGTCATGCTATTAGAGAAGACCTGAGCATGGTTTATGATTATTTCCCGCGGCTCAAGAACCTGCGGCATAACATCGCCGGCTATCTCTCCGGCGGTGAGCAGCAGATGCTGGTCATCGGCCGGGCGATGATGTCGGCGCCAAAGCTTATGATGCTTGATGAGCCGTCACTGGGCCTGGCGCCGATGCTGGTGGAAGAGATTTATGCCATCATACAGCGGTTCAATACCGAGAAAAAAACTTCCATTCTGCTGGTGGAGCAGAATGTCAGGATTGCGCTCAATATCGCCCATTACGGCTATGTCATGGAAAATGGGCGGGTTGTGCTCGATGGTACTGCCGATTTCCTGAGGAATAACGAAGACGTGAAGGAATTTTACATGGGACTATCGGCGGTCGGTACCAAGAAGAGCTACCGGTCGGTCAAGCATTACAAGCGGCGCAAGCGATGGCTGTAAACGTAAGTTAAAAGTGCAAAAATAGAAGATAGATAAATAGATATTTTGCTTTTGGTTTTTAACTTTTAACTTTTTCCGTTCCCAGATATGCCGATATGACCTGCGGGTTGGTTTTGATTTCGTCAGGCGTGCCTTCGGCAATCTTGCGCCCGAAATCAAGAACCGCAATCCTATCAGCTATATCCATCACCACTCCCATGTCATGCTCCACCAGAATAATACAGCTAACTCCGTCTCTTAGGACTGGCGTTTCGGGATAGGTTTCTCCCTGTCCCTCGAATATGTCTATGATGAACCGGGCGATGTCCTCTTTCTCCTCCAGGTTCATGCCGGCCATCGGTTCGTCGAGTAGCAGTATTTTCGGCTCCAGCGCCAGAGCCCGGCCCAGTTCAACCCGCTTCCGCATTCCGTAAGGCAGGGCGCCGACCACCTTCTTTCTAATCGGCTCTATTTCCAGGAAGTCGATGATATCCTCGACTGCCTTGCGGTGTTCGATTTCTTCCTTGTGGGCCGGGCCGAAATATAGAGCGCTGGCGGCTGTGCTCTGCTTCATCAGCACATGCCTGGCAGCCATAAGATTGTCTAGGGTGGTCAGGCCGGAATACAGCTCGATGTTCTGGAAGGTTCTGGCTATGCCCATTCTGGCTATCTTATCCGGGCGGAGTCGGGTGATTTTCTTGCCTTCGTAGTATATTTCGCCCTCTTGCGGCTTATAGAAGCCGTTTATGCAGTTGAGGATGCATGTCTTGCCGGCGCCGTTCGGCCCGATAACAGCCAGAATCTCTTTGTCTTTTACGTCCAGACTTACATCTATAAGGGCTCTAACTCCGCCGAAGGAGAGGCAGAGGTTTTCAATCCGCATCTTTATGTTATTTTGGCCTGTCATCTAATCTGGTCATATTAGCATTACACCGACTATAATTCAAACACTCACGCAGAAATTCCAAATCACAAATCCTAAATCCCAAATAATATCAAAAATTCCAATTCTCAAAATATGAAACAGCGCAAACATTCTAATTCTTTTTGGGACTCCGCTCCGTGTCATTCTGAGGGAGCAAGGCGACCGAAGAATCTCACTTAATGTAAGCTCTATGGGAAGTGGAGATCCTTCGCTTTGCTCAGGATAACAGGGTGAAAGGCGACAGGATGACGGATGTGTCAAGGATTGGTACGTCGTGGCACTCCTCGCAATTACAATCCAAAGTTCTTTAAGTGTTTGGAATTTGCATTATGCTTGTTTTGCTTTTAGTGCGCATTTTGCCTACAATATAGCATCGATTGCGAACAAAATGAGCAAGTTTGCCGAAAAGCTACAGCGTATCTACCGGGGCTCAGCGCCGGCTCTGGGCTTCCGTAAGTCCGATGAAGCGGAAAGCCCTCCGTTATTAATCATCGCCAATCTGATGAAAACGGGTACCGCGGAGGCTAATGCCTTGGTCGCTGCCGGCATCGATGCCGGCATTGTCAGCGCTAAAGGTCTCAGTGCCAAGAGCTTTGGAGAGTTGGCCAAGGCTGTGGGTGATGTTCCGCTGGGATTATCTCTGGAAAGCACCGAGAAAGAGGCGATTGCCAAGTCTATTGACCTGGGCTGCGATTTCGTGGTTTTTGGACTGAAAACACCGCTCGAGGCAGTGAATAAGGAGGGGTTGGGCAGGGTGCTTAAGATAGAGCCTTCGCTGGAGCCAGGTCTGGTCAGAGCCATAAATGGGTTGCCGCTGGAAATTGATGGCGTGCTGGTAACCGGTGACGAGCCGGTTATTACCATCGAGCGTTTGCTTATTTATCAGCGTTTCACTGAGCTACTGAACAAACCTTTGTTGGTAACTCTGAGTTCCACCGTCACCGCGGACGAACTCAGTAGCTTATTCGAAGCCGGCGTTAATGGGCTGGTGCTGCCTGAAGCGCTCTCAGCCGAAGTATTCGCCAACCTAAAGAAATCGGCGGGCGGTCTATCCCGGACTGCTAAGCGTAAAACCAGGCGCGGCACTATTGCCTCGGGTGAGCGGTGAGCTGGAGGCTGAGGTCGAGGAAGAAGAGGAAGAGGATATTTAGACATCCCGCTTATGGATGCCAGCTTCGGTCTGTTTCTGCTTTCTGCCGCTGGAATATCACTTTCCGGCGTTATGATGCCCGGGCCGCTTACCGCCGCCACCATCGCTAAAGGCTACCGGGAGCAAAACGCCGGCATCTTCATTGCCCTGGGCCATGCCGTTATCGAACTGCCTCTAATGGCGCTTATCTATTTCGGCTTTGCCCATTTCTTTACCTCTCCCGAGGTTAAAAAGATTGTCGGTCTGGCCGGCGGCTTAATGCTGGTTTTTATGGGCTTGATGGTGTTGCGAGGCTTTAGAAAAAACATGGCAGAAGCCGCTGACCTGCCGTATAACTCGCTGGTAACCGGCATTATGTTGACCGGCGCCAACCCGTATTTCTTCTTGTGGTGGGCGACCATCGGCATAGCCCTGATAGTCACTGCTGCTCAGTTTGGCATCTGGGGCTTGCTTATCTTCGCCGTGGTGCACTGGTCATGCGATTTGGTCTGGGAGCAGTGCGTTTCAGTCAGCGTTTTCAGGACCAAGCATCTGTGGACACAAACAGTTCAGCGTGTTGTCTTTGGTATCTGTGCTGCGGCTCTGGTCGGCTTCGGCGTTTGGTTCTGCGTTTCGGTTTTTATTTAGAGGGCTCTAGCAAATCCACCTGCATTGCCTGGAAGTACTTGCCTTCAGTCTTTATAGATGGGGCGATAACCATTTTGGCTTTGTGCATATCCTTGATGGTAGGGGCACCGCAGACGCCCATCGCCGTGCGCAGAGCACCGACGAAGTTTTCCGTGCCGTCGGTAGCTGACGTGGGACCGAATAGGAGGCGTTGCAGCGGTGCTCGAATGCCCGCCTTAATTCTGGTGCCTCTGGGCAATGATCGGGTGCGGGTGGGACATACCCCAGTGATAGCCCTTGCCCGGAGCTTCTTCAGCCTGAGCCATTATTGACCCCAGCATTACGGCATCAGCTCCCGAAGCGAATGCCTTGCACACGTCGCTGCCGGTGCGCATGCCGCCGTCGGTAATCACTGCCACATATTTTCCAGTTTCCTTGAAGTAAGCATCACGGGCAGCGGCGCAGTTCATGGTGGCTGTTACCTGAGGCACGCCGACGCCTAGAACTTCTCTGGTAGTACAGGCGGCTCCGGGGCCAACGCCGACCAGTAAGCCGGCGATGCCTGTCCTCATTAGTTCCAGGGCAGCGCTGTAAGTAACGCAGTTGCCGACTACGATTGGCAGGCCAAGAGTCTGGCATAGCTCGGAGAAGATGAGGCCGCGGTAGCTTTTAGAGATGTGGCGGGCAGTGGTGACTGTGGATTGAACGAAAATTATATCGGCGCCGGCTTCTTTAGCGACTTGTGCCAGCCGCTTGGTATTGGCTGGAATCAGGGAGACGGCGCAGGTAGCTCCGGCACGTTTTATGGTCTGGATGCGCTCGCCGATAAGCTCGTCTTTGATGGGCTCTGAGTAGACCTTCTGTAGCAGTGCCGTGACTTCTTTATCAGGTGCTTTAACGATTTGAGCTAAAAGTTCTTCAGGATTTTTATATCTCGCCTGGACGCCGTCGAGGTTGAGGACGGCGAGACCGCCGAGCTTATGCAGTAGAATGGCGAAGTTCGGGTCGACGGCCGCGTCCATGGCGGCAGCCAGGATAGGGATGGAGAAAGTGAAGTTTCCGATTTTGAATTCTGTGTTTGTCTGGTCGGGATTGATGGTTACGTCACCCGGGACAATGGCGACTTCTTCAAAGCCATAAGCGCGTTCCATGTTTTTGATTTTTGGTGCCGCCATGTTTCTGTCCGCAGGTTATTTTGCAGACTATAGCAAAGAAGAGGACTTCAAGTCAAGGAAAATAAGATTTCAGAGATGACGGGCTAGACCAGCTAACGAAGGTGGGCTATAATGGGGGCGATTAAGTTGTGCCGGCACTTTACGTTGTAGCTACACCGATTGGCAATTTGGAAGATATCTCTCTGCGGGCTTTGCGTTTGTTGAAACAGGTCAAGTTAATCGCTGCCGAAGATACGCGTACCACACGCCAACTACTTAATTTTTATGACATAAAGACGCCGCTGACCAGCTATCACGAGCATAATAAGCGGGCTAAGCTCGGTTATCTACTGGACTGCCTTAAACAAGAAGACGTAGCTCTGGTCTCTGAGGCGGGTATGCCGGGATTGAGCGACCCTGGCTATGAGCTTATCGCCGCCGCCATTGAGCACGGGATTCCCGTTGTGCCTGTTCCCGGTGCCTCGGCGGTGATTACGGCGCTGGTGGTCTCGGGGCTGCCGGCTAATCAGTTTCTTTATCTGGGCTTTTTGCCCCGACGTCAGGGAGTCAGGCGACGCCTGTTCAAGTCGGTGGCTGATGAGCCGAGGACTATGGTGGCTTTCGAAGCGCCGCATCGGCTTGTGGAGACGTTGAATGATGCTCTGGAAATATTCGGGGATAGGAAAGTGGCGGTCTGCCGTGAGCTTACCAAGGTCTATGAGGAAGTGTTCAGGGGCAGGCTGAGCCAGGCGATAGAGCATTTCACTCAGCCCAGGGGTGAATTTACGCTGGTAATCGAGGGTAAAGCCGAGCAGGAACCTGAGATTAGCCAGCAGATTGAAAGGGAACTACGCAGGCTTTATCGGCAAGGAGTTGGCGCTAAAGAAGCGGTAGCCCGGCTGTCGGAATCGAGCGGTATATCGAAGAAGAAACTTTATCAAGCATGGTTAAAAGCCACTAAAGGAGATTGACAATGAATCGTGGATGCGTTGCTGTAGGTGAAATCAGATGTGATAATTGTCAGCGACTCATTGAGGCAGGACAGAGGTATTTGCTTATGGAAGAGAAAGAAGGTGAGAAGTCGCATTTCTGCGTCGAGTGCTCTGTGGCCAAAGGCTACGCGGCTTATGTGAAGGAAAAGGGGGAAGAGGTGCTGACCTTTTTCCCGGTAAATATTGATTCAGGGTCGTGAATTTTCTGCCACTTCGAAGGAACTAGGCCACTGAAGAATCTTTGGAGATCCTTCGCTGGCGCTCAGGGTGACAAATAGATACTTACGAAAGTAAACTTGTAACTATTGAGTTGTAAAATTGGCTGAGACTATTTTTATCGGTGTTGCCTGGCCTTATGCCAATGGTCCACTTCATCTGGGTCATATCGCCGGCGCCTATCTGCCGGCGGATATCTTTGCCCGGTATCACCGTCTTAAGGGCAATAAGGTATTGATGGTTTCCGGCAGCGACCAGCATGGGACGCCTATAACGCTTCGCGCCGAGCAGGAAAATAAGTCACCGCAGGAGATAGTGTCCAGATATCACCAGGAGTTCCTTGAATGCTGGCAGAAACTGGGCATATCCTGGGACCTGTTTACCACCACCGGCACTGAGAACCATGCCCAGACCACTCATGATATTTTCCTTAAGCTGCTGGATGAAGGCTACATCTATAAGAATGCTGTGCCTCAAGCCTATTGCCCGCAGTGCCAGCGCTTCCTGCCCGACCGCTATGTTGAAGGCACCTGTCCTTACTGCCAGTTCCCGCAGGCAAGGGGCGACCAGTGCGATGAATGCGGCAGGACCATGAATCCCAGCGACCTGCTTGATTTGCGCTGCCGGATTTGTGGCGCGGAACCGCGCTTCGAGGTCTCGGAGCATTTCTTTCTCCGTCTCAGCGCCTTTGAGGACAGGCTGAAATCATGGATAAGAGATAAGACTTACTGGCGTCAAAATGTACTCAATTTCACACTGGGCTTTCTGGAGGGCGGCCTCAAAGACCGGGCGATTACCCGCGATATAGACTGGGGCGTAACCGTGCCTCAGCCGGGATTCGAGAATAAGCGCATCTATGTCTGGTTTGAAGCCGTCATCGGTTATTTTTCGGCCAGCAAAGAGTGGGCAAAATCGCAAGGCGATGCTGACGCCTGGCAGCAGTTCTGGAGCGGCGATGCCAAGAGTTACTACTTTATCGGCAAGGATAACATACCGTTCCATACGCTTATCTGGCCGGCGATGCTGATGGGCTACGGCGGACTTAACCTGCCCTATGATGTGCCGGCCAACGAGTTTTTGACCATTGAAGGCAAGCGGCTATCTACCAGCCGCAACTGGGCGGTCTGGCTGCCTGATTATCTGGAGCGTTATGACCCCGACCCGCTGCGTTATCTGCTGTCGGTTAATATGCCGGAAACCGGGGATACCGATTTCTCGTGGCGCGAATTTCTCCGTCGCAATAACGATGAGCTGGTAGCGACCTATGGTAATTTAGCTCATCGAGTTCTCACGTTTGCCTACCGCAATTTCGATGGGGCAGTGCCGGCACCAGGGGAGATTGACAGCCAGGGTCAGAGACTTCTGGCCAAAGCTCAGGAAACGCTGAATGATGTTGACGGACTAATTTATCGCTGCCACTTCAAAGAGGGAATTAAGGCGGCTATGTCATTGGCTCAGGAGGCTAACCGCTACCTTGATGATAAAGCTCCGTGGAAGGCAATTAAGGAGGATAAGCAGGCTTCGGCTACAGCTACTTATGTAGCCTTATCGGTGCTGGCAGCTTTGAAGACAATTCTTTACCCATATCTACCTTTCAGCTCGGAGAAGCTTCATAAGTTTCTCGGCTTCGACGGCAGCATTGAGACAAACGGCTGGCAGGTCCAATCGGTGGTGGCGGGGCAGAAGCTGACTGGCGCCGGAGCCGCTGTTCCGTAAACTGGATGACAGCATTGTTGATGAGGAAACCAGCCGGCTGGGGTCTGGTGGGTCAAGTGAATCTAAGTGATATTTACAAACCCGTCCAAAAAGACCTGAAAAAGGTCGAGCAAAGCCTGGAAGAGATAGCTGATGCCGAATTTTCTTTGCTGGCGCAATTGCTGGCATATACTTTGAAGACCGGCGGGAAACGGGTTCGGCCGGCACTTACTTTGCTTTCAGGCAAGTTTTACGTTTATGAGCCGGCTCTGCTGGTTCCCATGGCGGCGGCGATAGAGCTTCTCCACACAGCCACACTGGTTCATGATGACATCGTGGATAATTCGCCCGTACGCCGCGGCAAACCGACGGTCAGCCGCGCCTGGGGTGAAAATAGTGCCCTGCTACTTGGTGATTACCTGTTTGCCAAGGCTGGCAGTCTGGTGGCCGGCACCGGAAACTTGAGAGCCATAAAGCTTTTTTCTCAGACACTGATGACTATTTCCGCCGGCGAATTGAAGCAGACCGGTGTTACTTTCGATATGGCAAAAGTTCGTGAATATTACTTTGCCTGGATAGGCGCCAAGACAGCCTGCCTTTTTTCGACATCAACTGAGTCAGGAGCTATCTTAAGTCAGGCGCCGGAAGAGGCTATTGAGGCAATAAGGGACTATGGACACAATCTCGGTATGGCCTTCCAGATTGTGGATGATGTTCTGGACTTCGTTGGTGAAGAAGATGAGCTGGGCAAGCCGGTAGGCTCTGATTTGCGTGAAGGCACGCTGACTTTGCCAACTATACTGTTTGCCGAGTCTTATCCCGAAGATGAGCTGACGAAAAACGTAATTGGAAAGAAGGATGCGGAAGGTGTGTCACAGGCTGTGGAAAAGATTCGTGATTCTCGTGTTATCGCCGAGTGCCTGTCACTGGCTTCGGAATTTTGCTCCAAAGCCCGCCGAGCTGCAGAAAAGCTGCCCGATAACAGCGCCCGAAAGTCGTTGATTGATTTGGCAGCTTATATTGTAGAACGACGGAAATAGCTGTCGCTCTATTACGACGCTGGTGTGGGCTGCAATTCGGGTGAAGGCAGTGGCTCTTTGAGCAGTGACTCAAACTCGGCTTCTTCTATGGTCTCCGCAACCATCAGGCGTTCGGCGACCAGCTTCAGCCGTTCTTTATTCTCGCTCAATATCTTCTTGGCAGTTTCATGGGCGCGCTGAATAAGAGCCTTGACCTCATCATCAATTTCCTCGGCCACCTTTTCGCCGTAATTTCGTTGCTCGTGGATTTCGCGACCGAGGAAAATCAGCTCCTCACGTTTACCGAAGGTGCGTGGTCCCAGCTTGTCGCTCATTCCGTATTCGGTTACCATCTTCCGGGCGAGGTTGGTTGACTGTTCCAGATCATTCTGTGCGCCGGTGGTCACTTCACCGAAGATAATCTCTTCAGCGGCTCGTCCCGCCAGACTTACTGCCAGCCTATCGTCAAACTGAGAATGTGTCCACAGATGGCGGTCTTCAGTCGGCAGAAAGCGAGTCCAGCCGCCAATCATGCCTCGAGCCACGACGGATATCTTGTGCACCGGGTCGGCATTAGGCAGCATTTTAGCGACCAAGGCATGGCCGGTTTCATGGTAGGCGATTATTTCCTTTTCCTTCTGGCTTATAATCCGGCCCTTCTTTTCCGGACCGGCGATAACGCGGTCGATTGAGTCCTCCAGCTCTTTCATGCCGACCTCTTTCAGGTTACGTCTGGCTGCCAGGATAGCTCCCTCGTTGATCAGGTTGGCTAAATCAGCGCCGCTGAAGCCAGGAGTCTGCTTGGCCAGCACCTCCAGGTTGGCGTCTTTGGCTAAAGGCTTGCCCTTAGCGTGAACTTCCAGGATGGCTTTGCGACCATTTATATCCGGCTGGTCAATGACGACATGGCGGTCGAAGCGGCCAGGTCGCAGCAGAGCCGGGTCAAGTATATCAGGACGGTTAGTAGCCGCAGATGACAATAACGTTGGTGCTGCTATCGAAGCCGTCCATTTCTACCAGTATCTGGTTCAAGGTTTGTTCTCGTTCATCATGGCCTCCGCCCAGACCAGCGCCACGATGCCTGCCCACGGCATCGATCTCATCAACGAAGACGATGCACGGTGAATTGCGCTTGGCCTGGTCAAAGAGGTCTCTAACCCGGGAAGCGCCGACACCAACGAACATCTCCACAAACTCACTGCCGCTGATGGAGAAAAAGGGAACCCCAGCCTCGCCGGCAACAGCTTTGGCTATTAGAGTTTTGCCGCACCCGGGTGGCCCCACCAGCAGAACACCTCGCGGGATGCGGGCGCCTAAAGCCAGGAACTTTTGAGGTGATTTAAGGAACTCAACTATCTCTTGAAGTTCTCCCTTGGCCTCATCGACTCCAGCAACATCGGCAAAGGTGACGGTAGACTTGTTGCCGGATGCCAGCCGAGCCCGGCTCTTGGCGAAATTGAAGGCTTGAGTATTGGCGCCTCTGGCTGAGCGGAAGAGGAAAAAGAGCAGCGCACCGAATAGAAGCAAGGGAACGAAGCTGATTAATATTCCTCCCCAGTCGAAGCCGCCAGCTTTGACATCAAATTTCACCCCGTTTTCGCCGAGCGTTATACCGGCTTCTGTCAGACGTGTCCATAAGCTCCTTGGTGCTGCCGACAAAGGACGACTCGATTTTCTTTTCATCGTCTTTCAAGCCGATGATGGTAGTTCCGTCCTGTTGGATGGTATCGGCTACCCCTTGCTTGACCTGGGCGATGAATGTGTAAAAGTCCACTTCTTTGGGCTTTTTGGTCGTCGGCAGGAAGCTGAAGGCTAGAGCTAGTATAGCCACCAGAATCAGAAGGTAGAATAAACTACCTTGCCACCACTTCGGTTTCATATTTTGATTCACATATTATTATAGCAAATGCCAATGAATATAGGAAAAAGAGCTTCCAAAACAGTTGTCTTTCGCTACGAGGCATGTAGCCACGAGGCTTTAGCCTCGTACCCACGACCATAAAGGGTCGTGGGTACATATGTTTAGCAAGTGATATTGAGCTTGTTGCGAAACTGCTGTGTGATAGAATAGGGACATGGAATTACCAATGTGGGCGCAGACTCTTTTGGGGATTCTTGGAGGGGTGGCCTTTCTAATGGCTATCCAACCATTTATTCAAATGTGGTGTGGGAGACCAAAGATAAATATTGGCTTCAGTACCCGTGATGTTATAGAAGGCGGTACTTGTATGACATGTATTATATGGAATGAGCCAATAACTAGAGGTATTTTGAGTTTTCTTAGAATCCACAGGGATACAGCGGAAGACGTATTGGCATTTTTCTTTATAAAGGAAAGGGACTCTGGGCAAATTATATTTAGTCCAAGCGAGGCAATACTGATAAAAACCCAGGCTGGGTTTAGGGCAGAACGTATTTCATTGCCAGCATCTTTTTTCCCCGCATCTTTTATTATCGCACTAGTCAATAAAAAAAACGGGCAGGTGGTGTTAGAAGATAAAAAGACGATACTTCAGAGGGGGAATATATAGTCGATGTTATAATAGACAGTGATGGGAAACAATATAAAAAAACCAGCCTTCTTAACATTGGAACTCAATATCCGTTTGCTACTTGGGATACTAATTCTTGATAAGGAATGATTAACCAATGTCAAGTACCTTTAAGGCGCAAAACGAAATAAATGTTAAAAACATACTTATTAAGGCATTGGTTTTGACCGAGGCCGACGTTATCGACGCCCATAAAGGTGTCGAAAGGTGTGAGGCTGCCATTAAACATCATATTGAAGCGATTAAACAATTGCGGAATGCCTTGGCAGCACTAGGGTACGATTCCGAAAGATGAGGTAGAATTGGTCAAAAAGGAGGTAAAAGGAAATGCTAGAGTATCCAGTTGAACTTATGATGGCAGTCGTTGTGGCTTCCACTGCATTTGCTGCTTTGACGGGGGTTGTTATTGGGCAAGTCATTGAGAGTAAGGCCAAAATCAAGAAAAAGGAACGAAAACAGTTACTTATAATTTCTTGCGGCCTCGGAGTCCTTGCAACTGCATTAGTAATTTCTTGGTTTGTATCTCACAATAACTGGGTAGGTACTTTGGCTGTCATAATCTTTCTCGTACAGATGATTTTATTCTGGGTGACAGCACTTACTTTCTGGTCTGAACAATGATATATTTGAGTTTCGCAACAAGCTATGATATTAAGAGAGTGTCTAAAGATGTGCTATAATTATATATAGTCTAATTAAGCTGATTTGGAAAATCGAGTTCTGAAATCAATAGAAGTAGCGCGGCTGGCGGTGGAGGCGGCTTCGGATAAACAGGCTGACAATATAGTCATGCTGGATACCAAACAAGTTTGCTCCTTTGCCGACTATTTTGTTATTTGCAGTGGAGACAGCGCCCGTCAGATTGAGGCTATCCGGCAAGAGATTCGGGAAAAGCTGAAGCGTGACGACATCATTCCTTTCCACATTGAAGGGGCTGCCGATTCAGGATGGATTCTACTCGACCTGGGAGATGTTGTAGTCCACATTTTCTCCCCTTCACAGCGGGACTATTATCGGTTAGACGATTTGTGGCATGAAGCCACACCGATAATCAGGATACAGTAAGCCTCTACCTATTTGCCTCGGGTAAATTGGAGAATCCGCTCCAATCATGCCTGAGCGAATTCTAAGCTCTTCAAATCCTAAATCCTAAGCTCCAAATCCGAAATAAACCAAATTCAAAACTATTAGCTCTTTAAGATTTTTCATTATTGGCTCCATTAGTATTTGACAGTTGGCTAACTCAAAATCTCTTCTGGTGTGAAGAAAAGGCTTATCTCCCTTTCGGCGCTTTCGGCTGAGTCGGAGCCGTGGACGAGGTTCTGCTGAATATCCAGTCCGAAGTCACCCCGGATGCTGCCGGGAGAAGCTTTGACCGGGTCGGTGGCACCCATAGTCTGTCGAATGGCTTCTATGGCTTTCTCTCCCTCAAAAACGGCGGCGATAATGGGGCTGGAGGTGATGAATTCCACCAGGTCGTTGAAGAAGGCTTTATCTTTATGGACTGCGTAGTGCCGTTGGGCTAAAGCTTTGTCCATTTGCAGCATCTTCATAGCTACAATCTTAAGTCCTCGTCTTTCCAGGCGGGAGATGATGACTCCGGCCAGTCCTCGTTGCATGGCATCGGGTTTGATTAGCACCAGACTTCGTTCCATTTTAAGCTCCTTGTCATAAAGTTATTTTACTTTGCGCTGAGTAATCGGTGGTTGGCGCAGGTACAGTGGCTGGAGGCTCGCCGCATCGTCGAGTTGGCCTCTGTCCAGACGTTGCCAGCCTAATGCTGCCAGATAGCTGGCGTGCCTCAACCTGGCTGCAGGGTCAGGTATTATGGCGTACCTGGCCAGTCTTTTTTGTAGTTCCTCAATGACAGACGGTGGGATTTCGCCGCAGAAGATGGTTTTCCGTTTGGTTTGTCGACATAAGGCGTCGGCAGTAGTGATGTGTTCCGGGGTAAGGCAGCGCCAGACATCTTTTAGCTGATAAAGGGCGGCGGCAATCTCACCACGGCCGGCGTTGTGAATCGGGCAGATAGGGAGTTTAGTAAAGGCGAAAGGATAGGCCTCGACTTCTAAAGTACTGATCCCGACCAGTGGTATATCCAGGGCAAAGGCTAACCCTTTGGCGGTGCTTATGCCCACTCTAAGCCCATTAAAGCTACCGGGGCCTTTGGCTACGAATATGGCGCTCAGCGACTGAGGACTGCTTTTGGCCTGATTCAGTAGACGAATTATATTCGGCACCAATTCCACGGTATGGTTCTGTCCCGAATGCCAGGCCATCTCGGCTATTGTCTCGCCCTGCGGAGGATAAGCCGATGCTGCAAAAATCAGTCGAAGTATCTATGGCTAATTCCATGTTTTGAAGTCCGCATCAAGTAATTTCAACAATTCGGTATAGCGATGACCTTTGGGCTCAAGGCTTATTGCGCGCTCGGTATCTGATATGTAGCTAAGATTAATCAGCAGATGTTCATCAGGCAGCACGGCTATGCCTTTATCTGCCCATTCGACTACACAAACGCCTTTGCCATAGAGATATTCGTCAAGCCCCAAATCCGCTATTTCCTCGAATGCGGTCGAGCCGGTAGAAGTCAATATGGTATAGGGGTAATCTGCCGTGGTATTCTCTTATTATGACGAAGGAGGGACTGAAGGCATATTCTTTAACGCCGAGTCCCCAGGCAATGCCCTGTGTCAGGCAGGTCTTGCCGCTTCCCAGGTTGCCGGTGAGGAGAAATACATCACCGGCTTGAGCCAGTTCGCCGAGCCGCATTCCCAGGCGCTGAGTTTGCTCCGGGCTGCGGGATACAAATTTTAGCTCTGTCATTTTGGCGTTCATGTCTGAGATTTGAAATGCTCCCAGCCGGCTTTTTGCCACGGAATAGTTTCTACCGTCAGCATCAACAAGGGTAACCTGTCCCGGTTTTCCTTGTGTTATTTCGCCAATGACGGTCACAGGGCAAGACATGGATTTCTTTACCTGGTTGATAACCTGGTTGCTGGCGGTGAAGAGCAGCTCATAGTCCTCGCCGCCGCTTAAGGCTAGTTGCAAGTAATCCGATTTGAAGTTGTTTCTAAGTGCCGGATGGATTGGCAGCGCGTTTTGATTTATCCGGGCGCTGACTTTACTTGCCTGGCATATATGAGTCAGGTCGGCGATCAGGCCATCGCTTATATCTATGGCAGCTTTGACCCCGTGGTGTAGTAGAATTTGCCCCTCATTTACTCTGGGCATCGGCTTTAGATGGGCCTCGGCGTAGAAGTTGGGTGGTTTCAGCATCGAATTTGAGATTTTGCTTGAGCATCTTGAGGCCAGCAGCCGATAGCCCCAGATATCCGGTAACAGCTATCTGGTCGCCCGGCACGGCTGCTGAGCGGGTGAGCGCGGAAGCGGATTCCAGGCTGCCCAAAACGGTGACGTTAATCATTGTTTTGCTCGCGGAAGCGATGTTGCCGCCCACTATGGCGACTCCGAACTGGTTGGCTATTTGAGCCATGCCCTGATACAGACTCGAGACATTATCTGTTTCGAGTTCGCCGGGCAAAGCCAGAGAAATCAGTGCATATTTAGGAATGCCGCCCATGGCTGCAATATCGCTCAGGTTCACGGCAATGGCTTTCCAGCCCAGTTCCTCCCAGGTGACGATATTCAAGTCGAAGTGTGTATCTTGAACCAGGCTGTCTGTAGTGGCTAGTTGTATGGCATCGTCTACTTGCCAGGCAGCGGCATCGTCACCGATGCCGATGAGCAAGCGTTGCCAGGAGTTATCTTTTGGATTTTTGGTCCTGTCAACGATATCGGCCAAAAGCTCAATTAAGCCAAATTCGCCTAGCTCGGAGACCTTCATGGCTGCGATTATAACATACAGCTCGTATTTTGGACTAAACTTTAATCGTTTTTCTACAATGGCTTGTTAAAGGCTTGTATGAGTCAAATGCAAGTTATATAATGCGATTAAACAGGTAAGGAGGTCAGGATATGGAGCAGATGGTCAGATGCGCTAATTGTGGTACGGCAAACCCTGCGGGACAACAGTTCTGTGGCAAATGTGGAGCCAAGCTCGTTACTGAGGTCCAGCAGCAAAAAATCAAATGTCCTAACTGTGGCTTCCAGAATCTACCCGGACAGCAGTTTTGTGGAAGTTGCGGAGCCAGATTGGTTGCTGTGGTTCATCAGGTGCCAACTACACCGGCTCAGCAGGCACCGACTGCCCCGGCTCAGCAGATGTCAACTGCAGCGATTCAGGAAGTGCCGACTGTTCCAGCACAGCAGGTGCCTGCCAAAGCTGTAAAACCAGTTGTCCCGCGTCAGCAATTTGAAGTCAAGCCGACCTGGGGTCTGGCCTGGGGTCTATGGTGGCGGATGCTGTTACTGAGCATATTAATCGTTGGCATACTGTATTTAATTGTTGTCATGGTGATGGTCCTTGGCTTCCATTACAAGCTTCCAATTGTTGCCTCAGGGGTAGCACGAGGTTTTTAATAACACATGCAACAACAAATAGTTAGATGCCCACATTGCGGCGCGGATAGTGCCGGTCCACAATTTTGTACAACTTGTGGAGGAAGATTGCCATCTGTCATTCAGCAGCCGGTTTGGGAGCCGCAAATAGTTAAATGCCCAAGATGCGGCGCCGATAGTGCCGGTCCACAATTTTGTACAACTTGTGGAGGAAGATTGCCATCTGTCATTCAGCAGCCAGTTCGGGAGCCGCAGCCAGCACCGGCTGCCGAGCCGGCAGTGAGAGAAGCCAGGCCGTCCGGGAAATATGGGGCTTTAAGAGCTGTAGCTACTGTTTATAGAATTATCGGCTGGGTAGTGATGATAGGCGGCAGCCTTTTTTCAATTGCTCTGGCTGTGATAGCACTCGGGGGTGCAGGAGCATTGACTGAATTCATACCCTTGAGTGCCGGTTTGGGAACGGTAGGCATAGCTGTAGTCGGTCTTATAGCTTCGATATTGTACGGCTTGTTTCTTGTGGCTTTTGCCGACCTTTGTTATGTACTTATAGATATAGAGAAGAACACCAGGTCAAAGGAATAAGCTCAAACTATTTGCCAGTCCCTGTAGCCTTGTTGAATGACAGCCAGGTATTCCGGCGCAGGCTTTAGTTCCCGCGATTGGTCAATCTTGATATAAGTAATGGCTTCTACCGGTTCGTTAGTTTCCGTCCAAACAGTTACCTTGCGTCGGTCATAAATTGTAGGATAACTTTCATACCCATCCAACCGCTTCAAATCCCTTTCGGATATTTCGTAGACAGCTCCAAGCACCTTTTCTCCCCTATGCGGTGTAATGCTGGCAACTCCACCTTGTCGCCCTGGCTCGTGCCGTGAACGTCAGTTTGAAATTAGGCAGGGTGGCGATGAACTTCGGCTTGCTGTCCGGAGCGCGCTCTGCCATCTGTTTCCGATTCAGATTGGAGGCATAGGCGAAGTAATACATATCGTCTTTTCCGATATGTTGCCTTTGAATTTATCTTTAGCACTATTTTACCTCTTTCTATTCTTTTGTCCATACCCTTAGGCCTCGAACTTAACAAATCATCCTTCGGATGGTATAGTTAGGCGATATGCGCTATGCAATCCTGGCTGATATTCACAGTAATCTGGCAGCATTTGAGGCGGTGCTTAGCGATGCTGATGGCAGAGGTGGCTTTGATAAGATATGGTGTCTTGGTGATGTGGTGGGCTACGGTCCTGACCCTCATGAGTGCATTGAGCGTCTGCGTCAATTTGAACATGTATGCATTGCTGGCAATCATGATTGGGCAGCCATAGGCAAGATGGATACCGCTGAATTCAATCCGGTGGCGGCTCGTAGCCTGCTCACTGGACAGCGCAGCAGCTAACTGCTGAAGATATAGATTACTTACAGAACTTGCCTCTTAGCCTTTGCCAGGATGATTTTACACTGGTTCACGGCAGCCCACGTGAGCCTATCTGGGAGTACCTGCTGTCGACTGAGGCGGCGCAGGATAACTTTGCCTGTTTTGAAACGCCTTACTGCCTTGTGGGCCATTCCCACGTCCCGCTCATTTTCGAGCTTGCCGGCAATAAGGCGGTCTACAGGATGTTTCCAGAAGGGACTAACTTGAAGTTGGGCAAAAAACGCATGATTATTAATCCAGGGGGTGTCGGGCAGCCTCGGGATGGTGACCCCAGAGCGAGCTATGCTCTTTATGATACTGAGGCTCGGACTATCCGTCATTACCGGGTTGAATATGATATTCCGGCTACGCAGAAAAAGATGGAAGAGCGGGGATTGCCCATGCCGCTTATTTTGCGCTTAAGCGTGGGCTGGTAGCCTTGAAAAGTTTACAGCTCCATAGTAGTATGTGAGTGGGTCGTGCTAGACGGGGAACTAGCGGTGCCCTGTACCCGAGATCCGCTATAGCGGGGTTGAAGTCCGGCTCGAGGTTTTTGTCTTTTAGGACTGCTCTGGTAAAGTGGCGTTGAGGGCTGGGTCTTGCGCGGCGGAGAACTATGAATCCCGTCAGGTCCGGAAGGAAGCAGCGGTAAATAGTATTCTCCGGGTGCCGCAAGGCTACCTGGTCGGAGCTGGCTAACTGGAGTAAGCTAGAAGGCGGAAATCGACAGTCGGTGCACGGCCCATAAATTAAGGTACTTAGAAGTTCAGAATGGACTTAAATCTGGCGGGTAAGACGGTGATTGTTACCGGCGGCGGCTCGAATATCGGTCGGGCTATAGTCTTAGCCTTTGCCTCGGAAAAGTCTAGCGTGGTGATTGCCGATATAGATGAAGCCCAGGGGCAAAAGGTGGCTAAAGAGGCTGTTGCTCTAGGCGGCAAGGTTATAGCTATCAAAACCGATGTCACCGGTTTTGATTCGGTGACGGCTATGGTTAAAAGAACAATTGAGGAATTAGGGAAATTAGATATTTTGGTAAATAATGTTGGCTGGACTTTAGACCGGCTATTTATTGAGAAGCCGAGGTCGGAATGGGAGAAGGAAGTAAACATTAATTTCTGGGGTGTGATAAATTGTACCAGAGCTGTCTTGGACCACATGATTGAGCGGAAATACGGAAAGATTATCAGCATCGGCTCTGATGCCGGCAGGATGGGCGAATATAGAGAGGCAGTTTATGCCGCATGTAAGGGCGGCGTTATTGCCATGTCTAAATCTCTGGCCCGGGAACTGGGTCGCTATGGCATAAATGTTAACGTCGTTTGCCCGGAGTTACTGTGCCGGAAAATCCAGAATATGCCGGCGAGTTAAGTATGTGGAAAGGTCCGATGGCTCAAGTATTTACTCCTGAGGCCCAGGAGAAGGCAGCGAAAGCTTATCCGTTGCGCCGGCTGGGTAAACCAGAGGAC
>CAVSBU010000004.1:0-124020 GCA_963726215.1 uncultured Chloroflexia bacterium
TGATTCCCCTTAAGGGCGGAATCGTAATGGATATGAAGAGGATGGACAAGATACTGGAAGTAAATGAGGGCGCTAGATACGTTGTTGTTGAAGGTGGCGTTACCCACGGTGCATTGAGAGAATATTTAAAGGAACATCATCCCAATCTAAGGAATAGCCTTCCTGAGTCACCGCCAATAACAACCATAGCCGCAAATGTTGTAATACATGGACAGGGGCGCCTGACGAACCAATACGGGTTCAATTCCGACATGGTTAGTGGTCTGGAAGTCGTATTGCCAACAGGAGAGGTTTGCAAAATTGGTTCGTGTTCTGTGGGTCCGTACTGGTTCTCGAAAGGGCCTCCACTGCCTGATTTGTCTGGACTGTTTCTGGGATGGCTTGGTACCACGGGCATCCTCACAAAGGTGGGTTTAAAGCTTTATCCTAAAAAGAAGATAAAGGACCTTGAAATATTCGTGACGGATAAAGAAGACTTAGTCCCGGACATCATATTCAAGATTACCCATACTGAGATGGTAGAAGACCTGGCTATTTGGGCGCAGGAACGGCCGCTGATGTTCAGAGGTAACTATCATATTAACATTTTCTTAACCGCCGACTCAGAAGACGAGCTCGAGATGAAGAGGAAGATGGTATATGATTCGGTTCAAGAGTATGTTGATAGCAAGGATGCCGGGTTTATGACCATCAATCTGGATATGAGGCGTGACTTTATGGATAACCCGCAGAAAAGCATGACGGCGTTTGCCGATGTCAGAAGAGGTGGCGGTTTCGAATATGCCGGGCCGATTATTCCCATGGAGCTGTATCCGGAATGTGCCAGAAAGGTGGCGGAGCTGGCCGTTAAATACAGGGTAGTATACGGCGGCTCTGGTCGAATTATTCATGGAGGCCATTGCATGATGTTCTCATTTGCATATACGTTCAATCGGGCAGATCTGGACGAGATGGGTAGAGCCAGGAAAGCTTTGCATGAGGCGGCTGAGTTTGTTGCAGATAAAGGCGGGGTTCTCTGGAAGCCAAACATAGACGAACAGAAGATAATGATGGAGAGGATGGACCCAAATACACTGAAGCTCATGATGGATATCAAAAGGCTCCTGGACCCTAACGGAATCATGAATCCAGGAAATTGGGAGGCGAAATAATGCAACAGCAGGACTATGTCAGCCAAATCCACAGATGTTTTAGATGCGGCTATTGCAAATTCCCTACCGATTACTCGTCATTCAATTGCCCTCCTTACAGAAGGTTCAGATTTGATACCTATTCCACAGGTGGGCGGTTATGGCTCATTTATGCCTGGCTGAAGGGTGAAATCGAGTGGTCGGAACACCTTGCGGAAGTCCTGTACACGTGCACAACCTGTAAGAATTGCACTGAGCAATGCCCGATGAGGTTTGCTCCCGATATTGTTGACTGGATAGTGGGGGCCAGGAGTGATATGGTTGAAAAGGGCAGGATACCGCCGCGGGTAGCACACTTTTTCGAGGCTGTTTACGGCTATGGGAATCCTCTGAAGCTGCTCAGGAGCGACCGGGCTGCCTGGGCTAACGGCACGAAGATGTATGCTCCTGGCGACGAATATCTTTTGTATGTGGGATGTCTGGGCTCGTACGATGAGAACGGGCAGAAAATGGCCAGGAGCCTTGTTGATGTGTTTAACGCAGCCGGAGTTTCCTTCGGAATCCTGGGTAGTGATGAGGAGTGCTGCGGCAACGAGGTCTACATGCTGGGTGAGATGGGGCTGTTTCAGACTTTGGTTGAGAAGAATAACCAGAAATTCAAGGAGCTCGGTGTAAAGAAGATAGTCACAATTTGCCCCCATGGTTACAACGCCATGAAAAACCGCTATCCGGCATTAGGTGCCAGCTTCGAGGTATATCACTATACCCAGCTCCTGGCTGATTTGGTCAAGGAAAACAAGGTAAAACCTTCTCGAAATAAGGCAAAGGTCACTTATCAGGACCCGTGTTTCCTTGGCCGGTATAACAAAATATACGAAGAGCCGAGGCAGATATTGCGGAGCATCCCTGGTGCTTGAGCTGGTGGAGATGGAGAAAAATAGAGCCGATGCTTTCTGCTGTGGTGGAGGTAGTGGCAATTTCATTATGGACCTACTGGCAGGAGGCGAGGAAAGCCCGGCGCGTGTCAGGGTTAGAGAAGCCTATGCCACTGGTGCTGACACTTTGGCGGTTGCCTGTCCCAGCTGTATGACGATGTTCACCGATGCTGTGAAAACCGAAGATCTGGATGGAAAACTTGCGGTTAAGGACATTTCCCAAATCGTTAAAGAGTCGTTGTCATAGAAGCGTTTGACTTACGTTAAATAGGACCGCTTGCTTTGCTTAACGGCTATGGTTATATATTTACCATTAACCAGCAGCAACTTGAAATACGAACTAGATATAGAACAGGAGAAAAATTAATGAAAATAGCAGTAATATCCGATGATGGCACCACTCATCAGCCAGCACTTTGGCCGTGCACCGTACTACGTGGTAGTTACGGCTGAAAACGGCAAAGTGGCAAATAAAGAGAGGAGGGACAAGGCGGGACATCATACCTTTGCCGGTCAGCACGGAGAACATCATGAAACCGGCGGACGGCACGGCTTCGATGCCGACGCGCAGGCAAGGCATGCCGGCATGATGAGCAATATCACCGACTGCCAAGTGCTGATCGCCGGCGGCATGGGCATGGGTGCCTACGAGAGCCTCAAAAGCCGCGGCATCGAGACTATAATCACCGACGTCTCCGGCATCGATGACGCGGTCAAGCTTTACCTTGAAGGCAAGTTACCCAACCTCAAGGAGCGACTGCACTAACTAAAGGCAGGAGTCGAGTCATAGAAATCAGAATAACGACCTTATGTGAAAATACGGCCAATTATGGGCTCCTGGCAGAGTGGGGACTCAGCATCCTGGTCCAGGTGGATGGCATAAAAATCCTGATGGACACGGGGTTGAGTTCCACGGTAACCCAAAACGCTCATGTGCTGGGAATCGACCTGTCCACGATTGACAGGATAGTACTGAGCCACGGTCATGCCGACCATACGGGCGGATTACGCGAGGTGCTAAGGATAAAGAAAAAAGTCGAGATAATTGCGCATCCTGATATCTGGGCCTCGAAATACACTCGCCGTGATACACAGACACGGGAACGATACATCGGCATTCCTTTTTCACGGGAAGAACTGGAAAGCCTGGGGGCACGGTTTAGATTGACCAAAGAGCCGGTCCGCATAAGTAAACACACCATGACTACCGGGGAGATTCTCGATGGTTTCGGATTATGAATACGTGGAGGATAACCTCTTTGTAAAAAAAGATAGCCTCCTCAGTCAGGATCCATTGTTAGACGACCTTGCCTTGGTGATTGACACCGATTTTGGCCTGGTTGTCATACTGGGTTGCGCACACCGTGGTATGATTAACACCTTGCGCCATGCCCAAAAACTGACCGGTAAAAAGTCGGTTTACGCCGCTATCGGGGGCACCCACCTCATGAGGGCCTCGGACGACAGGATGGATAAGACCGTTAATGACCTGAAAGATATGGGTATCAAGAAACTGGGAGTATCGCACTGCACCGGCTTTCCTGCCCAGTCGCGGCTATTTCAAGAGTTTGGAGACGCCTTCTTTCTCAACAACGCAGGGACACGGATTGTCTTGCCTTAGACATGATGGAGACATGACATGCTCGAACTTGAATTGGTCCCCACTTTGTCTCAATGTATCGAGACGGTAGCTAGGAAGCGGCACGAAGAAACAGTGAGGCAATTACTGACATTCGGGAAACATAATCAAAAGCTGCTCCAAACCTCGGCGCTTCTAAAGAATTTCCTGGAAACGGCGGATTTCAAGAAACTTCGTGCGGAGTCGGAAGCGCTTCTTACCGAGGGGCGAGAGGTCAAGTTCGCACTGCGGTTTGACAGTGGCACTTTGGCATATGAGATGCGGCTGGACTAAAATTAATTACGGTGGAGGTGCTAAGTGGCAGATAAACACAAAGGGCGGCGTGTGGTACCTTGTCCACTATGTAAGCAAAAATTACCAATTGAATGGCATGATATCAAAATCCCGTCACATACTAACCCTAAGTCTCTATCTGTGCAATGCCCGGCATCGGGTGTGAAAATAGTTATAACGTTCCCATAGCTTACATCATCGCTGCTATAGTAACGATTCCTTGTAGCTTGGTGGTGACATTTTCCCTAGACGATAGTCGGAATCCGTCCAGTGCGACCGACCCGATTGGATTTTAAATTGTCATCCTAGTGTAATCTCAAGCAATGGCCATGGATGATCAAGAGATGCTGTATAGGTGGGATAAGTGATTTCTTGTAAAAGAGAGGTTCGGAATGTGTAGTGATTGGTTGGGTTGAGGCATTAACACATATAACCATCAAGGACTACCACCTAACCTCCAGTCTGAGCACTCAACAAATCTTAAAGAAAGAAGATATCAATAACTGACCAAAGACTGACCAGTTGTTGACCAGGAAATGACGTGAAAGTGCCTCCCGATTAGGGTATCAGTTTTGTTAAATGATTCCCAGAGGGGTTACTTGAATGGTTGCAGCCAGCGGTCAGAGTCGAACTGACGACCGGCGGTTTACGAAACCGCTGCTCTACCACTGAGCTACGCTGGCATACAGGCGATATTATATTTAGAATTTGATGAAAATGGGCAATTCCTCACTGTCGATACTCGAATTTGGCTTAACAATTTATTTAATCCGTTTTGATTCTTTTATGTTCCTGCGAACTTTAAATATGCCAGATAAGCCAGTAAAAGGCCAATAATAATCCAGATTACCAGTCTGGGTTACATGTCAAATAATTTTCTTTACTTGATTTTATCTTTTTCCAAATGAGCCAATATTTTTAAGATGAGTTCATTTTGGTTTTCCAGATGCATAAGAATAGCTTCAATTTCCCTTTCTGCTTTGGTGTTTACTTCAAAGTCAGCTTCGGCTCTTTTTTCAGCATGACGGCCCTGAAGATTTTGTCCTACCATGATTAAAGGCATCAAAAAAATCTGAATCATGTTTGAAATAAAGAGCCAGAGGGCAAAAGCCGGCAGCGGGTCGAATCTTAAGTTATGTGGCGCGATGGTATTCCAACCTAACCAAAATAATGTCCAGGAGAAAATAATAAGAAAGAATCCCATTGTCCCAACACGGTCAGTAATCCAAATAGCGAGTCTTTCAAGAGGAGTTAAACTTCTCTTATGTTCGATATTAATATTTCGTAGCGGCTTTCGTAGCTTTTTCAGCTCTTGCAGAGTTAATGGATGTGATTTATGAGATACCTTTTGATCGCCGGTTACTAAATCAGAATTACCCATTTTTCTATTTCTGTTTACCATTCTTTACCTCCTTTGGTTTTCTTTCCCTTGTAATTAAACTCAAGGCTACCCAGTCACGTCCTATCATCTTTCATCTTGCTTGTCTAATAAGCTAAGGCAATTGCTGTCTTCATCTTAACCTGTAGATTTGGTTACTTGGCAGCCAAGAGTGCGCGGACTTCTGCAGGGGTTAGCTCACGGGTGGCGCCTTCCTTAAGGTTGCCCAGGTTAAGGCTTCCCATCCTGATGCGCTTGATGGCCAGGACCTGATAACCGAGATTTGCCAGCATGCGGCGTACCTGCCGCTTCCTGCCCTCGTGCATGGTTATGCTGTAGTTAAACGGCGGCGGTGATTTTATCTCTTTGACAACGACGGGATAGGTCATGCCATCCTCAAGCTCAAAGCCCTTCTCCAGCTTTCTTTTCTCGTCCGGCTTGAGCGTGCCGTCTATATGAATCAGGTACTCTTTCTCATGTTCGAACTTGGGGTGCGTAAGCCGGTAGGTAAGCTCGCCGTCGTTGGTCAAAAGCAAAAGCCCGGTGCTGTCTTTATCCAAACGCCCCACGGGATATAACCTCAGGTGGCGATATTTCTCAGGCAGAATGTCCAGAACCGTCTTGCGGCCTCGCTCATCGCTGGTAGTGGTTATGATGCCCGCCGGCTTGTTGACCATCAGATAGACCGTACGCCTTGGCTTGAGGTCAACCAGTTTGCCATGCACCGAGACGCGGTCGGTCTCCGGATTCACCGGATGGCGGAAGTTCTCAACCGGCTCGCCGTTCACCTCCACCCTGCCATTTTTTATGGCATCGGCTATCCGCCTTCTGGAGCCAACTCCAGCCTCAGTCAGAGCTTTAAGCAGCGGCACTGATGACGTATTCATTTACTTACAAGGCTAGGTTAACCCAACGAAACGATATACGTCAAATTGAATATTAAGGTGAGATTCTTCGCTGCGCTCAGAATGACGATAGGGATCAGAATGAGCGGGTAGAATGACAGGTAGTTGACCACTGGACATTCCAAGCCCCTTGTGGTAAATAGTAGTATTAGGAATTGAAATACCAACTAGGACAAGAATAAATTAAAGGAGGGTAACAAATGACAGACAACAAGACATGGATGCCAATGGTGGCCGGGATACTGGACATAATCGCTGGTAGCTTGGGCATAATACTGGCTATTACACTTATTTTTGTCGGTGGTCGCTCATGCGATTTGTGCCGGACGTACCCCCATATTCTAGTTCCTATTTTCACCGCGCTGTCTTTACCATTTGCCATAGTCGGAATACTGGCTATAGTAGGCGGCGTATATGCATTGCGAAGGAAAATCTGGGGCTTGGCTCTGGCCGGCTCTATCGCTGCCTTCTTCCCCTCGTCTGGCTCTGGTAGCAGCTATCGTTTTTACAGCATTATCGAAGAACGAGTTCGAATAGCGCTTAGACAACCGGCTATTTGTGCCACAGCTGCATATGCTGTCTCTGCGCTTCGGTCACTATTCCCTTGGCAAAGTTTTTATCATAGAAATCCAGGTCCAAATGATGGACCTGCAGCCAGACCGGCAGCAATTTGGTATCGGTGGTCGCCGGAAATCTGCCGTAGGTCTCATAGACATAAGTACAAATAGCCTTGACCTGGTCTATAGACGTCTTTGATGGAATGTTGAAGTCCGACTGAATCGTCTTCCAATCTTTGAATGATTTGACTCCTTTATATTCAGCAGTATGGGAACCACCGCGGCCGAATTTCTTCTCGACAAGGCGTCCACAGCCTCATTCATATCTTTGTAATAAGGCGGGCAATAGGCTTCGAAAACTTTATCCAGACCGACTGGATTAGGCCTGCCGTCTTTCCCTATCTGCGCCCGGAAACCGAGCCCTTTGCTCATGGGCGTGATGCCCAGCATTATCTGTCCGGTGTAGCCGCCGAACATCACCGCGCCGAGCCCCATGGCTTCGGCAACAAGATGTATATTCTCCAGTATGAGATATGCCGGGGCCAGATTACTCAGCATCAGGCTATTTTCAAATGACGCCAGAGGAACCTGCGGACCTTTCAGCTTGCCGGCATCAATCCACTGCTGTAACCCGGCTGACTGCCCTTTCATGTCATCGAACATTTTGTAACCATAGCCTTCAACTTCGAAGATAGCCGAGTAAAAAGTTAATATACTCCTCCGACTGGTCGATAATGGGAATGAAAACAGTGGTACCCGGCTGGTTAGTATTCCAGTGCATGACGCCTAACAGGGCTCTGGGCACAAACTCCACCCTCTCATCCAGGACCTTAATGCAATCCTCCTTGTAGTAGGTCATTATCCTTTCCCGGTCGGCTTCGGTGTCTATTTCCACGGGTTTAGTTGCCTTTTTGGGGTCATAGACAAAGGTGCCGTTGTCGTTGGTGAAGAACAACTTAGCATTATGGACGTTACTGGGATAAGGAGTAGCTCTGCCCAACCAGGTGCCAAAAGCGCTGCCGCCGATTTTCGTTGACAGGTCGCCGGTAATGCTTCCGGTTATCCCGGCTCCCGACCAGCAAAGTATAGCTGTCTCGATGTCATTGAGCGGAACGGCCGGCTGCTTAGAAGCATACTGCATGGCGCCCTCGGGTAAAGTGCAACCCAGAGGAAATCTTCGTGACCTCCGGCGGGCTATGGCTTCCAGAATAGGATATTTAAAAACCTGCTTTACTTCGTCTCTATCAGCTATGCCCATGTCTATATTTTCTCCTTTCAAATGCGCCTTTCCCCGTCAAATTACATTAAATCAGTTTCTGCGTCAAGCAGACCAAAATTTAATTTGTCTCAAAGAACGATGCCCTGATATAATACCGCCTCGTACAAGATTACATAACCATACCACCACAAAGGAAACAACGAGGAGTCGACATGTGGATCAGAGAGCCGGGAAAAGTCACCGAAAGGTTAGATTTTTTAGGCGCAAGGGAAAATTGCCTGTACTTGCTCAGAGGCAATGACATGATGATTATCGGCGGTGGAATGAGCTGGATAGTACCATCTCTGGAAACACAGTTCTCAAAAATGGATTTCGAGCCCAAAAAGCTTAAGTACCTGGTGGTTTCCCACTCCCACTTCGACCACTGCGGGGCTGTGCCTTATGTGAAAAAGAAATTTCCGCATATCCAGATACTTGCCTCGGCGTACGCTGAAAAGATTTTTGCCAAGGAGAAGGCGGTGAATTTCATCGCTGTTACCAATAAGTACGCGATTGACAGGCTGGGATTGCAAAGTGAATATGAGAAGTTGGATTTGAAATTCGACGGAATCCATGTTGACCGCATCATCACGGAAAAAGACATCATAGACCTTGGCGACGGCATAGAAGTGCACTTCCTGGAAGTGCCAGGGCACACCCAGTGTTCCATTGCCGCGTATGTCCCGAAGTTGAAAGCTCTGTTTCCAGCGGATGCGGCACCACCACCAACGGACGATGAAGACACAATATTCTTCCCCGGACCGCAATATAACTTCGGCATGTATAAACAATCAATGGAAAGACTGGCTAGCCTCGAAGTTGAAATATTTGCCTCCGAGCATTACGGCGTTGTCACCGGTGTCCAGGCTGGGCAATTATTACAAGACGGGCTAAGACAAACGGAAAGATTCCGGAACCGCATTATCGAGATGTACCAACAGACAAGAGATTTCGACGAGACAATTCAAAAAGCTGCTGCTGAAATCCTGGCGAGGAACGAATTCGATTTTATGGGCATGAGCAGGGAACTGCAGCTAATGGTTTTAAGCACTGCAATACGCAGGATACTGGAATACGCCGGGCTCATCGACAAACCGGCGCCATAACCGGCTTTCCGTCATTGATGAGATCCTTCGGTCGTAGCCCAAGACAGACAGACCTGAAGGACCGTCCCTACAACCCCCCACCGAGATTGCCACGGCACTACGTTCCTCGCAATGACACAAAGGAACGGAGTGCTCCGTACCGAGGATTGCTCCACAGTCACGCTAGGATGACTTGGATTTTTCCAGGAGAGAAGCAGCGCCCTGTCTTATATTCTGGCGGGTACTAACTGCCGTGATTGTCTCATAACTTAAGCCTACATCCAGCGGATAAGACACAGCCACATTAATGGCTCGCTTGGCGCCCTGGATTAGAGGCGGAGCAATGGCGGCTATTTCCTGCGCCAGCTTCCTGGCTTCCTCCATGAGTTTATCCAATGGATAAACATGCTCGACCAGCCCTATCCTCAAAGCCTCAGCAGCATCTATGCGCCGGCCGGTAAATATAAGCTCCTTAGCTTTGCCGGCGCCAACAAGTTTGGTCAAGCGCTGGGTGCCGCCGAAGTCGGGAATGGTACCCAATTGCACTTCAGGTATGCTGAAAATAGCCGTTTCCGAGGCAAGCCTTATATCGCAAACCAGCGCCAGCTCAAAGGCCATGCCCAGGCAGTAGCCGTTAATGGCAGCTATGACCGGAACCGGCAGCGCCTCCAGCGCCGTATAAATCTGTCCGCCCATCTGAAGCGTCTCAAATTCGGACCGGGCAGCACGCGTTAGCACGATACCCTCACCTGCCGTGGTGGCCGCCTTGAGGTCCAGGCCGGCACTGAAAGCGCGGTCTCCAGCGCCGGTAACTATGACGGCTCGTACTTCAGTCTGAGAAAGTATACTCTCTGCAGCCGCTGCCAGCCCCTCCAGCACCTCCCCATTAACCGCATTCCTAACTTCAGGTCGGTTAATGGTAACCATCGCCACTTTATCCTGTACTTCAAATAACACCGCCTTGCTCTTAGCCATATTGATGTCTCCTTTCAATATATTCGCCACTAAAAATCAAATTCGAAAAAATACACCTGTACCACGTAATGGACGACGAAAACCTGGATGGATATGCCGACTAACGTATTATAATGGCTCTTGCTTCTTTTTCAGCGTGGAGATTAAATTGTCCAGAGGTATGGCGGTCAAGGTCAGGGTCTGAAGGCCGCCTCTGGCGCTTAGATGTATCGCCACTTTAGCCGCAATCTCGTCGCTGGGAGCCTCGACGATGTTGACGAAATCGTACTGCCCCAAAAGCCCGTACTGAGCCAGTATTTTAACCCCCATATACTCTACCTCTTTGTTAAGCTCTTTAAGCAATTCGGGATACTCTTCCATTCTCTTTCTGCCTTCGCCGGTGAGAGTGGTCAGCATAAGATAAAACGCCATGGCTACCTCCTCCTAGTCAAATTTTTTGTGCCCTAATTATATGCTCAGTTATCGTGAAATGCTAGCCCAACCACCACCTTGACACTGCGAAGTAGAAAGTTTACAATTTAACTTTGCCGATTACCTGTGTTAAGGCAGGTATTTCAATTAGTTATAGGAAGGGAGTGATGCCATGTGTCCGAAGTAAGACTTTCACAAGGAGAAAGCTTTGAGAGTCTGCTACGACGGTTCACCAAGAAGGTACAACAACAAGGGATAATCAGCGAAACGCGCCGTCGTGGATTCTACGAGAAGCCCAGTATAAAACGGAAACGTAAGGAAGCGCAAAAACGGCGAAAAAGCTCCAGGAGCAGCAGCTAGAAGATGGCTCTGGCTCAAAAAATTAGAACTGACCTCGAACAAGCGTTAAGAAAAAACGATAAATTACGGTGTTCGGTGCTGCGTCTGGCTCTATCCAGTATAAGAAATGCCGAAATTGCTCAACAAAAAACCTTAGACGACGACGGCATATTGATTGTCATAGACAAAGAAGCCAAGATGCGCCGTGAGAGCATTGAGGCTTTCGAGAAGGGCAACCGCCCGGATTTAGTGGCTAAGGAGACAGCAGAGCTGGCAATTCTTCTGGAGTATCTACCCGAGCAGATGACTCGGGAGGAGATTGTAGAGGCAGCACGTAAGGTAATCAGCGAACTCGGGGCAGCAAGCCCGAAGGACAAGGGTAAGGTTATGTCCCAGCTTATGCCTCAGCTCAGGGGGAAAGCTCAAGGGCAAGAAGTAAGCGAAGTTGTTACAGAACTTTTAAGCAATACATAGATATCACATCTTGCCCTTTTATTTTTTACAGGATAATACTCGGCGGCAGAGAATGCCGCCATCTTTGTTATTATGAGTAGCAGTATGAAATTCGGCATAATCATCTTTCCCGGCACCTGGAGCGACAGAGACTGTTATTATTCCCTGAACGATATATTGCAACAGAAAGTCCACTATATCTGGCACAAGGAGACAGAACTTTCCGAATATGACTGTGTCATCCTGCCCGGCGGCTTCTCCTACGGAGATTATCTGCGGCCGGGAGCTATCGCCAGGTTTTCGCCGGTAATGACATCACTGGAACGCTTCGCTTCTCAGGGCAAGCTGGTCATCGGCATCTGCAACGGATTCCAGATTTTGTGCGAATCCGGACTCCTCCCGGGGGTATTGCTGCGCAATGTCCACCTGGAATATCGCTGTCAGTGGACGCATCTTAAAGTAGAAAATACATCGACCACTTTCACCTCACAGTGTCAAAACGGGCAGGCGTTGAAAATCCCTATATCACATTACGAGGGTAGATATTATGCTGACGATGCCACACTGGCTGAACTGGAGGCTGATAAACGCGTCGTCTTCCGCTACTCGACTCCAACAGGTCAGGTAATCGAATCAGCAAACCCCAATGGCTCATTGCGCAACATCGCCGGCATTATCAACAAGCAGGGCAATGTATTAGGCATGATGCCGCATCCCGAACGCGCCTGTGAGCCACTACTGGGCAGCATCGATGGCAACATAATCTGGGAGTCAATAATTGCCAGTATCTAAAGAAATACTCGATGAAATCGCTCTGAGCCAGAAAGAATATCAGCTCATAGTGGAACGGCTGGGCAGGGAGCCGACCGAGGTTGAGCTGGGAATGTTCGGTGCGCTGTGGAGCGAGCATTGCGGCTACAAACATTCCAAAGCTCTGCTCAGACAACTGCCCTCCAAAAGCAAACGGGTACTGGTTAAACCAGGAGAGGAAAATGCCGGAGTGATAGACATCGGAGACGGGCTGGTAGTAATCATGAAGATAGAGTCTCACAACCATCCGTCGGCAATCGAACCATATCAGGGAGCGGCCACCGGTGTAGGCGGCATCGTTCGTGATATTTTTACTATGGGAGCTCGACCGATTGCCCTCATGAATTCGCTACGCTTCGGTCCCCTGACCGATTCTCATAACAGATACCTTTTCGGTGGCGTGGTTGGCGGCATTGCCGGTTACGGCAACTGCCTGGGTATCCCGGATATCGGCGGCGAGATTTTCTTTGCCGACTGCTATTCAGCTAACCCGCTGGTCAATGCCCTATGCCTGGGTATTGCCGAAGCTAAACACCTGGTCAGGGCCAGGGCTTACGGAGAAGGTAATTTGTTGATGCTGGTCGGTGCCGATACCGGACGTGACGGACTTCACGGCGCCTCCGGCCTGGCTTCCAGGACATTTGAGGACGAGCGCGAACTAAGGTCTACAGTACAGGTCGGCAATCCATTTTTGGAGAAACTACTTATCGAAGCCTGCCTTGAGCTGGCTGAAACCGATTGGATTGCCGGCATGCAGGATTTAGGCGCTGCCGGTCTAACCAGCTCGGCCGTGGAATCAGCCAGCAGAGGCGGCGGCTGGCATTGAAATCGACGTCCTCAAGATACCGCGCCGTGAAAAAGGCATGACCCCTTACGAGGTAATGCTATCCGAATCACAGGAGAGGATGCTGGTGGTGGTGAAGAAAGGCTATGAAGGTAAGGTGAAAGCTTTATTTGACCGCTGGGAACTTCGCTCGGATATAATCGGCCGTGTCACCGGCGATGGCTTAACCAGAATTAAAGAAGGTGGAAAGGTTGTAGCTGAGGTGCCGGTAAATGTGCTGAGCTCATCGCCCGTGTACCGAAAGCGGGTTAAAAAGCCGGAATGGCTGAATAAGCTGCAGTCCTTTGATATCAACTCTATTCCTGATTTACCACGAAAGAAAGCAAAAACAGCTCTTCTCCGCCTCCTGGCGTCGCCCAACATTGCCAGCAAGCGCTGCGTTTATCGCCAATACGACCACCAGGTAGGTAACAATACCGTGGTCTTTCCCGGCAGCGATGCGGCAGTGCTGCGGATTAAAGGCACAAAAAAGGCAATCTCATTAACTACCGATGGCAACGGACGGTATTGTTATGTAAACCCATACCTCGGTGGTGTTATTGCGGTGGCTGAAGCTGCTAGAAACCTGGCCTGCAGCGGGGCTCAGCCCCTGGCTATTACCGACTGCCTTAACTTCGGCAACCCGGAGAAAGACGACGTTTATTATCAACTGAAGGAATGCATCGCTGGCATGGCTCGCGCTTGCCGGGAACTGAAAATCCCGGTTATCAGCGGCAACGTCAGCCTGTACAACGAGACCAGGGGCGAAGCCATATATCCAACTCCAGTAGTCGGAATGGTCGGGCTCATCGAGGATGTAGCCAAACATTGCGCTTCCGGATTTAAGAATGAAGGTGACCTGGTGTTTTTGCTCGGCGACGGCAAAACCGTTGACGGCAGTATCGGCAGCAGCGAATATCTCGAACTGATGCACGGAATGATAAAAGGCAATCCTTACATTGATTTGGAGATGGAGAAACGGCTGCAGCGCTGCTGTCTTGAGGCAATCAGACGAGGGCTTATAAACTCAGCCCACGATTGCTCTGAAGGAGGATTGGCGGTTGCCCTGGCAGAGAGCTGCCTGGCTAACGGTCTTGGCTTCGTCAGTTACGAATGGGATATAGAAGGTAGACTGGACGCAGCCCTTTTCGGTGAGGCTCAATCGAGAATCGTAGTCTCAATAGCACCTAAATCATCCTGGAAATTGCAGAAACTCGCTGACCGTTATCAGATAGCCGCCACAAAGCTTGGGGTGGTAGGCGGCAAACGATTTACATTGAAAGGCTACATGGACTTATCTCTTAAAGAGATAGGGGAGGCATGGTGGGGTGGCCTTGAGAAATTGTTATAAATATGAACGGAGGAAAAACTTGGCTGAGGTCAGTCCTTTTTTAGGCGTGCGTTACAACCAAGAAATTATCAAAGACATGGCAGCAGTTATCTGCCCGCCATATGATGTCATCTCTCCAGAAGAGCAGAAAGCTTACTACGAGAAAAGCGGATATAATGTCATTCGACTTGAGCATGGTATGGTGCTGCCCAACGATACTAAGACAAACAACAAGCATACACGAGCCTGCTCTACCTTCAATCAATGGCTCAAAGAGCGCGTACTGCTGATTGACCATGTTCCCTCATTCTACATCCACGAACATTGCTTTACCTATCAAAATATCAGAAAAAGGCGTCTCGGCTTAACAGCCTGTGTCAGACTCGAGCCCTGGGAGAAAAAGACCATATTTCCCCACGAGAATACCGTACCCGGGATTAAAAGCGACCGCCTGGAACTGATGCGAGCCTGCGCTGTCAACTTCAGTCCGCTACTCGGCCTCTACGAAGACCTGGGCCAGAAAGTTACCAAGCTACTGACAATACAGGCCAGCCGTAAGCCGGCAATTGATTTTGCCGAAGCCGGAGAAACGCACAAGCTCTGGGTAGCTAATGAACCTGAATTCGTCCAGAGGGTAAGCCATTTTCTGGCTTCGAAACCCATTTATATCGCTGATGGGCATCACCGTTATGAAACAGCGCTGGCTTATCGGGATGAAAGACGGCAAGAAACTAGGCCTACCAGAGGTAATGAAGCCTTTAACTTCGTCATGATAACATTAGTCTCCTTCTCCGACCCCGGGCTTGTCGTGCTACCTGTGCACCGACTGATACGCAATTTATCCGCTAATGCCCTGACTGAATTCAGAAGCATCCTGGAGACGTACTTTGAACTGGTATCTGCTCCGTTAGGTGAGGGTAACTTGCCCGAGGTAGCAGGAGCCACCACAAGGGTTCTGGGGCTGGAGCCGGGCAACATAGTAGCTCTGAAACTCCGGCAGCCCTTATCCTTGAAGGAAATAATGCCTGACAATCATTCCGAAGCTTACAAAAGACTGGACATTAGTATTGTCCAGCACCTTGTCATTGACAGGCTGACGGCGCTCGATAAAAGCAGCAGTATAGCCTATACAGCAAATGCGGTAGAAGCTCGCCGATTTATAGAAAGCGGTGAATATCAACTGGCTTTTCTGCTGAATCCCATACCGGTGGCGACGATTAAAACAATTGCTAATTCCAATGATAGGATGCCCGGGAAATCAACTTATTTCTATCCCAAATTGCCTACCGGTCTGGTCATCAACCGCCTTGAGGGAACACTGTAAGTCAAGTTGGACATCTTTTAGAGATGCCCCACATGGTCGCCGTTCTCAATCCTAAATGAAATGGACTTATTTTCATCTCTTAAGTCTAGTCTGGACAGCTTCACTCTTTAGTTCCCTGAGAGCATCAGAAGCCACCCACCGAGCTGCCTTCGAGTCCAGTCGCTGGATTTTCTTTGCAGCATTTATTGCAGCTTCGTTCAAGTTGAGGTTCCTTTTCCCTATGTTTCTAAGAGCCCAGCTGACTGCTTTCTTGACGAAGTTACGTTCGTCCGTAGCTCCTCGTATTATTACCGGAAGCAATTCGATGAATTTCTCATCGCCCGCCTTCTTATCATGCCATGCCAGACAAGCTATCAGCGAAAAGGCAGTCCTCTTGGTGAACTCACGTTCCCTCTCAGACCAATCGACAATTTTCTTCCAGGCTAATCTGTTCTTTTCGAAAAGATTCATGCATACCTGGTCGCAGACATCCCAGGAGTTGATGTCTTTCACCCAGACCTCCATCTGCTCTTCAGTTAGCTTATCAGGGTCACCAACCATCGCCGCCACGATTCTTGCTTCAGCTATACCGGTCTTCCATAACTCTAGTGCCAGCTTATGGTCTTTCCCTATATCTTTGGCTAGTTTCCTCATATCGGGAACCGATACACCTAATCTCCCTTCAACTGTCATTCCGTATTTAGCCATTCCTTCCAACTGATCTGGCCTGGCTTTGCTCTGGAGTTTATCCAACACATCTTTGACAGAAGCCATAGTTTACTCCTCTTGCATCAATTCAAGTTTACTAACCAACATTCAATTATAACGTCTCATTAAACGATTATTAACGCAGGTGGTTGCAAGGTTTCTCTTAGCTGTTACATGTACAATCAAATAATACGGTCTATTGTATGATAGCAACTTGGTTCTGAACCGACTTTAGGGAACACTGTGACTGGGTAGTGCCTTATTATAAGGCATTCACTTTGCCAGCGCTGTATGATGCGTAGTTGTCCCGCCCCTGTTCCTTAACCCAGTACATTGCGATGTCGGCATTCCTCATCAGGGCTTCAACATCTTCGCCATCCTCGGGGTAGATGGCAATGCCAACGCTAGTGGTGATGCGAATCTTATGGTCATTAAGGATAAATGGTTTCCGAAAGGCTCCTAAAATCTTGTGGGCAACTTTAATGGTATCTTCTAAATTGGCGACTTTTGGCAACAAAACCAAAAACTCATCCCCGCCAACGCGAGCCACTGTATCACTCTTGCGTACCAGAGCTACCAATCGCTCTCCGGCAGCTCTTAGCACCTTGTCGCCCATACTATGTCCAAAGGTATCGTTAACCACCTTAAATCGGTCCAAATCCAGCATCATTACGGCCAACTTAGTTCTGTTACGCCCCGCCCCAGCCAACGCTACATTTAAGCGGTCCTGTAGCAACATCCTGTTAGGTAATCCGGTCAAGAAATCGTGGGTAGCTATATCATTGAGTTCCCGCTCTAGCCGCTTACGTTCGGTAACATCACGGGCGATGCCACGAAACGCGATAACGTTTCCTGTCTCGTCCTTTATGGCAGAAACTGACAATTCACCAAATCCCACGGTGCCATTCTTCTGGATAAACTTGTAGGATAGACCTTTCATGGTTTCACCCGTGCGAAAAACCCGGTTGAAATCTCGATACACAACCTCAACATCTTCTTTTGCCGCAAAAACTTGATAGTTCATGCCTATGAGTTCTTCTTTGGAATAACCCAGGGTCCGGGACATCGAATCATTGACGAAGATGAAATTGCCAGCTAGGTCTGTTTCAAAGTAGTTATCTTGGATTTCCTCCAGGATAGTCCGTATCTCTCTTCCGATTTTTTTATAGTCTCCTCAAGCTTTACGCTCAGTGATATCGAAGACAATCGCCATGCCTCGCGGATAGAACGTCATAAAAAATCGGCGATAGGAAGAGTATATCCAGATAGCATGCCCGTCTTTGTGAATTATCCTGAACTCTAATTGATACTCTGCCTCAGGATGCCAAGCCTTTGCGAATTATCCAGCACAATTGCTTGTCATCAGGATGAATAAAGTCAGCAAAAGTTTTCCACTAATTCCTCTCAGAGTAACCAAGTATCTTACAGAATTCTCATTCACAAAGGTTATATTTCCGTTAAGTCACCGTAACAACCCGCCCTCGTCTCAACAATGCTCTGATATCTGGCTTGACTATGTAACCCTCTCCGCCGCTTGAGCTCGGTTATATCCAGGAAGCTTCCCACTGTGGCCCGTTTTCCCTTATATTCTGTTGAGGTGACTTTTTCCAGAACCCAGATTATTTCGCCATTCTTCTTAACGAACCGGTACTCATAAGGTAGAGAACTCCCACCCTTCAGGCTGTCTATTGCCTTTTTCCTGACTGTTTCTCTATCCTCGGGATGGACAAGGTCGAGAGAATATTTGCCCAATAACTCCGGCTCTGAATAACCTGTCAGTTCCAGAAACAGGGGATTGACATACTGAAATTTTCCATTCTGGACAATATAAACCCCTGTCCCGGCACAGCGTAGCAAGGCTTGAGCCAGTTCCGCCGACTCATCAAATTTAGCCATAATTGTTTACCTATTCTATCCGTTAGATTACGGCATTAAATCTATTCTACTACGTGCTGTTAAACCAGCCTGGCTCCAACATATAATTTCCTAAGGCTTCGATAAATGGATAAATAATTATATATGTACATGGGAAAAAATGATAGACCAGTAAATCAAGACCTCTAAGGTCTTTACGCGGTTATTCACTACAATAAACCCTTAACCAAACGGTAGCGAACCTGTCTCTAAATCTTCACCACTTTGGCGGTATGTACATCCTCCAGGTCGAGGATTTCCTGTATCTGTTTTTCAGGCAGCGGTTCATCCAGAGCCAAAATCATAAGCGCCTGCCCTCTGGGTTTAAGACGGGCAAGCTGCATGGAACTGATATTGATATCCGCCTTGCCGGTGATAGAACCCACAGCACCGATAAGCCCAGGTCGGTCTCGATGGTCACTGAACAGAAAATAACCACCGGTGGGGACGATATCCAGCCAGAAATCGTTTACGCGGACGATGTGAGTTTCTCCACGCAAAACAGTGCCAGCGACTACCGTCGTGCCGGCATCGGTGACAGCTTCTAAGGTAATCATACTGGCATAGTTCTCACATGTGGTTTCTTTCTGTTCCATAATCTTTATGCCCCGCTGGGCAGCAATGACTGCGGCATTTATTAAGTTTATTCTTTCCTCGCTTATACCTTCCAGCAAACCGCCGATAACTGATGCCTTTATCGCCGCGGTATCATAGCTGGCAATCTCACCGTTGTATTTGATACGGATGCTATTTATTTGCCCTTCCATTAACTGCCGGGCTAAGCTGCCAAGCGTTGAAGCCACCTGCATAAACGGAGCTAAAACAGATAACAGCTCCGCTGGAATCTGTGGAGCATTCACAGCATACTTGGCAGGCTGGCCTTTCAATACAGCCATCACTTGCTCGGCGACCTCGAGAGCAACGCTGGCCTGCGCTTCAGTAGTGGAGGCGCCGAGGTGGGGAGTAACGATAATCTTGTCACTTTGGAAAAGTACGCTATCGGTCACCGGCTCTTTAACAAAGACATCTACGGCAGCGCCGGCCACTTTTCCCGCCTCCACTGCCTTAAGCAAAGCTTCTTCATCGATAAGTCCGCCGCGGGCGCAGTTGATGATACGCACCGTCGGTTTCATCTTGCTCAGTTCTTTGGCACCAATCAGCATCTTGGTCTGGGAAGTCAATGGCAGATGAAGTGTAATGAAGTCAGATTCCTTAAGCAATTGCTCCAGAGAGACCAACTCTACACCCAGATTACGGGCATAATCAGCTGGAGACAAAAGGGTCATAGCCGATAAGCCGCATGTTAAAAGCCTGAGCCCGCCTGGCAACCTCGGAGCCCACATTGCCCAGGCCGATGATGCCTAAGGTCTTGCCTCTGAGCTCAATGCCCATATAGTCGCTGCGTTGCCAGGCACCTGATTTGAGCTTGGCATTGGCCTGCGGTATATGCCGGGCCAGAGCCAACATCATGGCTACGGTATGTTCGGCAGCAGCGATGGTATTGCCGGTAGGAGCATTGACCACCACCACACCCTGCCTGGTAGCAGCCTCGACATCAATATTGTCCAAACCAACACCAGCCCGGGCTATAACCTGAAGCTTCGTGCCAGCCTGAATAATATCGGCAGTAGCTTTGGTCTCACTGCGCACCACCAGGGCTTCATAATCGCCAATCATCTTCTTAAGCTCGTCAGGCTTAAGGCCGAGCTTGACATCGACTTCAGCCTGAGCCTTTAAAGCTTCTATGCCTTCTTTAGCTACCGGGTCGGCAACAAGAATTTTCATAGCAACCAAATTCCTCCGGGCAAGTCTAAATGCCTGACTCCTAATTTTTGAGTTACGCGCTTGCCTGCGGCAAAGCTTTACCTATGGCACCCAGGGTTTCTTTGATGTCAGCTTCAGTGACCCAGCCCAGGTGACCGATGCGGAAAATCTTCCCTGTCAGGTCGCCCTGACCTCCGGACACTACTACCTTATATTCGTCTCTGAGTATTTGCTGCAGCTTCGACACATTCATCTTATCCGAAGCATTAACTGCCGTTACAGTATTGGAGGCGTACTTCTCATCGGCAGGAAACAGGGATAGCCCCAGAGATTTCACTCCCTTTCGGGTCATATCGCCCACTTTAGCATGGCGAGCAAAGATATTAGCTAATCCTTCTTTCAGCATCATATCCAACGAGACATCCAGGGCAAAGAAGACCGAAATACAAGGTGTCCACGGTGTCTGCCCCTTCTCCAGATAGCTCTTGGCTTTGGTGAAATCCCAATAATAACGAGGTATCTTGGCTTGAGCATGAGCCTTCCAAGCCTTTTCGCTGACGCTCACCATAGCCAGGCCGGGCGGCACCATCCAGCCTTTTTGAGAGCCGGTAACTACCACGTCGCACTTCCAGGCATCGGTTTTCAGGTCAATGCAGCCAAGGCCGCTTATGGCATCGACTAGAATAAGCTTGTCAAACTCATTGATAACGGCGCTGATTGCCTGTAAATCACTGGTCACGCCTGTAGAAGTCTCATTCTGGGTCACCAATACTGCCTTGATTTTAGAGTCGGCCTTTAAAGCCTTACGCACTGCGTCCGGGTCAACCGGCTTACCCCAATCAAACTTGAGCCGTGTTACCTCAGCGCCGTAGCCCTCAGCGATATCGGCAAAGCGGTTGCCGAAGACACCGTTGGAAGCTGATAACACCTTGTCGCCGGGCGATAGCATATTGACTACAGCAGCTTCCATGCTTCCGGTACCTGAACCGGTCAGGATATAGAGGTCATTTTTGGTTTGAAACAGTTCCTTCAGTTTTGCCGTAATACGGTTGATCATGTCACCGAACTCTTTGCCGCGGTGATTGATCATCTGTCTGCCCATGGCTTTTAAAACCTCCGGCGGACAAGGGGTGGGGCCTGGTATCCTTAATTGCATGTCATACCTCCATTTTTATATTAATTACTACAGGCAATCTGAGGCAAAGCGCCGTTTGCCTACTTTGATTATCTGCCCTTTTTGATTTTTGACTATTTCTAAATCTTCAGTAACCGTTTTTCCATCAATCTCGATAGCGCCCTGAGCCAACAGACGCCTCGCCTCCGAGCGACTCTTAGTCAGCCCAGCCTTAGTCAATTCAGCCGTCAAGTGTGCTTCTGAGTCCAACGGAAGTTTTCAAAAGTCACTACCTCCTCTGGCATTTCCCTTCTCTGAAATACCTTGGCAAAATGTTCTTCGGCTTCATGTGCAGCTGGAGCGCCATGAAATTGAGTAACAATCTCATGAGCTAATCGCTTTTTAATAACCATCGGGTTAATTGACTGATTAGCCATTTGCTCTTTAAACTCGGCAATCTCCTCATCCGGCACATCGGTTACCAACTCAAGATAATCAATAATCAGGCTATCAGGAATTGACATAGCCTTACCGTAAATTTCGTTTGGCTGGCTCGTCAACGCCTATGTAATTACCCAGGCTCTTGCTCATTTTCTGGCTGCCGTCAGTGCCGATAAGAAGAGGAACGAGAAACACCTGCTGAGGCCGTTGCCCCATCATCTGCTGCAATTCCCTGCCTACAAGGCAATTGAATTTCTGGTCAGTGCCGCCGAATTCCACGTCGGCTTTAATAGCCACAGAATCGTATGCCTGGAGTAAGGGATACAACAGCTCAGTGATAGCTATAGGACGTCCTGTGCTGTACCGATTGGCAAAGTCCTCCCTGGCCAGGAACTGAGCGACTGTGAATTTGCTGGTGAGCTTGATCACGTCCTCGAGGCCAAACTTGCCGAACCATTCGCTTTGCCATCTCACTTCGGTCTTATCCTTATCCACCACCTTGAAGAATTGCTCCATATAAGTCTGGGCATTAGCCTTCACTTCTTCGGCGGACAGCATGGGGCGGGTGGCCGATACACCACTGGGGTCTCCAATCTGGGCCGTCCAGTCACCGACGATAAGCACAACACGATGACCTAGCTCCTGAAACTGACGCAGCTTCCTCAAGCCAACCACATGTCCCAGATGTATATCCGGGCAACTGGGGTCGAAACCCTGTTTCAACCTCAGCGGTTTGCCTGATTCCAGTAACTTCACCAGCTCAGATTCAACTATAATCTCAGCTACCCCTCGCTTTAACAGCCATTTAAGGTCAGTGACCGGTCATGTTTTAAATCAAACCCTCGCCTGTTTCATCCGTTCGTTTAAAATTTGTCTTGCCTGCTCCACATCTCTTATCATTTGAGCTTTCAGTTCTTCCACAGTATCGAAACGCTTTTCGTCTCTTAGCTTGTCTACGAGGTCAATTGTGAGCTTCTGCCCGAGCAATTCTCCTTCGAAGTCCAATATATAGGTTTCCACCAAGCGTTTACTACCCCCAAAGGTAGGACGAACACCGATATTAGTTACCGAAGGCAGAGAGTCGTCGTCAGTGTGTGTGATAGTAGCATAAACTCCATCGCTGGGCAATGCCTGTTCCGGCTTTAAATCCAGGTTAGCAGTAGGAAATCCGAGAGCTCTGCCTCGCCTATCGCCGCTCACCACCTGCCCACTAAGGCTGAAGAGCCGCCCGATTAGCTTCTCCACCTTCTTCATATCTCCCTCGAGCCAAAGCCTGACGGATGGTACTGCTGCTTACCACATAGCCATCGATTACTACCGCCGGTATGACTTCAACACTAAAGCCCATTTCCTCCCCTAAAATTCGGAGCTTTTCAGAATCCCCTTCCCTGTTTCTGCCCAGGGCAAAATCAGGGCCTATTATCAAGCCACGCATTTTCAGGTGCTCTTTAAGTAGTTGAACAAATCTCCGAGCAGTGAGCCGGGCCAGTTCAGAACTAAAAGGCAGAGCGACAACGATATCTATGCCTAAATTCCGGAGTAAGCTAATTCTCGTCTCCAAATCATTTAACCAGAGCAATTTGTTTTCCCCGGCGAGCACCACCTTCGGATGAGATTTAAAGGTGACCACACCGCTTAGCCAGTTCTTACTCCGAGCTTCATCCCGTAAATGAGTCAGCAGCCGTTGATGCCCAAGATGAACCCCGTCGAAAACACCGATGCTAAGCAACATCTCCTGTTGTGGTTTTACTCTGGCTAACTCTTTTTCAACCTGCACTACTGACTTCTCCAATCAGCGTCGTATTATAGACTAAGACTTTGCCTCGACAGACGAACCAGCGATATGCCGGCCTACAGCCTTGGCCACATGTTCTAGTTGGGACATCAGTTGCTGAAAATTAGCAAAGGTCAGCGACTGTGCGCCATCTTTAAGTGCCAGGTCCGGATGAGGATGAACCTCGACCATTATGCCATCAGCCCCGGCAGCTACCGCGGCCAGAGCCATCGGAATCACCAAATACCACTTGCCGGTGCCGTGACTCGGGTCAGCGATAATCGGCAAATGGCTGACTTTCTCAATTATCGGGATAACGCTTATGTCCATGGTGTTGCGGGTATAGGTTTCAAATGTTCTGATGCCTCGCTCGCAAAGTATAAGCTGCCCATTGCCCTGGGCCAGGACATATTCAGCAGCCAGCAGCCACTCCTGGACGGTGGCTGATAGTCCTCGCTTTAGCATCACGGGCTTGCCGGTTTTGGCGACTTCCTCAAGAAGACTGAAATTTTGCATATTGCGAGCCCCTATCTGGAGTATATCTGCGTATCCGGCAACCATTTCTACGTCACCGGTTGACATAACCTCGGTTATAACCGGCAGTCCAACCTCTTTCTTAACTCTGAGCTAAAAGCTCTAAGCCCGGCTCACCCAGGCCGCGGAATTGATAAGGCGAGGTGCTTGGCTTAAAGGCGCCGCCACGCAAAATGTTCGCCCCGGCCGCTTTCACCGCGTTAGCTGTTTCAAAAAGCTGCTGCTCACTTTCCACAGCGCAAGGTCCTGCCATAACCACTATCTCTTTACCACCGATGGTAATACCACCAACCTTAACTGTAGTGTCCAACGGATGAAACTCACGGCTGCTGAGTTTATATGGCTTGCTGACCCGAATAACTTCATCAACACCGTGAAGCATTTCCAGCATGTCTTGAAGTTCAGGGAAAATTTGCCCCACCACCCCGATAATAGTCCGTTCCACACCCTGAGACACATGCGTCTTCAAGCCAGCGGATTCAATCCGCTTGACCACTCCGTCGATTTCCTTATCGCTTGAGCCTACTTTCATAACTACTATCATTTTTTACCATCATCCTGCCAGATTCTTTCGCCCTCGTCTCTAAGTGTCACCGCGCCACCCAGATAGACATGCACCATTTCCTCATTTCTCTTATTGGTGTTGAACAACACCAGTACCCTCAAACAGCTCGGCAAACTGCCTGGCACATTCATTTCATGCCCACAGAGCAACGGTACTTGTGTCCAACCCAGTTCCCGGGCGGCTGCCGCCGGAAACGCCGCATTAAGGTCAGATGTCGTAGTAAACAAAATACAAGCGATATCGCTGATTTTCACCTCATTGACTTTTATCATTTTCTGCAGCAATTCCTTAGTCGCGGCTCCTACAGCCTCTTTCTTATTTTCCGGCACAGTAATAGCGCCTCTTATGCCACGGCACCACAATTTAGTTATCTCCACCTATCATTAGTAGACTAATAGCCTACTGCATTCAGCCCTTCATCGTCAAGAGTTTCTTGCCTTAAGACCTAAAAGAGGATAAACTAATATAGGTAAATTAATTGTCCTGTTTTCAATAACGGAGGTCATTATGGATAACAGCCAGAAAGTAGCTACTGCACTTAGCATATTCCTTGCCATCCTCATGCTCTGCGGCGGCTCGGTATTTCTCGGCTATATTCGTGGTTATCAGAAAGGCCATGAAGGCAGCTACACTCAGGCATATAGCCAGGGCAAAGATGAAGGTTATCAGGCTGGCTATCAATCCGGCTACCAGGCAGGATATAAGCCCGGCGCGGAACAGAAGACATCCAGATGGATACACTCTTCAAAATCCCACATATCAGGAAATGAAGACATTTCTAGCTCAAGACCCCACAAATACAAACACCTATGTGGAAGATAAATATGTCTGCGTAGACTTTGCGGCTGCAGTGAACAATAACGCTGAGGCTAAAGGCATCCGCTGTGCTGTCGTCGACATCTTCTACCCTGATGGCTACGGCCACACCATAGTAGCTTTCGACACTACTGACAGAGGTTTAATATACATTGAGCCGCAGTTTGACCAGGAGGTAAAATTGGTTGTCGGTAGGAGCTACTCACAGCTTAACAACTTCACGGCCGCACCCCGTGACGATACTATCAAACGATACCTGGTCGTCTGGTAGACTCTCATTTCATTCACCGGCCTGAATAATTGGCACCATTTTATGACATGCCTGTTCATAATCGAAACCCCCTTTTAAGCATTATCAGTCTGTGATAAAATAACCCAAAATACAGGGAGGTGGAAAATGAAAGTTCGCGATGTTATGACCTGGAATGTGGTCACTGTGATCAAGCGATACGCCTATAATGGAAGCCAGGAAAATCATGGACGCACATGGTGTTCGCCGTTTGCCAGTGGTTGACAGAGGAAAAATGGTCGGCATGGTAAGCAAAGAGCGCATCACCCGTACGGCTCCGTCACCGGCTACCAGCTTGAGCGTCTGGGAAATCAACTATCTCCTGGCAAAAATGACGGTCAAGGAAGTAATGTCCAAGGACCCGGTCACAGTCGACCCTGATATGTCGGTAGAGGCTGCTATAGCTCTGGCTCAGAAGAAAGGTGTCGGCGCGCTGCCGGTGGTGGAAAACAATAAGCTGGTAGGTATAGCCACAACCAACGATTTCTTCTACAAAATACTAAATCCGGTGTTGGGAATCGGCAAGTCGGGCACTCGCATCGTTATCTCAAAGGGTGGCGATATCAAAGGCTTGCAAGAGATTTTGGATGCTGTCAAGAAGGCCGGAGCCAAAATAGTCTCCTTCCACAACATGCCGCCGGTTGAAGGCAAGGAACAGGACGTGTGCCTACATCTTGATAAAGAAGATGTTAAGCAGCTTGTCAAAGACCTGGCAACCAAAGGTTTCTCAACTGAGATAGTAGAACGATAAAGCCGCTACAAACCTGTTCTGGAAAAATGAACATCTCAGTCTATATCAAGCTGCCTGGTTGAATTTCGGCAGCTTGATGTTATTTGTTCGGTACCCAAAATAGGTCTTAACACCGAGTCGGTGTATCGATTTTATGCCCTCTACTATATCGCTGAGACCAATTGGCAGCGGCCAATTCAGAGTTATCTCTGCATCCACTGCTTTGATAAACTCTATGGAGGAGCACGTAATGCTGCTAGCCGATATTGCTCTTATTGTAGGTGCTTACCTGCTGGGCTCGCTGCCTTACATGATTCTTCTCGGCCGTGCTCGCGGTATTGAACTGTCCCACGAAGAGGACCTGCACATGGCACTATGGAATAAAGCAGGCCGCCTCTATGGCTTATCCGGCATAGTCGTTGATGCCCTTAAAGGGGTTATTCCCATAGTCGTCGGCTTTTCCTTTCACCTTCACCTGGCTGCAATCGCTGCCTCGGGAGTGGCCGCCGTTGCCGGGCAGATGTGGCCGGTGTTTCGAAAATTCGACGGTGAAAAAGGCAATACCACAGGCATCGGGTTTGTTATCGCTTTCACCTCGTATCTTACAGCGACTATTTCTCCACTTGCCTATGTAGTCTTCATTATCTTTGCCATCCCAATCCTTATAGGCGCCGGTATCAGGACAGTTCCCAGATTTATGGCTCCGGGTCAAACGCTAAACGAACGCCTGATGCTCGGCGGCCCCATCAGTAACAGCATGCCACTGGGTATGCTTACCGGCTTTGCTGTGGCGCCACTAGCCTCCGCTGTGCCTCGAGACAACCAGCCGGAGATGACCTGGGCATTTCCTGGCAGTCTTCGTCGTCATAATAATACGCCGTCTCACCGCGGGACTAAGAAAAGACCTCAAAACGGCTACTACCAGCGTAGGAGCTATATTGCTAAACCGCTTTCTCTATGACCGCAGCTACTTTTAGGGATACTTACTATTGAATTTATCGAACAATTGCCAGCGGTAACTTTTTGCAGTTTAATCTGCAATTTTGATTTTTAGTCTTTGATTTTTGCATTGCTGGGGATTCGTAATCAAAATCTATTTCCCCAGCCGTCTCACTATCTCCCGGGCAACCACCACACCACAAGCCGAGGCCTGTATTAGTCCGCGGCTGACACCGGCGCCATCGCCGGCAGCAAACATATTGCCGATTTCCGTTTCCAGACATGGGCTTAGCTCCAGCTGGCTGGAATAGAACTTGACCTCAGCACCATAAAGCAGGGTATGCCGGGATGCTACCCCGGGAGCCAGCTTATCCATCGCTTGAAGCATCTCCACTATCCCCTTAAGATGGCGAAACGGCAGTGCAAAGCTCAGGTCTCCCGGTGTTGCCGCTTTCAAGTGTAGGCTCAACGATACTGTGCCGAATGCGCTCCGGCGTTGAGCGATGCCCCTCCATCAGGTCACCGAAGCGCTGCACCAGCACACCGCCGCTCAGAATGTTCGCCAGGCGCGCCAGATATTTCCCGTAAGCAATAGGCTCATGAAACGGCTCGGTAAACATGGTGCTTACCAGTATGGCAAAATTGGTATTCCCGGTTTTGCGTTCCGCATAACTATTGCCGTTTACTGTAATCACCGAATCAGCACCGCCGGTGGCTTCCATAATCACCTCACCACCGGGACACATACAGAACGTCCTTATCCGGTCATTAAAACTTTTGGAGAAAAATTCAAGCTTCGCTTCATATAGCACCGAGGTCAACTCTTCAAGCACCGGCGCCGGCACTTCTACTCGGACGCCGACATCTATGGGATTGGACTTCATGCTCAGCTTGAGCCGGCTGGCTTCATTTGTCAGCCACTCGGCCCCTTCTCTTCCCGGCGCCAGGACAAGATACCGGCACTCCAAGCGCTCACCGCGATTTGTCTCTACCCCGGCTACTACTCCGTTATCAACTATTATGCTCTCCGCCATTTCACCCAACCTCAGCTCAACCCGACCGACAATGAAATCTCGCATGGCTTTGAGCACCTGACGGGACCGTTCCGTCCCTATATGGCGCAGCTTCACCGGAATTAGCTTCAATTCCGCCAGAATCGCCCTGCGTCTCAGTTCATCTACCTCCTCGCCGACACCGTAAATCTTATCGGTAGCTCCAAACTTCAGGTAAAGGCTATCGACATAGTCAATAAGCTCCTGCATGCGGTCATTACCCAACAATTCGCCCAAACGCCCGCCAACTGCCGATGACAAAGTCAGCTTACCATCGCTGAAGGCTCCGGCACCACCCAGCCCGCTAACCATATGGCACGGCGTGCAAGATGAGCAGTTCTGGCCTTTTTCTTGAAGCGGGCACCTCCGGTCATCGATGTCTTTGCCCTTTTCCAGAATAAGGATTTTAACGCCGGCAGCCTGGCACAGCTCGAGCGCGGCAAAGATACCCGCCGGCCCGCCGCCAACGATAATAACGTCGTATTTTTGAGGGTTCTGAGAAGTCATGGCTTTTGCAGTCCTACCCTAACCGCCGGGCCGCCTTTCAGCCAGCTGCCGCGACCATGTAGCCAGCAAAGTCCTTGGCCGCAGTATTTCATCAGCCGCTGAATAAGGGTCGACCTCACCGGCTTCTACCATCGCCATACGCCGGCTCAACTCCTCATCGCCTTCCACCAACTTCAAAAGCTCATCAGAAACTCTGCGCTCCACGATTTCCAGAAATTCACGTCGGCGCTGTTCCTGCCTGCGCTGTGGCAATCGCCCCGTCTCCTCTAGGGCTCGGCGATGATTTTTTATCTGGCGGTAAAGTTCATCAATGCCAACATTATTTATAGCTTCGGTGGCTATCACCGGCACCTGCCACCAGGTCTCCTCGGAACGAAGCTGCACCATCATCCTAAGTTCAGCCACCAGATTATCGGCCCCTGCCCGGTCAGCCTTATTTACCACAAAAATATCAGCAATCTCAAACAAGCCTGCCTTCATTGTCTGAATCGTATCACCCGCCTCCGGGACCAATACCACCACCACCGTATCTGCATTCTGCATAATGTCCAGTTCAGTCTGACCCACACCCACTGTCTCCACCAGAACGAAATCTTTTCCGAAGGCATCCAGCAATTTAATCACGCCGCCGGTGGCATGCGGCAGACCGCCGTGGCTGCCGCGGGTTGCCATACTTCGAATAAAAACCCCTTCATCGAGGTAATGCTGCTGCATTCTTATCCTGTCCCCAAGTACCGCACCACCGGTAAACGGGCTGGTAGGGTCAGCGGCAATTATGCCCACGCTTAAACTATCCTGCCGCATTACTGCTGTTAACCGGTCCACGATGGTGCTCTTACCTGACCCGGGAGGGCCAGTTACGCCTACACAATAGGCTTTACCCAAATGCGGGCATATCTGCTTCATTATCTGCGGCACATCAGCGCCGTCTCTTTCCACTCTCGTAATCAACCGCGCCAAAGACAGCACATTTCCAGCAAGCATTTCTTCAACCAGCTCCATTGCCAAAACTTTTTTCTGTCTCTTTGATTCAGCGGCCACCACATTCAACATTCTATAAATTAACCCCCATTACGTCAAGAAACGATAATTAATTTCGTACCATTATATTGTTCAGGTTTATGTTGGAGGAGAGACCTGTCGTGAAAGAATGTAGCCACGAGGCTTTAGTCTCGTGGTCTAGACCTTAAAAGGTCGAGGCTACATGTGAAGGTGAAACCAGGCATGATTGGAGCCGATGCTACATATCTACCTGAAATCCTTATCGAACCACTACAAACCACATTGACATCCACATATAGTCCTGCTACACTGAAAATACAGTTTATTCAGAAAAGGTGATTCATGCCAAAAGAACGCCCAAAAATAAAAGTGTTAATAGCTGACCAGCAGCCCTTGTTCCGGCAGGGCGTGCGCGCCTCTCTAAGTCAAATACCTGATGTAGATATCTGCGGTGAAGTCAATTCCGGTAATGAACTTATTTCAGCTATAAGCACTTTGTACCCTGATATCGTTCTCCTCGATATCGAGCTGTCCCATAGCGACGGCACGGACTTAGCCAAAGCCGTCAAACAGCTGTTGCCCAGTGCCGCAGTAATATTGCTGTCACCACAACCCAACGATGATGAGCTCTTCCAGGCAATCAAATCCCGGGTAGCTGGCTATCTAAGGCGCGATGTCTCCTCGAATGAACTGTTGACGACAATCCGTAGAGCCGCCGCTGGCGAACACCCCATTAACGATACCTTCCTGTCACAGCCTAAGGTAGCCCATCACGTGCTGGAGCAATTTCAAAACTTCTCCTGGGGAAAAGGCGCCGAATCCTTTGTTTCACCTCTCACCCCCAGGGAAACTGAAATCCTCACCTACATGGCCCAGGGTTTCTTCAACAAGCAAATCGCCCTCGAACTCAACATCAGCGAACAGACCATTAAGAACCATATAACCTCCATACTGCGCAAACTGGATGCCAACGCCCGCACCCAGGCAGTCATCACCGCCCTGAAACGAGGCTTCATCACCCTGGACAAAGAAGTCAAGCAGCCACTGTAGCCAAACGCCGCCTGGAACAAGATTCTCAGCATCACACCATCCACGAATATAAGAGGTTACCGTCGCTTTCATCTCAGAAGCTCTATGGTGCTCCGAGAATGAGTTTGTGCTGGTAGCGGGCTTGCTTCGGATTGTACTCGAACCGAATCCCGACTACACGAAACTTGACGGCTGACTGATTGGCTCCGGCATCTGATATTTGCACCACATCAAACAGCTCCTGGCCACAATTGGGCGGTATGAGTATGACCCCCCTCTTTCCCTGAGTCTCATCTTTGATAGTACAGCTCTGGCTACGTCTGCCGCCTGGGCGGTGGTGGGGATGGCGGGGTCTGGCTGGAAGTCTAGCCTCTCTCCCACCAGGGCGACCTCGTCTGTGTTTACCGCTGTGCCGTAGACGGGGTTGCCGTACTGGTCTCTGCCGATGATGTAGGCTCGGTTGACCTCCGGCGTCTCGGTGGCATACTGGCCGTCCAGGATAACATGCCAGACATACTTAAGAAGAGTTGGGCTGCCGATTGATATTTGCTGGATGATGCCCTGAGGATAGATATGGTGCCGACAATGCCGACGGATGGCGTGCCGTAGGCGATGGCCTGGACAATGCTCGACGGCAATAGGATTTGAGGATAGAGAAGAGCTGGCGTGCCGATGGCTACAACCTGGACAATACTCGATGGCTGGATGGTAAGCGCTGGCTGTTAAGACCCGTGGGCGTGCCATAGCTTACTGGCTGGATGATGCTTGAGGGGCTCAGGCGGGATCCCCCAACCAGCTGCTAATTCTCCATAAGATGCAGGGGTAGAAGCACCTAATGGGTAAGGCCAGCTAAAAAGTGCTGAAAGTAATACCACTATATTTACACGAACCACTGGCAATATACTCAACTGCACCTGCGTCCTTCGTGGCTACGGCTAACCAGTAGTATGTGTCTTTAGTTACGTTTAGCTCTGGAATGCTGAGGGTATTCCAGCCAGAGACTACATTTTGAGCTGTGTGTGCTGCACGTCTGAAGACGTGCATCTGGATCTCTTAAATCGGCTAAATAGCTAAATACTTTAATTGCCCAGCACTAAACCCTGAAATCTGATTTCGACCTAGCAAATGCCTTAAATTTGAATCAACTCTCCCGTTCGTCATTTTCATTTGATATTGAGATCATTAGCTCCTTAGGTTTCGGCAATTTAGTGCTTCAGAGATTATTACAGGTTGAAGATTCTATTAGACGGCCGATCTATTCCCTGCCACTGAATGGTGATATCCGAGCCATTGGGCGTGCACGGCTGACGCCGAAAAGCTCGGCTATCTCCTTAACGCTTTTGCCCATCCGCCTCAGTTCCGCCATTCGTCTCTTCCGCGCCGCCATCCTCAGCCGCTGCTGACCCCTGGGCTCGTCCTCAACACATCTGGGCAGCGGACAATTCAAACACGACGGAAAGAACTCACAGCCCTCATCCCGCCACTCAATCTCGTCAGGTAATAAATCAAGTTCACTGCCAATCATGATGACCCTATACTAGCACTAATGTTCTATTTACTCAAGATGATTTTGTCGCTTTCGTTTCAAAACATTAGCCATGATTTACCTCATGACCCTCTCAAATCGGCTACAGGTGGGAAGCAGGGTCGTGGACTTTATAGCATCCGTGTAATCTGTTCATTTAAGTGCTGCTGTAATCGGCTTCGGACTTGACAAGGCTCAGGCAAGGGGGTATAAAATTTACATCATGAAATTTCTAGGTTATGCTGGCTCTGATTCTCCTCCTGGCACTGTCGCTGGTGCCGGGCGCCGTCAAAGCCGACGGCTGAGCCGGGGGTGCCTGTTCCTCCACAGTTAGTGGAGCAGAAGGCAACACGGGCAAGGTCGGCTCGACGGCAACTATAACCATAAATGGCGGCGGCGTTTGATGTAGACGGGCCTTATACAATCGTGTGGAGCAAAACCCCTATCGCCAAAGATAGCGTTGAATGTACCGATGAGGTTTCAGCCTCATGTTAACCGTGGTAGGTAAGGGCGAGTATTCCTACGAGACACAAAGGAAGTAACGGTCTCTTTTACCATCCCCGAAGCCGCTTACGGTACTAACTTCGTCCAGTTCCTGCGAGCTGGCGCCCGGAAAACCCTTACGGCTTCTCCTTTTCGGTGGTGCCGGGCATTAAGCCGTGACCCCATCGACATGCACGCCCCGCTCTACTGTCACCATCAAGGGCACCGGCTTCCCGGCCAAGAATAAGAACATCAAGGTCAGCTTCGATGGCAACGATACCAAACTGAGCATCACTTACCAGCGAGCTGGGCAGCTTTACCGCCGAGTTCACCATACCCGATACCATGGCCGGAAACCACCAGTTCAAAGCTACCGATGAGAACATGTCCTTCGGAGATATTACCGCTAACCTCCAGGTCGGCCCGACCATCAGCCTTCAACCGGAGCATCCCGAGATCGGCGCCGAGGTCACATTGACCGGCTGGGGCTTCGCCGCCAGAAGCACTGTATCCATTAAGTACGATGATATTGCCGTATCAAACTCTCCAACTACCGACGACACCGGCAACTTCACCGAGAAGTTCATGGTGCCCGAAAGCTCCACGGACAACTCACGTCATCACCGCCACCGACAGGGCGGGCAATGTCGCCACCTTCGGCCTGCCTCTGGAAGGCACTCCGCCGTCAGCACCGAATCCTATCTCACCGGTAGACGAGAGATTCGGCTGGTTCGGCTCGCAGCCTGTCATCTTCACCTGGAGCCCGGTGTCCGACCCCAGCGGCATCACCTATACCCTGGAGGTAGATAAAAGCCTTCGCTTCTTCCCGCTGGAACCGGGCATGAGAAAGACAGGCCTGACCAAGCCCAACGCGTCATGACCCTTGAGCCGGGCACCTATTACTGGCGGGTCAAAGCCGTCGACGGTGCCGGCAACGAAAGCGAATGGTCGCTCTCCCCGTACCCGTTCCAGGTAGGATTTTTCTCCGGCCTATATCTCGCCGTCGGTGCCATCATCTTCGTTATCATCTTCATCTTCATCGTCCGTGCCTTCTTCCGCCGCGTCCGCGAATATTACAAGTAGACACCATCCTGACCCTAAGCCTAGACCACCAAATATCAACATTACATAATACTACGAGATCTCAAACATCATGATCTAACGAATTCAAAAGGTAGGATCTCAAGGTCATAAAGCAGATTTATCGTCGCGGACTTCAATACTGAGTAAATTCTTGATCTTAATCTGAGTCATTATATTCTGGTGCCTTAGAATTGACACGTCGCTCCCTTTCGAAGGGAATCAGGACATGGTGCTCTCGTAATGACAATCTCTACGACTCTTGGTCTACTGTAATTTTGGTGCTTAAAATTTATTTGAAATTTTGTGCTTGGGATTTGGGATTTTACACTTGGGGGGTCTTGACAGGCGTGGTACAATAGTACTAAGGCAAGGGAAAACCCTTGTCCTTTGGATTATCTATGGAAAGGAGGTGATGAGATTGGCAGGAAGCCGAGGCTGGTATACACCGGCTGAAGCAAGCAAGGAACGTCCTGACTCCGGGACATAAAGCCCAAACCCAGAAAAAATTTTCTGGGTGTATGTGTGGAGTAGCCCGTACAGGCGGGCTGTAAAAATACCTTCAAAAAGTTAATACTTTCCCCGTCAAGGGTCCCTAAAACCGGAGGCGGAGGTCGAATTTCCGCCGAAGGTCTCCGAAACAAGCCCCGTATGTGATTTCTTCTGAATGTAGCCCCGAGGCTTAGTCTCGGGTCGGACTACAGAGGAAATAACCAGGGAATATTTTCGGAGTTTAGAAATATTAGGAGGTATAATGAAAACAAAATATCCTAACCTATTCGGTATCCTGGCTGCGCTGATGCTGGTTGCCAGCTTCGTGGTGCCAGTAAGCCTGGCTTCACCGTCAGCAGTACAGGCTGACCCCGGCATCTGCAAATGGGATACCTTAAGGGAGCCGGGCGCGCTACCTGGGACTGAGGTCATCGCCACGAACACAGACCCATTGACCTGGCTGTCGGCAGTGACTTGAGCTACAGTACGTCGCCGTAGTGAATGAAGACGCGCCGACTTACGTACTGGCCGTTCGGCCCGATCAACCTGTTCAAATGGTCCAATACCAAGGGCCATATTCTGGTCATCGTCCAAATGGCTGGCGTTAGCCCGTGATCCCATGTGGGGTGGCGTATTCTGCGCTCAGGCTTCCCTGTTGACCGTCTTACCCGCCAGGTATACCAGGTAGCCATTGCGCCCGATAACCCCAACTTCTGCGCTGTTACCACCGATGGCACTGTACCAGCCGGTGCTGGAGCCATGACCGGCCCGAAAGAGGTATGGGTTACCCAGAACGGCGGCGCGGACTGGGATTTCACCAACCTGGCTACGCTGCTCTGATGCCTGGTGAGACCATCCGCTCCATCGACATCTCGGTCGATTACGGCGGCAAGCGAGACATCGCAGTCGGCACCACAACTGGTGCTGGCGGCGGCCGTCTCTTCGTGGTCAAGTCCACCGGCTTCTCCGGCTGGCAAGTCCAAGACACCTGCCATGCACGCGATTGACTGGGCACGTCGATTTCTTTGCCGTGAAGTTCTCACCGAGCTATGCCAGCGATGCTTCACTGGCAGTCGTCTTCGCTGACAATACTACCGGCCTACCTGCCCGTGGCATAGCGTGCTGGCGCCACCTTCTACAACGTAGCCCTGCGCGACATCGACCAGAACGCCACCTTAAGCTGGGCATTCACCGCACCCGGCATCGAGGTCAAAGACCCAACCTGGGCTGTCGGCTGCTTCACCAGGCTTCTGACGCTGAACAAGGCTGACCTGGAGCTGCCGTCCGACTTCTCCGGCCAGGCGGCATCACTGCGCCGTGCCTATATCAGCCTGGATGCCTGTCGTTAACGCTGCACGGCGTTGCTCAAACCAGTCTGCGACACGGACGGCATCTTCCGCATCGACGACACCACCGTTTACACGCTGATGGACACCTCGAACATCGCTGACAAGTCCATCTACAGCATCGCCTATTTCGGCACCTATGCTTCAGGCAAGCTGCTGGCTGGCGAGCGAATGGGCTATCCGTGCACGGCCACCGTGCCCACATGGTTCACCGATTCGCCGACAACCTGCCCCATCCCCTGCTGGTATCCGGCGCTTAAAGCCGACTACCGGCGCTGCCTGCCCAGGCCACTGCCTGCTGCTCAGTTGGCTCGAAGGACGGTGTCGGTGCGGCTATAGTCGCCTGGGCACCCCAGGGCGACCTGGCCTATGTCGTCACCGGGTCAAAGGCTTATACGTACCGGCACCTACTGGTATACATCCGCTTTTTAGCAGCCCCGGTTGGTAATGACGAATCTGCTATGGCATCAGCCGCAACAACGGCGAGACCTGGAACCAGATTTCACTGATTGATACCATAATTACCGGTTCACCGATATAGCTCCGACGCCAGACTGCAAGACAATCTACCTGGCTTCGGTCAACTACCTACAATGCAGCACCTGCTGCGGCTTCGACAGCGTCTGGCGCACCAGCGCAATCCCGACGTGGTATCACCTCTTTCCCCTGCTGCCTGTAGGCACTATACTGGGAGAGGGTGTTTACCCACGTAACGGCGCCCGATTGCACGTATACGCAGACCGATGGGCTATACTGAGGGTGGTGCCTTACTGCGCCGACCCGACCGGCGAAATCGTCGCCTGGGCAGTCTATGATCCCAGCATCGACTTTCGCGCACGGCGTAGCCGCCTGGTCGCCTGACTTCGGCGATTACTGGGCAATGATAACGCCGCGGCATCCGGTTCAGGACTTCTCCTTCGAGTCGAGGACGGTTATGTACTTCCTCAGCCCGGGCGGATTGGTCCAGAAGATGCCGTATACCGGCACTGCCTGGTCTAGCTCCTTCCCAACGTTGATTCAGGGCTTGCTTATGGCGCTCACACCATTGCCGCTTATCCCGAGGGCAAGGTGATTGTCGGCGCAAATGCTGTGATGAACGCAGCTGTATGTGCCACGTCATACTGCCGGTAACTTCAACACCGACAACCCGTCGTTCACCGTCCAGATTCTGTCCGGCAATACACCGGCCTGATGCGGCAATGTCCATGTCGCCTTCGACCCCAACTTCAAGGACAATAACATCTACTACATCGGCGTCGATGATGCTGGCGGTACCTGCACCGGCTCGGTATACCGCAACAACCCGGCAGCGCAGCTAAGATGGTCTGACACCAATATGATGTCTGCTATCAACGGCGCCGTCTGCTGCCCCGCTCTCCACGCGGTCGGCCAGTACGGTATAGTGCTTGCCTTCACCGGCCAGGCACTGTACTCGGCTCATCACGGGTGCGCATGCAGCTGCCCAGTGTCACCTTGCGGAGTTGACCGCACCATCGATGACGGCACCGGCAAATACGGACCGCTCTCCGGCATGCCCAAGCCGGGCATCGCCTGGGACCACCTGGCTGCCGGCTTCCGCCGCTCCAGCTGCCGGTGCTTCACTGACTGGAGCCGTCTTCGCTTAAGATCTGCGGCTGCTGCACACTGGACACCGACAGCACGCTGTACGCCATCGATAACGCGCATACTGGTACTACGCTAGGCACCGGTTGCAGCATACCGGCAGGCTTAATCTGGGCCTTCACCGACTGCATGGCTAAGAGGGGACCCGCCCTCGTAACCGAGGACAAGACCCTCATCGGCTGCGACCCGGTATCCGGCAGGGCTCAGGAAGTCAACCTGTGCTGGGAGCAGCTCTGCGTGGCTGACGCATACGACATCGAGATCGCCAAGGACGCAGACTTCACCATTAAGATTATCGACTGGGTCACTGAGGCCGTATTGTGGACCGCTCTTCCTCAGTCCAGCAGATGTGACCAACTCCGTGCGTCTACTTCCCCGCTGGCGGCGGTGCTTCGGCAGTGCCGATCAGCACTGCAGCAGGCTCAGCTATTGCTGCTACGGCAACCTCGAGTGCGGCCACACCTATTACTGGCGTGTCAAGGCTCGCGAGTGCGCCACTACACAGGTTATCCGCAGCCCGTGGTCTGAGGTCAGAAGCTTCACCGTCAAGGCCGGCTTACCGGTAGTAAGCCCGTACTTTGGCCTACAACTCCTGGCACCTAACAACGGCTGCCTGGGATGCCCCGTCAAGCCAGTTTCCTTCTCCTGGTCACCGTTCAAGGAGACCACGAAGTACAAGTTCCAACTGGCTACAGATGCGGGTATGACCCAGATCGTCAAAGAGGCCGAGAGTCGACTACCACCGCCTACGAGTACGATGGCACGCTGGACTTACAGCACCAACTACTTCTGGCGCGTGATGTCCGTGGAACCAGCGCCCAGCGACTGGTCCGCTACCTTCAGCTTCCAGACTGAGGCTAAACCTGCAGCAGCAGCAGGCAACAGCACCAGCAGCTCCAACTCCAATATGGGTCTGGGTTGTTATCGCTATCGGCGCTATACTGGTCATCGTCACCCTGGTACTCATCTTCAAGACGCGCCGGGTGTGATCCTTACCTGCTTGAGATAAGCAAAAAGGGAGGTGGCATAAGCCACCTCCCTTTCTTATTTCCGCCTCTGTCATTCTAGAAGCCCGAAGTCACGACGAATCTCTACTTTCAAATGCAGATCCGTCCCCTTAACTCATTCAGAGCCAATACTTTGCAATTTTAGCCTCGACCTCTTCTACCATCTGAGCTCTCGCTCCCAATCTAGCCTCGACCTTTGGCTACCACTTAGCCTTGACCTCTTCCAGATCTGTAGCCACGAGGTTTCTATAATCTCGTGGCTCAGTCTTGTAATGATATGCCAGAGTAGCCATACATTGACAATATTTACGAGTGCGGTGTATCATTTTTCTAGGGGTGCATATCAAAACTACTGAGGCATCATACAACTCGGTACTAAAGTATATTGAACTCCAGTACTAAAGTATCACTAGCGGATAAACAAATCCACTCCATATTCCGTTATCCTATTTAGGGATTGAAAATATTACGGTCATACTAAAAGGAGGTGAGATTTTTTGCAGGTAAGAGTTACAGCTTAAAGGCAGGCTTTTCCCCCGCATCGAGGTAAGCTAAACGGAAATAATATTAAAAAATGGAGGTGAATATGAACACGCAAAAATGGTTTCTTGTCTTAATCGCCATGTCGTTGGTGGCGCTGATTGGCTCAGCCGCCGGCTGCGGTGCCGCGGCACCGGCAACACCGGCTGCCAAGCCAACCATCAGCTCCTTTACCGCCAGCCCGACGAGCATCAATCAGGGGCAGCAGACCACGCTTAGCTGGAACGTATCCGGTGCCACCACAGTTACCATACAGCCCGATATCGGAACTATAGGCCCAACTGGCTCGCTGACGCTGACGCCGAATGCCACCGTCACCTACACATTGACAGCTAGCAACGAGGCCGGTAGCTCCACCAGTTCCGCTACCGTAAACGTGACGCCGGTGGTCGCCGGTAAGCCCGATTTGGTCATTACGGATATCTACCTCTTGGCAAGCCAGGTCTATTACAAAATAAAGAATCAGGGCAATGCCGTGGCGCCACAGACCCAAACAGATTTTTATATCGGTTCTATTGACCAACCTGACCAAAGAGTCACCTGGCTTAAACAGACCAGTGACTTTGTAGACACGCTGGCCCAGGCGAGGAAAGGACACAGCGCTTTTCCAATTTCGATTGGATCGTTATCAGATCTGTAGGAACCCTACTGAGGCAAAGTTCGTCACCTATAATGTCAAGGCCTGCGCTAATGCCGATAATGCTATCGCAGAGAGCAATACAGGACAACAACTGTCTTATCGAAGTCTGGGGCCAGACTTTATCTACGATTTCGTGAAACAAGCGCATCTGGCTAAGTGGACGAGCGGCGCCGGTACTCTGTTCTGGCCGATGTCCTCCATGGACGTGAAGGGAGCCGCCTATTTAATCACTTACAACCCCGTACTGGTAATGTGCCCCGAGAAGGTAAACAACGGCTGGATAATGGGCAAATTCGGCGATTTTTATAATGACAAAGACGACCCACGCTGCCATGGTCCGGGATATCGAATATACCGATGCTGGCACAGTTTACTTCCAAGGTAGGCTTTGCACCGGGCACGACATCCCCCGACGGAGTCACCGTTGCCCTTGGTTACTTCGATGATATGGGCAGCCTCGTATTTTTCAACAAGATGCCCGTCATGAGCGATGGGCAAATGCACGACTATAATGTCGACCTTAGTAGTATGGCTGGGAAGCATACCCAGTTCGTGCTCTGGGTTCAAGCCAACGGCTCTCCTGAGGGCACCTGCGTGAGATGGGAGGCACCCAAGATAACTCAAAAAGCACAGCCAATAGATGTAGCTGGCATCGCTGGTAGCATAACAAGGGCGGGGCTTAAAGCCCCGCCCTTCTTATTTGCTGCATATTGTGAGTAGTGCCCTTTTCGCACCACGTAGCCCCGACCTTAAATCATAAGTCAGGCCACGAGCTTCAAAAGCCTCGTAACTAAATTCATCGAAGCGACCGTTCAACCTAATGATGCGAATTAATACTTCAACGATTTAAAGATATCGATGAATTTAATTTCTGATTATTATTTACAGAGATTTAGTGTGATCTGTAATGACGAATAAGATAGTGGCTAATGACATCACCAGCTTATCAGCTTCAAATATCGTGTAATGCCTCGACTCTTTTAGCATATGTAGCCTCGACCTTAAAGGTCGGGGTCACGAGGCTAAAGCCTCGTGGCTACATGGCGAATTTGGTTGGTCACATGTTTAGTCTTATCATCGCCTCCGTGGTTTTACTGATAACCGCCCTGGTGCTTCCGCCGCCAGCATGGGCACAAGCTCGAGTCCCAGATACAGCAGTGCTTCGCTGGGCTATCATCGAAACGCCGGGCAGCATTTCCGATAGAAACGACATCCGCTCTCCTTGCGAAGTCAATGCCATAGCCGTGTCTTCCGATGGCAAGACCATATATGCCATCGACATTCCCAATGCCACACCGCCTCCGGTAGCAAACCCGGGAATCTGGAAAAGCAGCGATAACGGCATCAGTTGGAGCCCCAAGCCTACGCAGCATCTCACCCAGGCCATCCCAAGTCCAATTCTGCCGGTAATGGATATCGCCGTGGCTCCAGACAGCCCTGATTTGGTGGCTGCTGTTTGCCTTAATAATACAGCTACACTCCGCAGCGAGGTCTATCTTTCCGACGATGGCGGCACCACCTGGATTTACACTGGTGCCATCCCCTGGATATATGGCGGCGGAGAGCAAATCGGCGATATCGCTATCTCGCCCGGCTACAACTCTAACGAAGTGCTAGTCCATGACATCATCATCGGCAGTCGCCATCCAAACGATGGTGCAGCCGATGGGGAAATCTATATTTGGCGCTATCCCGGCTTCAGCGGCTGGACAGGCTCAAGGTTTTACATTGGGCGATGTCATCGCCGTCCGGCCGTCGCCAAACTACTCTGCGGATTTCAGCCTGGTAGTTATGGCTGCCACCACGCAGCGGACTTACCTCAGCCTTGGTTACCGCGATACGGCGGCCAATACTTGCGCCTGGAACACGGACAATGGCTGGCCGGTAGAGATGTGCGAGCCGAGCCAGAGCGGCGGCACTACCAGCGGCGAAGACAGGATAATCACCGGAGATATCGCTCTCCCCAGCAATTTTATGGGCACAGTGGAAAACCAGCGCCTGATCTTCGCTACCTATGACTCGAATGGAACCGCCCTGGGGCCGAGCCAGGTGCTCGATGATGTCTACCGGCTGAACAACACCATAGTGACCAGGCTGAGGCTTCCCGGAGCCGGCACCGGAGCCAGGGTCAGCACCATCGCCTATACCGGAGATAACAAGGCTGGCAAACTAATAGCCGGCGAGGTTGCTGCCGACGTAGCTCAAGCCTCTGCCAGCGTCTGGATATGCCTCGACCCGCTCTTGCTCTGCCCTACCTGGCAGCTATCGCTTAAGCCGCCAACCGGTGGCGGTAAGGATGGCTATGCCAACGCCCAGCTTGCCTGGTCAGCCGATGGCTCGACTGCTTACTGTGCTACCGGCTCCGGAAACCGAGACACGCCGCAGAAGTGGGCAGACCCCACCAACCCCGCCTGGAATAGCCAAAGTCTGGACGAATCAGCAGTCTCTATATCGATTGACGACGGCGAGTCCTGGAACCAGATTGGGCTTATCGATACCAGAATCGACCGACTGAAAAGCGTGGCTGTGGCTGAGGATGAATCGACTATTTATCTGGCGTCGGTCAACGATATCGGCTTCGACAGCCTGTGGCGCAGCCAAAGCCCAATTCTGGGAGACACCTGGCAACGTGTGATGTGCTTCAGCGGGGAATCGTCCATACTGAGGCTGGCTCCGGACGCTAATGATGGAGCTAATATTTTCTGGGGCGACCAGGGCACCGACCATGCCCGTAGTTCCACAGATTATGGTCAAACCTGGCATGATTGCCTGCCTCATATCATCATAGAGGACATGGCGGCATCCAATAGCCAGAAATTGTACGTGCTTCAGGGTAACGGAGAGGTTCGGCGGGGCGCCTATGCCGGCGGCTGGACATGGGCAAAAAACATCGACACCGGGCTTAATACAGGTCATACCATTGCTGTCTATAATGACTACGTCCTGGTCGGGGCTGCAGCCAACGAGCCATCCCCGGTAGCTTATTCGGCAGATGATGGCCAAACGTGGACTAAAAATTACTACTCAAACACCCAGCAGCGGCAATCGGCATATAGCTTTCGACACCTACTTCGATACAAACCAGATTATCTATGTTGCTGATGATGCCGGCGGAATATATCGCTGGAGCCTGGGCAGAAGCTATATCTGGGACGACCTGGCGCCCCCAATCACAGCTTCTACAGCATACACTTAGGCAGTCGAGGACCGCTGTACGGAGCTTTTAGTTCAACTGGCAGCGGTGTGGACCGTACCCTTTATCCCAGAAGCGGCATTCCCAAGCCGGGTGTGTACTGGGATACAATAACAGTCGGTTTGGCGACAAATGTCCAGTTCTCCACCGAGCCTGACTCTATGGGTATTTCCGAGAATACTCTGTGGGCAATTGATGCTCGTGCTTACAACCCGGCAGACGATGAAGGTTGTCTCTGGGCATTTATCGATACTCTGGCTGGAACCGGTCTAAGGCTGATTGAACCTGCGTACGGCATGGCACTCGGCTGCGACCCGGTCAGCGGCAGAAATCAAGAAGTTGGCCTCAGGCTGGGAGCAGCTTTCTTTAGCCGATGCTTACGAGATTGAGATAGCCAAAGACGAAGATTTCAGCCTTCGAATCACCGAGGCCGAACCCTTAACCAATCCGTATTACGGGCCGCCTGTAGTAACCAGCCCGGCATACAGGATACTGCCGGCCATGCTGCCGGAAGCCAACACCACCTACTACTGGCGAGTCAGAGTCAGGCAGGCAGCCACAGGACAGGTAATCCGCAGCTACTGGTCGGAAGCCGGCAGCTTCAGCATCAAAGCCGGATTACCGGTGGTCAGTCCGTATCTTGGGGCTCAGGCTCTAAAGCCAGTGCACGGTGCCGACAACATCCCTATATCATTCATAGCCTTTTCCTGGACGCCTTTCAAGGAGACCACCGAATACGAGTTTGTCCTGGCCAAAGACTCGGCTTTGACTGACATAATCGTGCAAGAGAGCTTGCCCACCACAGCTTACAAGTACAGTGGCAGATTGGATTACGACACGCCCTATTTCTGGCAGATTGTAGCCACAAAACCGTTGCCCAGTGAGCCCAGCCCCGTATTCAGCTTCACCACCGCATCGAAGCCATCTCCCCCACCAGAAACTCCACCACTCTACAACCAGCTCTTGCACTGGCTGCAGATAAGCGTGCTTATTAACGTACTTGGCTTTGTCATTATTGTAGCCATGATGATTCTATTCAGGAGCCACCGAATATAGATTCAGAATGTATTTCCCTTGGATAGATTGGAGTATCTGCTCCAATCGCGCCCGGAGCTGACGCTCTGGGTTTCCCTTTTTACCTCCACATGTAGCCTCGACCTTAAAAGGTCGAGGTCACGAGGCTAAAGCCTCGTGGCTACATGCTTAATTTTCGGGCGGGGTTAAATACTAATGTACTGGACCAGTATTTCAACTTGACAAAGGTTTTTCACCAACCTAAACTAAATAGTACCAAGGTAAACATGAACAGAAACAAGTGGTATCTGGCATTAACTATTACATCGCTGATAGTTTCGGCTAGTTCGGCCGGCGGTTGCATGTTAGCCGCCTCGCCCCAAGAAACTACCTCTACTACTAATGCGAGCAATCATATCTGCCACCGCGCCTGAGGCAGAAGCTGCCCAAGACTCCGTTTCAGCCACAGCCACGCCACCTGATAATACCACGATAAGCAGCGACCCGGTCTCGGGCCAAAACGAGGAAGTTGACCTGCGCTGGGAACAGCTTTGCCTGTCCAGCGAGTATCAGGTGCAAATCGCTAAAGACCCGGGCTTTACCATTATAGTCCTTGATACGGGCTCGTTCGCACCCGCCTCCTCGGTGTCGCCTGGCGCCTACTACCCTGCAGGTGGCCGAGTCCGCATCTCCATCTTCGCTGACCACATGGGGTAATTTGGAGGCCGGACATACCTATTATTGGCGGGCAAGAGTCCGCCAGGCAGCTACCGGCCAGCATATGCTCAGCCCCTGGTCCGAAGTCGAAAGTTTCACCATTAAATCAGGGACTCCGGCAAGCACTACGTCATACGGGATACAGCCGACATACCCAAATAACGGTCGTAATATCTATCCTATAAAACCAGTGTCTTTCAGCTGGTCACCTTTGAACGATACCACAAAGTACAGGTTTGTACTGGCTAAGGATGCAGCTATGACGGAGGTTGTCAAAGAGGCAGTGGTAACCACTACCGCCTATAACTACGATGGCGAACTGGAATACGGCCAGGTTTATTTCTGGAGGGTTATGGCACTCGAGCCGACGCCGAGCGACTGGTCCGCAACCTTCAGCTTCCAGACCGAGGCGGCTCCACCGTCTCCATCGGCAGCACCAACATCACCACCGCAAACCCCACTCTGGGCATGGGTAGTCATAGTCATCGGTTTAATTCTGCTATTCACCATAATAGTGCTCATCTTTAGAATGCGTCGTAGATAAGCCTCCTGGCTAAAAACTTGACAATCTGGAATAGAGTCCTTATAATTAAAAGAAACCACTTACCCCTACATTCAAACTTGTCATCCATTTAAGTTTCTCCAGCAATGAACCGTATAAAATACGTTCGTATAGTTATAGTTAGAACTGGATTATGGTGATTCATATATTCACTTACTCCGAAAAACCTTGCCACCCAGGAGAATTCGCTCCCCGAAATCGTAATAAACATCGAACACGCTAATGAGCAAATATATCTTCGTTACTGGTGGCGTAGTTAGCTCAGTAGGCAAAGGTATCAGCGTCGCCTCCATCGGTAGAATCTTGAAAAGCCGCGATATTTCAGTCTCTGTTCAGAAATTGGACCCGTATCTTAACGTCGACCCGGGAACTATGTCGCCATATCAACATGGTGAAGTTTTTGTCACACAAGACGGCGCTGAGACTGACCTTGACCTGGGGCACTACGAGAGATTCATCGACGTCGATTTAACCTCTGCTTCCAATGTTACCTCAGGCCAAATTTACTCGGCGGTTATAGCCGGGGAGAGGCGAGGAGATTATCTTGGCGGTACTATTCAGGTGATACCACATGTCACCAACGAGATAAAGCGGCGGATAAGGGAGGTAGCAGACCTCTCACACGCTGAAGTGGTTATCGTTGAGGTTGGTGGCACCGTAGGCGATATTGAGGGCTTGCCATTTCTGGAAGCCATCCGCCAGATGCGAAATGAAGAAGGCAGGGACAACGTCCTCTACGTTCACGTTACTTTCCTGCCGCACATTGCCACCACCAACGAACTTAAGACCAAGCCGACTCAACACAGTGTCAACGAGTTAAGACGCATCGGCATTCAGCCAGACATTGTTTTGTGCCGCTCGGATTACGAAATTCCTCAAAGCTTGAAGGACAAGATATCTCTTTTCTGCGATGTGGCTAAAGAAGCGGTCATTCCACTGGTCACCGCCGAGACCATCTACGAGGTGCCGCTCATGCTCGAGGAGACTGGTTTAAGCGATTTGATTATTCAGCGGCTCGGTCTTGAAGCTAAAGATGTCGACCTCAAAGAGTGGCGAGCCATGGTGGCCAAGCTGAAAACTCCCAAAGACCCGGTGTCCATAGCTCTTGTAGGCAAGTATGTGGAACTTCGGGACGCTTACTATTCTGTGCGAGAAGCTCTGTGTCATGCGGGGCTGCACCACGACCGGCAGATAAACCTGTTGTGGGTTCATTCCGAAGACCTGCAGTGCGACAGCAATATAAATCTGCTGAAGTCAGCCCAGGGTATCATCGTCCCGGGAGGCTTCGGTTACCGCGGTATAGAAGGCATGATAAGCGCCGCAAATTATGCCCGCCAGAACAATATCCCTTACCTGGGCTTATGCTTGGGTATGCAGGTTATGGTTATTGAATTCGGGCGTTATGCTTTAGGCAATAATCAGGCTAACTCCACCGAATTCGACCCCCACACGCCATATCCGGTAATAGACCTTTTACCGGACCAACACAAAATCAGCGATATGGGTGGCACTATGAGGCTCGGTACCTATCCCTGCCACCTGGTCCCCAACACAAAAGCAGCTGAAGCTTACGGGGCGGCTATAGTCTACGAGCGACACCGTCACCGATTTGAGTTCAACAACCGCTTCCGCGAGTCGCTGGAGCAGAAAGGGCTTATCGCCAGCGGGCTATCTCCAGACAATCGACTGGTTGAAATAGTTGAAGTCAAAGACCATCCCTGGATGGTGGCTTGCCAGTTTCATCCTGAATTCAAGTCACGCCCCAATAGCCCGCACCCGTTATTTGCCAGTTTCGTCGGAGCTGCCAAGGAGACTTTGGTCGAAGGCGCTCAAGTAACACTACCGCTAGCATGAAACTAATATGTGCCTAATTATCTTTTGGAGGGATACATGCGACTCTTTCTAGATACAGCTAATATTGAACATATCCGGCACGGTGTCAGGCTCGGAGTAATTACCGGTGTGACTACCAATCCCAGCCTGATATCCAAAGAGGGCAAGGTGGATTTTAAACGCCATGTCCAGGAAATCTGCTCTATTGTCCCCGGGCCGGTATCAACCGAGGTGCTGAGCCAGAATGCCGCAGATATGGTCCGTGAAGCTAAGAAGGTTGCCTCCTGGGCAAAAAATGTGGTGGTAAAAATACCAGCCAGCTTAGAAGGGGTGGAAGCTACCTACCAACTGGCCAAAGAAGGCGTGAAGGTGAATTTCACCCTGTGTTTTTCCGTAAATCAAGCTCTTCTTGCTGCCGCAGCCGGTGCTACCTTTGTCAGTCCTTTCGTGGGCAGGCTTGATGACATCGGCGAAAATGGCATGAGACTGGTAAAAGAGATTGTCGAGGTCTACAAAAATTATCCTGATTCGATTAAGACACAGGTCCTCGCCGCCAGTATCAGGCATCCGCAGCACTGCATCGAGGCAGCCCAGGCTGGCGCTCAAATAGCCAGCGTTCCATATCAGGTGCTGATGCAGATGATTCAACATCCATTGACCGATATCGGCATCAGACGATTCCTGGAAGACTGGCATAAAGTAATGGGCACCAGTACCGAAGGTGCTAAGCGTTAAGATAACAACTTATAACTTTAGATGAGAGGTTACTAACATGAACGTTGCTGAACTTGAAACTAAGACACGAGATGAGCTGGTCGAGATGGCAAAACAACAAGGTATTGAAGGTTACAGTGGGCTGAAGAAACAAGACCTTATCATGCGGCTTGTTCAGGCACGTGCTGAACAACAGGGCTACCTGTTCGTCAGCGGTATACTTGATATCGTTGGCGAAGGTTATGGGTTTTTGCGTCAGGAAAGCCTTCTGCCGGGACCCGACGATATCTATATCTCCAACTCTCAGATTCGCCGATTCAGTTTAAGGTCTGGTGATACTGTCTCCGGACAGGGCAGGCCACCTAAAGAGGGCGAGAAATACTGCAGCCTGATTCGCGTTGAGGCAATTAATGGCATCGACCCGGAGCAATCCAGGAGCCGGCCTCATTTCAACTCTCTGACACCGACTTTCCCCGATAAGATGTACAATCTGGAGACCAATCCACATTATTTATCAACGCGGCTCATAAACTTGATAGCTCCTATAGGCCGAGGCCAACGTGGACTTATTGTTTCACCGCCTAAAGCGGGCAAAACCGTGCTTCTTAAGCATATAGCCAACGCCATAACCACCAACTACACCGATCCTCATCTCATGGTATGCCTTATCGGCGAAAGGCCAGAGGAAGTTACCGATATGAAGCGCTCGGTAAAAGCCGAAGTTGTAGCGGCTACTTTCGATGAGCTGGCGGAGAACCAAACACGTGTAGCCGAATTGGCTCTGGAAGAGCCAAAAGGCTGGTGGAAATAGGCAAGGATGTAGTTATCCTGCTTGACGGCATTACCCGGCTGACACGAGCCTATAATCTGGCGATGCCACCCAGTGGGCGCACCCTATCCGGAGGTATTGATTCGGTAGCTCTCTATCCGCCAAAGCGCTTCTTAGGCGCCGCTCGTAATATGGAAGAGGGAGGCAGCCTGACCATCATCGCTACTTGCCTCGTCGATACCGGCAGCCGAATGGACGAGCTGATTTACGAAGAATTTAAGGGCACTGGCAATATGGAATTGCATCTCGACCGCCGCTTGGCCGAAAAGAGAATCTTCCCGGCCATGGATATATTACATAGCGGCACGCGCCGTGAGGAACTGCTGCTTGATGAAACTACTATGAAGCAAGTGTGGTTGCTCAGGCGCATAGTAAATATGCTAGCCGAAGACTCACCGAACAGCACTGAAGCTACCGAGAGACTTCTTGACCGTTTGGCCAAAACTCAAACCAATGCTGAATTTCTGGCAACACTGTCCAAAGACATATAAGAGGGCATCTATCTGCCATAACCATGGCCCAGGGCTCTCTATTGACTTTCATCCATTTCGTGTTATGATAGCAGGCAAAACTGCTTGGAGGAAGCAATGAAAGTAGGAGCTACAGGTACAGCACTCGCCATTCTGTTGCTCGCTGTTTGCCTGACACCGATACCTGTCCACGCAGATTCCCTAACCTTGAACACAGCGCAAGGTATCGTCGGCACAAATGTGACCATTCCTTCTGTGACTGGCTACGGCCTTGGTAATTACGAGCTTTACTGGGGCGAAACTGACCTGCTTATAGGCCAGGGCGAAATTAAGCAGGGCATGGCCTCAATAGCTTTTATTGTCCCGGAAGCTGCCAGAGGCAAACATAAAGTCACCCTGAAGATAGCCGGCAATTTCTTCACTAGCGACTTTATCGTCATTCCAGCTATAGGCCTTAGCAGTGACCAGGGTACCGTAGGCTCAAACCTGACAATTGCCGGAAAAGGCTTCAATGCCAATGAATCGAATATACAGGTGCTCTTTGACGCTAATCCAGTACAAACTGGGATTGTAGCCGGCAGTAAAGGAAGCTGGCAAATCACTATAAAGGTTCCGGCGAGCAGTCGGGGCCAGCATATTATCGATGCTGCAGGCACTACACCAGCTTCCGAGGTTGAAGACAAAGAATTCACAGTAATCCCGGAAATCGAAATCAACCCGTCGTCCGGATGGGTAAACACAGTGGTCGGCATATACGGCAGCGGGTTTGCCAGCGGCGAAACCAACATCAAAGTAACGTATGATGGTGGAACAGTAAAAACAGATATAGCCGCTGATGCCAAAGGTTCATGGCAGTCCAGTTTCTCCATCCCATCATCCTCTAAAGGCGGCCACGATATAAGAGCTTACGGAGCGGTTACCAACGAAAGTGATTTACAATCAGCTAGCTTCTCCGTATCTCCGGGAATAAAACTTGAACCAGTCTCCGGTTACCTGGGCGGTGCCATTTATGTCGGCGATGGTCTGTATGTCGGCGGCGTCGGCTTCGAAGCTAACGAAACCGGTATCAAAGTCACTTATGACGGAGCTCTGGCTGTCAGTAATATCATAGCCGATGCCAAAGGCTCATGGTCAGATAAATTAGATGTGCCTCCGTCTAGCAAGGGAGAGCATATCATCGATGCTTCCGGAGAAATAACTAAAGCTAGCGATATAGTCGACGCTATAGTAATTATTTCACCCAAGGTAGAATTGAATCCGGCTTCGGGGGCTATAGGCAGTGATATAACCGTTCACGGCACCGGTTTTGCTGCCAATCAGGTTATAACCATCAGCTACGATGGAGCTAAGGTCGCCTCCAGCGCAGCCACAGACGCTAAAGGCGTCTTCACAACTAGCTTCAAAATTCCAAAAAGTAAGGCTGGCGACCATACTATAACCGTTACTGACCCAACGGCCGCCGTATTCTCCATGAACTTGAGTGTAGAGTCAGTACCACCACCAACACCCAATCTCATATCTCCGGAGGCTGGCAGCGAGTTCGGCTTCTTTGGCAAAACTACCGTTACCTTCCGTTGGTCAGCCGTCGAAGACCCCAGCGGAGTCTACTACGTGTTGGAGATAAGCCCCAGCTCCGATTTCGCTGGTACAGTAATTCGAAAAGAAGGCTTAACCGGGACCGAATACACGCTGACTACTGACGAGGCTCTCACCAAAGGGAACTATTATTGGAGAGTCAGAGCTGTAGACGGTGCCGATAATCAGGGCGATTGGACAAACGGCCAACTCTTTAAGATTGGCGGCATCGACTGGTGGCTAATTCTACTCATCGCCGTGGCTGTCATAGTTGTAATCGTCATTATCTGGCGTTTCGTATCTGTCAAGCGAAAGGACAAATGGAAATAAAGGCCGTAAACTTGACAATCGGAGACTAATAGCATAATATGAAACAAATTAACCAATATGTTAACATAAAGTAAGGAGGTATCATGAGACTATTGGTTATCGGGCTAGGACAATGTGGCTCCCGAGTCGCCGACCAGTTTGTCCGTTTAAATAAGCGGGCAGCAGCGCAGTGGGGCATCAATATAGTCACGGGAACCTTTGCCGTAAATACGGACCAAACTGACCTGACTGGTTTAACTCATATCGGCACCGATTTTATGCATCGCATCCTCATCGGTGGTCGTAAGACCTGGGGACATGGTGTAGGCAAGATAAACGAGATGGGCGCCGAGTTAGCCAGAGAGGACGGTGACAAGGTAGTTGATGCCGTCAGAACTGCACCCAATTTTTACCAGACCCACGCTTTCATGCTTATAGCTGGGGCGGCTGGTGGTACCGGCTCGGGTGCGATATCGGTAATCGCCCAAATGCTTAAAGAACGATACGTAGGCAAGCCGGTCTACGCTCTGGTTGTTCTTCCCTTCGAGCACGAGGAAATGGCGGAGCTGAGAAGCGTTTATAACACTGCTACCTGTCTAAAGTCAATACAGTCAGTAGCTGATGGCGTCTTTCTGGCAGATAATCAACGCTATGTCAGAAAGGACGCCAGCCTGGCAATGAACCTGGATAGGATAAACTCAACAATTGCCGAACCTTTTTACGATATGATGTGTGCCGGCGAGATAACGAGATTTAAATACGTCGGTGCTAAAGTACTGGATGCTGGAGATATTATGCAGTCCATAGACGGCTGGACGGCAATAGGCGTTGGCCGAACCAGTATACCGCGTGCCTTCCGCTTTCCCTGGGAACTGAATAAGGTCAGTTTCAAGGAAAAGAGCGATGAGAGTCTAAGGGCTATGCAGGCTATGGACGCCGCCTTTAGTGAGCTTTCCGTCGGCTGCAGCCCCGAGGATGCCGGCAGAGCCTTATATCTGCTCTCAGCACCGGCGAAGGACATGTCTATGGATATAGCCAAAGGCTTAGGTGACTATCTCAGAGAACTCGCAGAAAATGCAGTAATCAGAGCCGGCGACTTCCCCAGAGGTGGGGTAACCGTCGATGTCACCGTAATACTTTCTCAGCTAGCCTTCGTCCAGAAGATAAGAGACTACTACGACAGAGCCACAGCCTTTGCTCAGACCCAGAAGGAGCGGATAAAGGAGACCACAGGCAGGCTCCGTGACATGGAGGAAGCCGCTAAGGGATTGCCCAGCTTAATCTAGCCGTATCAAATATTTTCTTGACAAAACACAAGGGGAGGGACAAACCCTCCCCTTTGTCATTACCAGCCCTTCCTCGTGTCATTCTGTTTGCTTAGTGTCATTCTGAGCCTTCGTTTTATGTCATTCTGAGCGTAGTCTGAAGAATCTCCTGCAGCTCATTCTGAACTCCGTGCGAAGAATCTCACTCAGTGTAAACTCCGCGTGGAAATCTCTGCTCTCGTTAATCCGATAATAGCCCTCTAGCCTTTCGTGGCACGCACTTATTGGCCGCTTGAACCACCAGAGCCAGGCTCATCAGATAGTCATCATGACCATCACTACTATCGACAAAGAAGTTTAAGGTCTGGCTGGGCCTGTATATGCTCTTAGCTTTCTCCAGCTCAAACATCAACTCCCGATAATCTTCGGAGCCGTCCTGTTTGTAAAGCTTGAGCCTGCCTGAGTTAATGGCAGCCAACAAATCGAAGCCTGCTTCAGACTTCGATCTTTTGAGTGAATTTAAAGGGGATAACTTTGCCACCTAATGATTTACGTAAAAAGCTGGTGATGGGCTCGCCAACACCCGTGGCGTCGGCGACGATTCGACTGCATTTCCACACATTTTTCAGTATGTCCACCATCTGAGGATAGAGTTCAGAATGCTTCTTGCCCACCCAGCTATAATGCTCCACCAGAAATATGCTCGGGCTCCTTGGCCATTAAGTCGGTAACATCATATGCCTAACTTCGGCAATGGTTATGACGGTGGCATCTCTGCCTGAGCGAGTCAGAATATCATCTTCGAGCTGCTCCGACTCGCCGGCGAAATCTATGCCGGCTACGTAGACCCTGCCTTCCTCTGGCTGGCTAAGCCTGGAATGTTCACCCCGGAGCTGGGCGATTTGCTGGTTCGTCAGGAAACCACCTCCGCCTCGAATTGGCAGTAGAGCATATTGAGTCCGGAACAGAGGATGGTCTTCGCCAAGGCGCTGCCGCTCGGACTCAACAAAGGCTTTGTAACTAGGATTATATTTGGCTACTTCCTGCCAGTCATAACGGAAATGGCGCTTAATACCGTCCTTCTTCTCCAGCTCCAGGTTAGTCTGTTTTACCTCTTCCAGCAAGGTAGCATCGTCCCAGGTTGTGCCGTAGTGTACGGTGGTGGCATTTGAAGCTGATACCATTGGCCGGAATTCTTTGGTATATTTGTCCTTAGCTACATCTTGCGATTCGTCTATCTCCAGCAGTATGTCGGCGGTATGCCCCACTACTGAAGCTGATTCGTCAGCGGAAAGAAATATCTGTCTGGCATTGCCCAGCCTGACCATGTAGCCAGCCTCGGTAAACCAGATGCCACCAAAACCGAAATCGTTTAGCCTTTCTTTGAGCCGGCTAATGGAGATAATTGTCTGCGGTTTGAACGTTGGGGAACACTTGATGGCATTGCCGCCGGCAGCCATGAACATTGTCAGCAGTAAAACTTCGAGGTGGACCGAAAGCTCGTTCTTACCACCCTGGCGGGCAATCTCGACCGAAAAGGTCAAGCCCAAATTGCCTTGAATGCTCTCGATTATGGCTTTGGATACTTCAGCTTGATATGGGCGTAATTTCATATCAAAATAAAAAGGAAAATAGAAAATGAAAACTCAAAACTTGTGGTCTTTTATTAAAAGTCTTAACTTCTTATCAGCGCCTTAACCCCCAGGGGAATAGCTATCTCAGTTAAGACTTTGGTGATAGCCTCCTTAAGAGACTTCTTCTGTTCTTTTGTAATGCTGTAGCGGGTGGTGACAAGCCGGGCAATAGTGGTAGCCAATTTCAGATGCAGGTCAAATTTCTCCGGCGCGGCTACAATAAGTTCCCTGAGCTTAACGCGAAGTATGGCAATCTCCTCGTCAATGCCCTCTATGCCTCTGGCTTCCTCAAGCTCCAGCCTTTCGGCTTCATTAAGTGCCTGTCCGTAAAATCCGTGTCTTTTGCTTTTTGCGGCGCTCTTTCTTACCATTTTCCATCGCCCTGATAAGTCCATAGACCAAAGCATAAGCAGCTAAGTCATATCTCTGACTGTCTAACGCAACCTTCAACAACTTCGCCATGTCATCATCATAATAGCACTATTGTTCTAGTTAAACAAGCTGAACTTGTCACTGTTACTTACAGAATCGGGCTGGCTCCGATGCAATTGGCAGCCTTGGGGTTAAATTAGCTGGTATGCTATACTATGCGCCATTATGAAACACAAGCTTATGGTTATCCTGCTGATTAGTACCCTACTGCCCCTGCTGGCATGTGCTAATCCTGCACAAAAATATATTGAGCAGGCTGATACCTATTTCATGCAGCAACAATGGAATGAAGCTATTAGCGAATATAGCAAGGCAATTGAGCGCAATCCAAACCTGGCCTTAGCCTACAGCAAACGTGGCCAGGCTTATGCCGCCAAAGAAGATTGGAACGCGGCTCTCAGCGACTTGAATAAGGCTATCGAGCTGGACCCGAAGCTGATTGAGGCATACAATCACCGAGCCGCAGTTTATCATGCTCAAGGTCAGTGGGACATGGCCATTAGCGACCTGAATAAGGCTATAGAACTCGACCCTAAGCTGGCCGTGGCATATAGCAATCGAGGCTGGACCTACGCTTCCAAAGGGCAATTAGATTTAGCGCTTGCTGATTTGAACAAAGCCATCGAGTTAGACCCCAAGCTGGATGAGGCATATTATAATCGAGGTCTCGTCTACAATGCTCAGAGTCGTTGGGACATGGGCATCGCAGATTTGAGCAAGGCAATAGAGCTTGACCCGACCAATTTCACGGCATACAACGACCGTGGCTCCGCCTACACCAACACCGGGAAACTCGACCTGGCCATTGCTGACCTGAACAAGGCTATAGAGCTGAAGCCTGACTATGCATTGGCTTACTACAATCGCGGCTTGGTCTACAAGGAACAGGAACAATGGGACTCGGCAATTGCCGATTTCAGCAAAGCTATAGAACTCGAACCAAGTCTCGTCGGCATCAAGCAAGCACTGGCTGAAGTTTACACTAACCGCGGCTACAATTATCGGACAAAAGGACAAAATGACCTGGCTCTAGCTGACTTTAACAAGGCTATAGAACTCGACCCGAATCTGGCTCTAGCCTATTTTAATCTGGGCTCAGTGTACAACACGCAGGGACAGTGGGAGCTGGCTATCACCAACCTTAGCAAAGCCGTGGAGCTGGAGCCCGATTATCCCAGTGCATTACAGTAACCGGGCCTACAGCTATCTCAACACTGGAGAACTGGATAAAGCCATCGCTGACTACAGCAAGGCAATTGAGCTCGATAGCAGCTATGCCCTGGCTTATTACAATCGGGGAATTGCCTACTACAACACCGGACAGTCTGACCTGGCCATTGCCGACTTCAATAAAGCCATTCAACTATCGGATGACCCTGACCTGATTGCCGCAGCCAAGGACCGCATATCCGAAATCCAGCGCAAAGTAGTAGACAGTTAACTGACCAAATCCTAATATCAATCCATACGATTGAATTTTGACTGATTTGTTTAGGATTTGGTGCTTGGGATTTGGAATTTGATCTTCAAAGAAGGCAGCTACTTTTTCCGCCAGCACTGACTCATATCCCCACCACAAATGGTCGGCTCCAGAGATAAGTTCAAATTGTTTTGGCTCAGCCGCTTCTCTACTCATCAGTTGCGCCTGCTCCAGCGGCACCACAAAATCATTAGTTCCACAAATTATAAGCTTGGGCTTGGTGCAGCTCTTCAATTGAGAAATCTGTGACTGCCCAGGAGGCATTGAAATCAACGCCAATGCTTTGACTCTATCATCGGCGCAGGCAACGGGCAATGCCACAGCAGCACCAAAGGAATAACCCGATAGCCCCACTCTGTTACTATCCACTTCAGGCTGAGAAACAATCCAGCTTATGGCGGCTGCTACATCTTCCTGTTCGGCGATGCCACCACCAAAGCTGCCCTGGCTGCCGCCCACACCACGAAAGTTAAACATAAAGGCAATAATGGACTTTTCAACCAGAGCCAAACTTACCGACAGAATAACGTTGTTATCCATTGAGCCGCCATAAAGAGGATGAGGATGACACAGCACTACGGCCGGGAAAACTCCATCTCTGTCGGGGAAATAACACAGACCTTCGAGGGTAAGCTTACCGCAAGGAAAAGATACGCGACTCTGTCTCAGTCCTTCTTCTCCCGTTTGCCTTGCCACCAGGCTTCAATTCTGGCACGTATCTCTTTTTCGTAGCCCTGGTCACTTGGTGAATAGTATCGCTTCCCCTGAAGCATGTCTGGCAGATTCTGCTGTTCCACAAAGTGGCCCGGGTAATCGTGGGCATATTTGTAACCCTTTCCATACCCGCTATCTATGCATCAATTTGGTAACCGGATTGCGCAGATGAAGCGGCACTGGCTCATTGCGGCTCCGCTCAACATCTTGCTGCACCTTAGAGTAGGCTTCGTACAGCGAATTACTTTTTGGCGCTGTAGCCAGATAGGTTACTGCTTCAGCCAGAGCCAGATTACCTTCAGGCATGCCAATGAAGTGGACGGCCTGTTGCGCCGCCACCGCTACCACCAATGCCTGAGGGTCAGCCATACCCACATCCTCAGAGGCAAAGCGTACCAGTCGCCGAACAATATATAGAGGGTCTTCACCCGCCTCCAGCATTCGTCCCAGCCAATATAAGGCTGCATCCGGGTCGGAACCACGCAGCGACTTATGAAGCGCTGAGATTAGGTCATAATGCTGGTCACCAGCCTTATCATAAAGCAAAGCCCGATGCTGCAGTGCTTCCTCAATGGTCTTAAGGCTAAGCCGCCTACGTCCATCAGCATCGGGCGCAGTGGCCTGTGTTGCCATCTCCAAAGCATTGAGCGCCACTCGAGCATCGCCGTTCGACATGACGACCAGGTGTCCCAAAGCATCTTCGTCAAGCTCCACATTGAACTTACCTAACCCCCTGTCCTCATCTTTAATAGCTCGCTCAACGATAAGACGGACCTCTGCATCAGTCAAGGAATTCAGACTAAACACCCGGCATCTGGAAAGCAGCGCTGAGATAACTTCAAAGGAAGGATTTTCTGTAGTGGCACCGATGAGAATTACCACACCGTTTTCCACATACGGCAATATGACGTCTTGCTGAGTTTTATTAAATCGGTGAATTTCATCGATAAACAGGATAGTGCGCTGTCCTGTAAGCCTGCGTCTACGCCTTGCCTCATTCACAATGCGCCGTAAATCGGCGACGCCGGCATTGACAGCACTTAGAGGGCTGAAATGCGATTTGGTAACGTTGGCGATAACATAGCCTAAGGTTGTCTTGCCGCTGCCTGGTGGCCCCCAAAGAATCATCGAAGGCAACTGGTCTGCCTCGATGGATTTTCTCAGCACCCGCCCTTCGCCCACGAGGTGTTCTTGCCCCACAAACTCATCAAAATTACGCGGGCGCATTCTGGCGGCTAGAGGTAAATCACTGGGCAATTCACCGTAGGCCCCCACATCCTTTTCCTCCTTCTCCTCCTGCCCACCCAAATCGAAAAGAGTCATGCTAACTCGTCTTCTTCTCCGCCTCCACCGCCGGGGCTAACCTGGCTGCCCTGTCGTAATAGCTCTTTATCCTGTCAAGGTAAATCAACTCTGATACAAGCACAGTCACTTTAGTATAACTCTTCGGTCCGTAGAAATTACCATCTCTTATTTCAGCATTGGGCGCCAGCTCTCGCAGGCGATTACCTAGAGCTTTAATCATATCGACATTGGCTTTTCCGGCCGGCGCCGAAAGGAGAAACAAACCTTTACCGGCATCTTCCAGCTTGCAGTCAACTGACAATCGCATTAAAGCCAAATCCATCGCTTCCATAGCTCTGAACGTATCAGAGCTCTTCTCCTCAAATCCGGCAGTTCTTCTGAACGAAAATATCGAGGATGAGAACTGCGCCTTGCCGACACCTATTGCCGTCCAACCAAATAGACTTTGCACTATATCACCGGCGTCGAGCACTTTCCCGGCAACATACTTCGAGCCAGCTATCTCGCCAGCACATAGAAGGTCATAGAAGGGTGAAACTAATTCCTTGTTTAAGCCGCCCATCTTCTGGGGTTGGGCTATGTTCCCCAGCAGCCCCAAACCCCCGTTATCTGCCAGAATCACAGCATCAGCCACTTTATCTATAGTCTTCAGACACATAGCGGTGTTGTGAATACGCTGCGCATCATCTAACTCAGAGTCAAAGGGTAAAACAAGAAGCGCGTAAACCGGTTTATCTATATGGCGCTCTTTGAGCATCTGAATCATCACCGGAACGCCGCCGGAACCAAGACTACCGGCAGCGCCGGCAATGAATAGAAAGGCATCAGTATTAATGAAGGCGCCAAGCCTCATAGCCAGCATAACCCGCTCGCTTTCATGACGCATCAGCTTGGCTCCGGCTTCCGTCGACTTATCACCCATCCCAAGAGAGCCGCGAATAGGTACCGCCTTCAGCCAGTCCCAGCCTGATTTAGTCAGTTCAGCCAAAACAGCTGGCTCATTATTGACGGCATATGCGCAGGTAATTATATTGGCGTGCCATTCTGCTCTCGCCATCTTATTTAACTCAGCGAACTCGCGAGCCAGTCTACAGCCGCAGTCTCCAACACCGATAACCATCAATTTCATGCTATTTCTATCTCCTTGCCAAAAAGTAGCAGATATATACCGTTATGTCAAATAAACCTTTCCACCCGGAAACGATACAATCTTATCGGCTCCCCGGCTGATATGCCAGCTTTAGCCCGGCAAATTTCTATTTGTTCTTCAACTTTATCCACACCTGCAAGGTCAGGTAACAACAGCCCGCGCCTGTAACCGCATTCCACAATCACGCCATATTTCCTGGGGTCAAGCTGGTCAGTGCTTCGCACCGGCTCCGGTTCCGTAAGAATATCTACGCTGTATTCAAGGTCATCCAACTCAGAGGCCTCAACCGGCATAAACCTTGGGTCTTGTGTAGCTGAGCTTATTGCATTGGCTACGATTTCCTCAGCTACGTTCGTCCTTGTTGGCATGAAAGTACCGATACAACCCCTCAATTCACCGTGTTTCTTAATAGACACAAAAACTCCAGCCCTCTGCTTCATCTCGGCGGTAAGCTTCCGTGGCCTGAATACCTTGCCCTGGCGGATATATCTTTCTACTGCCTTTCGAGCTAATCCAACTATCGCAGGACGCGGTTTAGTCATTTGACTGCATTCTTCTCCGATTATTTTAATAATATTCCCGCATAACCCACCACACTGCTGTAATCACCCGATGCATCACCGCTAGTCTGATACTTAACCAATTCCGCTTTTTTGGCCCCCAGTTCCTTAGCCGCCGAGATAAGACTGACCACCGGTGCATAACCGCACATTGATATATCAAAATCAGCAACTCGTCTCAATAACTCGTCCTCATCTAAATTCAGTATAGCCTCAATCGCCTTACTGTCCTTCTTCCTGGCCGACTCCTGCGGTTCGTAATGCGTCATGTCGCTGCTGGCCAGGATTGTAACTTGCTTCTTCGACTCTTTTATCGCGCCGGCTAATTCCTTACCGATTCTCTTATATACATTCCCGCGAGCGTGAGCCATAACTATGGGCACTATCCTAACATCTGGTTTGAAATACTGCAAAAAAGGCACCTGAACCTCAAGAGAGTGCTCAAATTGATGCGCCGCATGGTCTTCTTCCAGATAGCTCGATGAGGTCAAAATTCGCTTTCCCAGCTCCGAGTCAATCTCTGTCTCACCTAAAGGAGTTATCCACGTGCCTTTGGTCATGATACTAAAACTTTTTCCTCGCCCGGTGTGATTTGGGCCAAGCATGACAAAGGTATCATTAAATTTAATCTTAGATATGACTGCTCCAGCTACCATACCTGAGTAGATATATCCAGCATGAGGCGAAATCAGCCCGATTACCTCAACCTTCTCTGCCCTGTCATCTACCATGCTCTCAATCATCGTCCTTAGCCCGTCTGATGAGCCCGGGTAGAACTGTCCGGCAGCAATCGGCTCCCTAATCATGCACTCCTCCTCGAGTAGGCAAAAACTGACGAGACCAACCGGCCGTCTTAATATTAAGCTCAGACCCGCAAAACTTACATTTGGAACCGTCAACGCCAACTATGTCAACGTCATATCCCACCCGCTTAATCACCACGTTGCCGCAGCAGTAACAAACTGTGTTTTCCGCACTATGACCGGGCACATTACCCAGATATACGAAACGCAGCCCGACTTTCCTGCCGATATTATAAGCCTTTTCCAGGCTTGCTATCGGTGTCGGCGGCAGATGCGTCAGGTTATATTGAGGATAGAACCGGGTCACATGCCACGGTGTCAGCTCACCCAGCTCATCGCGCATCCAGCTGGCAATACCATTTAGCTGTTCATCATCGTCATTCATCGTCGGAATAACATTAGTCACCACCTCAACATGCATACTCCACTTCTGTTGAGCTCTCTTAGTTACCTCCAGTATACCTCGCCACCGTGGAATTTTGGCTAAGTCTCGATATAATGTATCGGAAAAGCCCTTGATATCGACTCGCCAGGCATCAAGATAGGGGCCGATGGTATCCAGCGCCTCAGGTGTCAGGTAACCGTTTGTCACATATCCTGTGTAAAGACCCTCTTTCTTAGCCAGTTTGGCTGAATCCAGTGTATATTCGAACCAGATGCTCGGTTCGTTATATGTCCAGGTAATACCGCCACAGCCGCGCTGCTTGGCCAACTTCACAGCTTCCTCTGGCGGTAAATAACGTGACTCATCTGCCATCTCCGCTGGCGTCTCAATGCAGGAAATCTGCCAGTTTTGACAATGTTTGCAGTGAAAATTACATCCCCAGGTGCCCAGGGATAAAGCTGAACTTCCCGGGAAAAAATGAAACAGAGGTTTTTTCTCAATAGGGTCAACAGCTACCGAGGAGGCTTGAGCGTAGTTAAGAACATGAAGAATGCCATCATCGTTTCGGCGCACCCGACAAACGCCAAATTTGCCCGGGTTAATGACACAGCGCCATTGACAGTCATTGCACCGTACCCTGGATTCAGGAAGCTTATCATAAAGATATACCTCAATCATAGAGCCGCCCCACATACCAATTATATCATTTCAATACGACTATTATAATAGCGTGTTTACAGCTCCGCTCAGTGCTGAAGGTTTAGTTAACATGTGAAGGGTGGTTGCACTAACTAGACAATGCCCAAAACTTAGTCTACAATTTCTTGAGAATAACCTGAAAGAGGGAGACATGATTCTAGAACTCAACGAAGCCCAAAAAATACTCCAGAAGAACGCCCGCGAGTTTATGGAACGTGAAATAATACCCATCGCCGATGAATATGACCGCAAATATCATCCCCTGCCTAAAGATATAGCTCTCGGCCTGTTAAAGAAACTAGCTCCCACTGGGATACATAGGCTCAACTCTGCCTCCAGAGTACGGCGGCCAGAGTTTGGACCTCGTCTCATACGGTGTACTCGGCGAGGAACTCTCCCGCGCTTATCTCAGCCTGGGCATGATTGTGCTGATACAGGACGGCAGTGTGCTACCTATAATCGTCGCCCACGGTACTCCTGAGCAAAAGGCAAAGTACATACCCAAAATAATGTCGCTGGAAAAGCTAACCTGCTTCTGCCTGACCGAGCCCGATGTCGGCTCCGGAGCCCGTGACTTGAGTACTTCAGCCGTACTTGACGGAGACCATTATGTGCTCAACGGTACCAAAACATGGATAACCAACGGCGGCATCGCCGACCTGGCAGTAGTCTTTGCCTCCACCGACCGGAGCAAGGGAGCCAGAGGCATTTCCTGTTTCCTTGTCGATAGGGCTGAATCACCATTCACCAGCCGGGAACTACCCAAATTGGGCTGCCGCTCTTGCCCTACTTCCGAGTTGAGTTTTGAGGATTGCCGTGTACCTAAGGAGCAACCTGATTGGCACGCCGGGCAGCGCCTATCTATTAGCGCTGGCTGAGCTGGCTAAACTTCGAGTCGCCGTAGGTGTCGGAGCCGTAGGATTAGCCCAGGCTGCTATCGACGCAGCTATCAAATACGCCCAGGAAAGAAAGCAATTCGGCCGCCCCATCGGCAGCTTTCAGCTCGTTCAGGAAATGATTGCCGATATGGCTATACTGACCGATGCCGCCCGCTTTAATTTGCTACCGAGCTTTGTATCTGATAGGTAAAGGCCAAATCCCCTTCAAAGAAGCTTCTATGGCCAAAGCCTACAGCACCGAAATGGCTGTTGAGGTGACATCCAAAGCCATACAGGTCCACGGCGCCTACGGCATCTCCGAAGAGTACCCCGTGGAGCGTTATTTCCGCGATGCCCGCACGCTTACCTTCCCCGATGGTGCCACACAGATACAGAAACTGGTTATCGGCCGTGAGCTGCTCGGCATTTCAGCCTTCGTCTAATATGCTATGTTTTCCTCTGTCATTCTGAGGAGATTTTTTCGTCTTATGTCATTCTGAGGAGCGGAGCGACGAGAATCTCGGCGCGGGAGAGTGCGGTGGGATTCTTCGCTGCGCTCAGAATGACATGTAGAAGGACAGGCCGCTAAAACCTGCCACTACATCTGTGGCTTTTTGGGAATTTGAAATTGGTATTTGTTTAGTATTTAGATATTAGAATTTAGGATTTGAATTTATGCTCGTTATCGGCTTAACTGGTAACTTCGGCACTGGCAAGACCACAGTATCTCAGATACTTGCCGAGCTCGGTGCCACCGTAATCGATGCTGATAAACTTGGGCATGAACTCCTCCAACCTGATACCCAGACATATGGGGAAATAGTGGCAGCTTTCGGCAAATCTATACTGAAGCATAATGGAGAAATAGACCGCAAAAAACTGGGCAAACTGGTCTTTGCCGATACTGCAGCCCTAACCCGGCTCAACCAGATAATGCACCCTCGCATATACGAGATAGTCAGGCAAAAAATAGAGGAATATCGCCAGGCAGGTGCCAGGGTCGTAGTCCTCGAAGCTGCCCTGCTTATCGAAGCCGGCTGGAAGCCGTTGTTAGACCAGGTCTGGGTTACCACAGCACCCGAAGCCACAGCATCAGAACGGCTGAAAAAGGCAAGAGGGCTTAGTGAAGAGCAATTCCTGGCTCGCCTCCATACCCAGATGCCACAGAAAGAAAAGGCGAAGCAGGCTGATGTGGTCATAGACACCGATTGCCCAATCGACCAACTCAAAGCCAGAGTAACCGAATTATGGCACAGGCTTCTGGCTAAGAAAGACCCTTAGCTAGGCTACCAGTTCCAGGCCAGCAGGAAGGCAAAGACAATCCCCAAAATAGCCCCGGCAGCAACCTCAAACTTGGTATGGCCTATTAGCTCTTGTACACGCTGCTGGAACTCCGGATTACCTTTAAAAAGCTCGTCCACGATGTGATTCAGCATCGTCGACTGGGTACTTACCGTCTGCCGCACTCCGGCAGCGTCATACATCACTACCAGAGCAAAAAAGGCAGAGATGGCGAAAACAGCCGAGCTTACACCGTAAACTATGGCTATGGTCGTGGCCAGCGCGCAGACCAGCGCGGCATGTGAGCTGGGCATACCGCCCATGGTAATCAGGTAGGAAAAATTTAAATGTCTATCTTTTATCGACTCAATAATAACCTTCAATCACCTGCGCCACACACCAGGCAGCCGCAGGCACCCATAACGCCTTATTGCTCAAAATTGATTCCAAGATTTTCTCCTTTTACCGCGAGCTATCTGTTATTTAAGTTATCTTAAAGAGATAAATTATACCACAGGCGTCGCTGTTATTCTTATGGATTATCCTATTTGATAATGCACAATCCATTTAAGTCTTTCTTCGGAGAAGAGATTCGTCGGAACACATGTAGCCACAAGGCTTTAGCCTCATGGGCACGACTGAATTAAGAGGATATCACAGCAAATAGAAGGTACACACGCAAAGAACCAGAGATATAAATATATAACCACCAAGAATAATGATAAGTTCCTTGTCCATCATTTGCTCGTCTCGGCTTGCCCCTCTCCGCGGGCAAGCGGATAAACTGTTATCAGTATAATCCTGGGGTGTTATCGCAATTTTGCCTTTGTGTAAAACTTGTGTAAAATCGGAAACCGGGTTATCGATAATGAAGTCCACTGACAACTGGCCATTTCAGGCATCGCAGAGCCGGTTTATTGAAGTGACTTATAGACTTCCAGGCTGCCGATATCGAACCATACATCACTGAAGGTGTAAGCCTGGACTTGTCTACTTCTACCAGATAAGAGATAAAGTTGCCCAGATTATCTCTCTTGCCTTCGGTACAACATTGAAATAAGAGTGGGAATATACGGGGAGGAAAAATATAGCAGGCAATGGCGACGAGGCTGGATTCAGGCTTCGTTGGCTTCTCCACAAACTCAATTATCCTGTTCCCTTCTAACCGGACAACACCGAATTGCCCGGCCTTACTTTTGTCGCCGATATCATAAACAGCTACCAGAGTATGCTTACCCGTATAAGCAGCAATGAACTTACGCAGGTCGAACTCGAAGTAGTTATCGCTGGCAATAACCAGTAAATCATCAGTTATATTTTTGGCTCTAATCCAGTAATCCAGGGAGCCTACAGCACCAAATGCTTGTTCCTCGGTCAAGACTGGCTCAACACACAGAGTCACTGCCCTGCCTATCGTATCTTGCCAGCGGCGAAAATCAGCTTCGAATTTCTGGTTAATGTTAACCAGTATATCTATATCTTGAGGAATCTTGTCGATAATGTGGCTTATTATTGCTTTGCCCTTGTACTCGAGCAGCGCTTTCGCTTTGTTTGAGTCAGTGGATATAGCCTTGTCCCGAAGCCGCTAGCCAGTATCAAACATTTCATTAAACTGAGTTTTAACTGTAAGGAGAGTTTAACTTGATTTACTTGACGCCTGAGGCTTCACCGTAGATGCGCTCCTTCCAGCGCACACCCAGCCCAACCACTTCCCGCCAGCCACCGTATAGGCCGGCCATGAAAAAGAATGAAAAACCTATCGGATGTAAGAAAGTCGAAAGAAGTGATTGCCTGAAATGATGTTCCACCAGCCAGCGCATAAATATAATCATGGCTATCTGGAAAGCAACGATGAATCGCCAATCGGTGGGAGCCGCTGTCGAAAGGAAGCCATTCCACAGCCAGTAGAACGGAGCCAAATAGAAAACGAAAGCAGCAGCTAGCAGTCCAACCAGCGCTACCGGTGACAATGCCGCTATGGAATATATCCACTTGACAAACCCCTCCCACATAGCCCCCACATCCCGGTACATGCGACAATAGAACACTGTAGATAAATCAATAGCTACATGCCGTCCACCATGCCGAACTGTTTCAACCCCCAGCCAAACGTCCTCAAGTATCCTGTCTTTCACTGCCATATGTCCACCGATACGCCAGTATTCCTCTCGGGGAAAGAGCAGAAATTGACCGATAGTCAATGACGGCCTGTGCCCTATGGAGCGATGCAGCCACCACAATGGCAGCCAGCTCATAATGACGAAATACATTATCGGCATGGCTATCTTCTCAGGAAGAGATTCAGCCATCTGGCGAGGAAATCCGGAAAGCAAGGAAAGTTTAAGCTCAATGGCTAGTGCCAGCGTGCTGCGCAACATATGTGGCGCATGTGTGGTATCGGCATCAAGAAACAGCAGCCAGGAACCTTTGGCCTTTTCGGCAAGCTGGTAGCAGGCAAACGGCTTACCTGCCCAGCCTTCAGGAAGTGGCTCGCCTTTTATCAGCCTGATACGGTCGTCTTTGGCTGCCATCCGTCTCCACAAGTCTCAGCCGTGCGGTCCTTCGAGTTATCGTCCAAGACTAGAATCTCGAAGTTTGGGTAGTCCTGTTTCTGCAGTGACTTCAGGCAGGTTTCTATATTTTCTTCTTCGTTCCGGGCAGGAATAAGTACCGAAACAAGAGGCGCTGGTTTGGGTATCCGGCTACTGCTGTCCGGTCTCCTCAACGACCTCAAATTGAGTATCAGATTAATGGCAAAGACAACCAGCAAGGCAGCAATCACTATTTGATATAACATTCCCTAAATCCTGCTAGTGACGGCTTATATGCGCCGTTCTTCTGGCTTGAAGCCAGGTAATTAGCTTTCCCCTTAATCTCGGCCTGGTTTTCAAGTCATCAAAGTGTTTTGCCACCAGTATTGCTATCACGCATAGCATAAACAGCGGCTCTAATGATACTCCTTTTGTAACCACCAAGTAAATCAATGTACCCGTTGTGCCGAACATCACCCGCCAGGCATCAACATCAATTAAGAGGAAACCCAATAACATGAAGATAGCAGTTGCCATGAACATGTCAAGTTGCGGCAACCCTAACATGACGCCTCCCATCACTGCCAGGGCTTTACCGCCATCGAAACGCAATATCGGGGTGAAAGCGTGACCCAATATGGCACTCAGCCCTATTGCCAGTACCATAAATAGAGGTAGTCCATAATAATGATTTGCTAAAGCCACAAAAGGGATGCCTTTGCCTATATCCAGAAATAAAGCCAAAGCAAACGACCAGCGGCCTCCGGCTCGCATAACATTATATGCACCTGGGTTGCCGTCCCCGTAGTTTCTGATGTCTTTACCTAACAGCCACTTCCCGACCCATAACGAAAAAGGACAGGCGCCAAGCCAAAAAGCCAGCACCACGAGCAATACAAAATAAAATGTCTCCACTCTACAGATGCCCCCAAGCTATACCCCTGGACTATACCTCGTAATACAAGGTAAAGCATAACCCATAGCCCCTTTTCTGTCAATAGACGCTTTGAATACAGATGCCTGCAGTTGAACTTCTACCACTGTGAATAGTATCATACAGGCTAGTGCTTTCACCATTGCGACAGGTGGGAAACCAGAAACCATCTCACAGATGATCAGAAAACTTTCCTACACAGACACAGATGCCATTTATGACATCATAAACCGTGCAGCTCGTGCCTACAAGGGCGCTATACCAGACGACTGCTACCACGAGCCATACATGCCGAAAGAAGAGCTGCAAAGAGAGATGAGCAGTATGACTTTCTTCGGCTGGGAAGAGGAGCGCAGATTGGTCGGTGTTATGGGATTTCAGCCGGTTAAGGATGTAACGCTTATCAGGCATGCCTATGTATTACCTGACTGCCAGGGAAAGGGCATCGGCACCAGTACTTCTCGACCAACTGAAGCAGATGACCAGGACCAAGCAGTTGCTGGTGGGTACCTGGGCGGATGCTACGTGGGCAATAGAATTCTACCAAAAGCAGGGCTTTAAACTCATGCCTGATAAAGACGAGCTATTGATGAGATACTGGAATATCCCGCAGCGTCAGATTGAGACCTCGGTAGTTTTAGGTATTGACTTGTAAGAATCTGCCATTCTTAAAAAACGAGATACTACCGGCTACATATCAAGCTTAGGACACGGTTATGCTAATAATTGCTCGACAATCTCCGCGGCATCCCGGACAAATTTAGTACAAAGCGTATCACGTAGTTTCTTATCCACAAAAGTCTTCAAACCATCCGGAGTGCTTAAATCACAGCCGAGCAACTCCCGGCATACAATTGACCCATTAAGAGACTTAAACCTGTCCACAAACTCCTTAACCAACCGGTTAGTCTTTTCATGTGATTTTGTATCTGTAACCGCTATCCGACCATATTTAAGGCCTATGACCATAAAGGCTCCGGTCACTGCTCCACATATTTCGCCCATTCGACCCATTCCCCCACCAAAGGCAGCACTGACTTTCAAAGCAGTTTCACGGTCCATGCCGAATTGTCCGGCGTACGCCGAAAGTACCGCCTGAGAACACATGAAACCTTCATTAAAGCAGGAAACAGCTTTTTCAACTTCACTCATATTTCAATCCCTCCGAGCTGCCTTCATTAATTTGCTATCGGCTCTTATTCCGGGTTTTAGGCGGTATCCTGGCTTCGCAGGGCACTTCTGTCTGGCACAGCCCGCACCCCAAATAGCGACCGATATAACCTTCTTCCCTTCCCAACTCCTTAAGTATCTCTTTCTGCTTGGTAAACAGGAACTCCAGGCACTTGTTCTTATCATGCCCCTGCTCGCTGATAGCACCGGCCGGACACCGCTCGGCGCAACGCCTGACACGAGCCATCACTGTAAAAGAGGCAATTGGCTAAATGGTCCTTGTATACTCTGGGGCTGGGGGAATTCTGGCATCGGTTACCACGCTGCCACAGCGCATAGCCATTCCTCTCGGTGTAATGAAGCCATCGTTTAGGCTGAAGGTCCCCAGGCCAGCAGCATAGGCAATATGCCTCTGTGACCAGTTAGACGCATAGCCGCTGGGCAAATTCTTCAATTTAAAGAAATCAGCCAGCTCCGGAGCCACAGCCCGGTAGCCTAAGCTCTCCAATAGAGATACCACATAACGTGACAGCTCATTGATTAAGTCCTGTCCGTGCCAGCGCGTGTGGTTCCACCTGAGAGAAGGAATCATGGTTTCCTTGCGTAAGCTCAGCCGTGTCTCGTAAGTAACAGGCAGGACAAAAGATATTACGCTCACTGCCGACGGATGTTCCTGGCTGCTTCCTTCAGACTCTAAATGCTTCTCCAGAGCTTCCCGCGGAGTAAGGTGAAAGTCACCTATTATTTCTTTATAGTCTTGAAAAATAGCGTCATCGCCATCGGCAAAACCAACCAACGGCTCATCGAAGATGCAACCGCCGTCGAAGGACTCAAGGCGGTTTGCCGGGCTTGTCGCCACATACTCTTTAATTGCCGTTTCCAGAAACGCAGCCGCGTCCGCCTCGAATAGCGCTCGATTCACGCTACTCGCCACCGAATAGTCTCCGCGGGTTTTCCACCATCAGTGGTATTAATCTTGTCCTCGCTGACTCCAGCCTCTTTCAGCGCCGGGATGATGTTATTGAACACGTGGACATAGGACCAGTTAGCCAGAAGCGGTTTGGCAGCATCTGGAAACTCGAAGGGGCGGCCCAGCCAGTATGCCCAGCAATCTTGAGAAAGCATAATTCTGTCGGCGTAGCCGATGCCAATCAGACCAATGAGGCAAGCCTTCCTCAGTTTGTCCGGGAAGAGAATGTCAATGCCCAGCCGGTCGAAAGCTATATTCACTCCTTTTTCCAGAACGGAGACATGATATTTCAGGTCGGCATTGCCGCACATGTGCCCGATAACAATGCGTTTGGGGTCGGCACCTTCGGAGATAAGCAGGTCAGCCTGCTCCGGCCCCATGGTTCCGGCCTCGGTGTGGGTGATTATGGGCACTCCTGTCTCTTTCTGCGCCCTGGCCGCCGCCTTAAGTATCTTCTCCTCATAAGAACTTATCCTGGCATGCCCCGTGCCTACCTTGATGACGCCAGCCTTAACTCCCGTATTTCCGATGCCCTGCGTAATCTCCTTAACCATTGTCTCACAGACTTCAGCGACTGATGTCATACACCTGGCTGCGAAACTTGAAATAGCCGGCCTTCCCGTATTTCTCCGTATAAAAACCCGTAGCGCAGATGATGTTTATACCCAGCCTCTCGGACACAATCTTCTGCAGCTCTATATCCCTGCCCATGTCAGTGGCGGTAGCATCAACCAGCGTCTTCAAGCCATAGCCTTTGGCTTCCTTCAAAGCCTCAACACAAGCTTTGGCGGCTGCTTCCCGGTCATAAGGCGGAGACAGCGCATCGCATTCCCACCCCAGATAAGCAAAAACCAGATGCTCATGCATCAGAGTCACGCCCAATTCATCTGCCGAAACTGGACCCAGCACCGTGTTAACTTTAGCCATGAAATTACCTCTTTTTTCTTGCGTTTGCCCTGGAATAGCTGCGGGGCTCAAACATTCAGAATACCAGATATGCTGGATCAATATTACAGCTACACCGGATGCGGTTAATATAAATGGTATTATTCCCTTAGAACCTCAGCCACACAATCATCGGATAGTTCGTCGAATTTACTCACCACTGGACGAACATCGGGATGTATGTTAACCCATAATAAAAATCATAGGTCCGAAGTGACTGCTGATTTTCCAGTGTACTGATTTGGGGGGCAGGTCATTCAATTAATATATTCTTAGTCCTGTAGTAACCCAAGAGCACCCTCACATGCCCAAGCACATCAATCGGACTTCTCATGTCCCACCACATATACGATTCGCAGCCACCTCCCTTCTTGAGGTGTACGTGGCCTTGAACTTTAATTAGATAGGCCTTATGTTCAGTTACAGGACTTTTGAACGAGCCTAGCCATGTTGTCTTCGTTGCTCTCAATCCTGTCTCCTCATACAATTCCCTGGCAGCAGCCTGATATGAACGTTCGCCCTTGTGTACTCCTCCACCCGGAAGAGACCAGTGATTTACCCCCTTATCCTTAACCAATAGAACTTTGCCATGTCTAATTACAACTGCATCTCCCCTTTTACGTAGATGTTTGTCACCCATCAGCCTTACTTTCTGTCGTAAAGTGATGCCCCTTACCAAAACATGATAACATAACAACGTATTTCATTGCATACACTGACTGACCTGCCCCCAATAGTCATACCACTAGTCACACAAGCACAATAGCATCTGGAGATGGCGTTATCGAAGTAGTGTTACATTCACAACCAAGTTAATGCCAGTCTCTCCAAGTCTATAAACCCCTATCTTTCCGAACTCAAAACACTGTTAGAGGCCATAAAGAAGTCTCGCTGCAACATCACAAGAATTGTGCCTCTGATACAATTGGATATGTCTTGAAATATAGGCTTTAGAATAAAATTGAGGTCTACCTATTGAATGTTCGTTAAAGTCGATATAAAATGATACTTAGGGAAGTTCGGGAACTTGAAGTTATAAATGGAAAGGTATTTAAGCGATAGCACTGATACAAGAGTCAGGAGATGAAGAGATGAAGAAATTAAGTTTGTTTCTCAGTACGATTATAGTGGCTTGCCTCGTTTTATCGGTCTCTTGTGTGAGTAAGGAAATACCAGCAACCGAGGATTATTACCAAACCGAATATAGAACTGAATATAGAACTGAGACTTATACTGCAATAGAAGATGTAGTGGTAAAAACAATTGAAGGGTCTAACTTTTTAAGTACCAAGTCTCAATGGAAGTCCTTGGGTTTATCTAATTGAAAGTGGAGCGTATTCTATATGCTATTACGGATATGATATCAGCACCCAAGAACTTGCAAGAGGCCAGGTACAGATTTTGTTTAAGATAGACCCTCAACTAAATAAGGGAGCAATCGAGGTCATTGACCTAACGGACGCTTGTGCCGACAAGAATATTCCCCACGCCAGTTGGGTATTCGGCAAGGAGGACACAAGTGGCAAGCCGGTTTTTATTCCTGCTGAAGGATGCCAATTTCTCGCTCCCTATTCGCTAGGAGGAGGGGGTGACCCCAAAACATGGATGGAGAGCTTTAACGCCATGGTAAGTGAACCTGTACGAGTTATTAGGTACGTTCCCATAGGGGCAGCCAAGACCTTATAATTTCATTTGATGCTAAAGGGATAAAAGAATTTGCTATAGTGGCTTCTGTTGAACCCCAGCTTAACCCCCCTTAACGTCAAGCTAACTTGGTCTGATGATGTTGTGGAGAAGCATACAGTAACCAAGGAGATCAAAAAGTCCCTATCAGGTGTCTGTACAGGTGGAGAAAACAGAGGACAGTTATGCAAACTAAAAAGGTTCCGTTTTGGGAAGTTTGGAAACGCCAGCGGCTGAGACGCCATCACCTGCACTGAGCCACCAGCAGAGGAATCATCACTCCCACTCTCCTCCGGTGGCAACGGAAGTTAAGTCCGTCAGCACCATCACCTCGGCTATTATCTGAGGATGATTTCAGTAATTCGAACAGCGGTTGGGGTAAAAGTTCAGATGACTGGGGAAAGTTTGCCTACGAAGAGGGAGAGTACAGCATCTCGATAGAAAGGACCAATTGGTGTGGTTATCACCTAAATTCAGTTAGCGGTATGCAAGAAGATTTTACAGTGGAGGTAGATGCAAGGAAATTGTCTCAAGGAACTGACGATGCTGCCGGGATTGTATTTAGGGATCAAATAGAGCAGGGTAAGTGGAGTTTTTATGTATTTTGGCTAGACAGCAACTCTGGGACTTACGCTATCCAAAAGAATATTAAAGACGTATGGGCTCCTGACCTCAAAGATTTTACGCCGTCGAGTTATATAAACGGAGGTACCAATACTAATCGACTAAAGGTAATCTGCAAGGGCAGTCAGATAACGGTCTATGCCAATGGCTATAAGCTTACCACTGTAACTGATACCTTATTGACCAGCGGATATATCGGACTGGCAGCAGAGACCTTGACCAGTCCTAATGCGCATTACCATTTCGACAATTTTAAGCTTTATACCAATGATTAGTTCTCTTGAACGCGACCGTACCGCCATGTGGCTAAACGACTCACTTTGTGTTTTAATGCCGGTATTTCAAAGTCTATAAACCCCTATCTCTCCGAACTCAAAATACTACTAGAAGCCGTAAAGAAGTCTCGTTGCAACGTCCCAAGAATTAAGCCTTGGGCCTTAAACGCTTTAGATGTTCAAATAGTGGCAATTCCGCAAGAGATGAAAATCCGTATTGCAGTACCTTTAGAATTTATTACCACTGCACAAACATGGGCATGACGACGTGGATGTAGTTGTCGGCGCCGACGGGGCGGAGGACGCCGGGGCTGGAGGAAGTGGTGGTTTCCAGAGCGACTTGCTTCTGGTCGAGTACGGACAGGACATCCGAGAGATATTTGGCATTAAAGGCAATCTTGGCCGCCTCACCATCAATTAAGGCGTCAATCTCGCCCATATTATCTCCTACTTCCTCAGCGCGGGCTGAGATATTCATTTTACCTGGTGTAAGCTCGACGCCGGGGCTTACTACCAGGCGGACAATGCCGCTGCCATCGCGGGCAAAAATGGAGGCCATCTTGATAGCGCGCAGGAACTCAGCCACATCAACAACAGCCCGGGTAACATAGCTCTGCGGTATGAGCTGCGAGTAGTTGGGGAAAGCGCCCTGGATAAGCTGCGACACCATCTCTATGTTCTTGAGCTTGAACAAAATCTGGCTCTTTTGCTGATTCACCGTGATTTCAACCGGCTCTTCCTGGTCGGTGAGGAATCGGCCCAATTCGTTCAATGCCCGCGCCGGCACAATGATGGCAGTTTTATTCTTGACCGGCGATAGCAGAGAGGTATTATGTACAGCCAACCTGAAGCCATCGGCTGCCGCCATAGCCAGCTTATCTCCATCAAATTCAAGCTGAATGCCGGTAAGTACCGGGCGGGATTCTTCGGCGGCTGCGGCAAAGGTAACCTGGTTAATCCCGTCCCTCAAGGCCTCGATTTCAATTTTGGTAGCTATGCCGTCAGCAACCTGGGGAATAGGCGGAAAATCTTGAGCATCGAGGCCGTTGATTCGAGCTTCAAAACGAGCACATTTAAGTTGAAGGGTGCGCTGGGTAAGGGCGATGTCAATTTTATCGTTGGGGAGAGAGCTGATGAATTCGGTCAAAAGTCGGGCGGGGATGGTGATGGCGCCTTCTTCCTCTATTTTGGCGCCAAGCCAGCAGCTAATAGCTATCTCCAGATTGGTGGCGGCTAGCTTAAGTCGAGACTGGTCAGTGGCTATCAAGACATTCTGAGTAATAGGCAGGGTACTTCTGGTGGCTACAGCCCGACTAACTATGCCTAATCCTTTACTCAGGTTCTCTTGAAGGCAGGATAGTTTCATGTCACACCCCCCAACAGTTGTAGTGTCAAAGTATACCCCGCTGGCAGGTGTCAAGTCAATCGGTTTTTGAGACAACCTGGTTTCGGATTCATTAGCCTTGAATTTTACTCAGTATGTGGAGAGAGGCAAGCCTTTAGGCCTGTCCGCATATTATTCAAGCCTGATGGTCCCGCTTTTACCACCGCTTTTCTTGATCAGGCGGATGTTGTCCAGGCGCAACGTCTGGTCTACCGTTTTGCACATATCGTATATGGTCAGCCCGCTAACAGCAACGGCAGTTAAAGCTTCCATCTCAAATCCGGTCTTGCCGCTGCCCTTTACCGTTGCCGTGACTTCTACCGCCGAGGCTTTATCATCCATAGAGAATTCTATATTAACGTCTTCGATAAGCAGCGGATGGCACAGAGGTATGAGGCGATAAGTTTCTTTGGCCGCCATGATGCCGGCAACACGCGCTGCCGCCAGAACATCGCCTTTGGGCAACTTACCCTTCTTAAGCAAATTCAAAGTTGCCGCCTGCATCAACACCTTTCCTCTGGCCACAGCCTGTCTTTTGGTAACCGGCTTGCCACCAACGTCTACCATGCGAATATCCGAAGATGAACTCATATCAACCCCCCACCTGAGACATTAGACGTTTCCTGGAAGCTCGGCCCTGGGCTAGCTCATGCTTCTGTGGCTTCGCTTGAATTGCCTCGGTGATAACCTTTTTCAGTTCTTGGGGTGAGGCGCCGCTACGCAACGGCTGGCGCAGGTCAATCTCGTTGTCACTGAGCAGGCAGGGGCGGAGCTTGCCTTCGGCAGTAAGGCGGAGGCGATTACAACTAAAGCAGAAGTGCTGGCTGACCGGCGCGATGAAGCCAATGGTGCCTCCGGCTTGCGGAAGGCGAAAGTATTTGGCCGGACCGTTTCCGGTTATGGGCAGGCTGGGCTCCAGCTTCCCCAGCCTATTGAGACGTTCCTTAATTTCATCAGCCGAGACGAACTCCGGGTGAAGATTAGCTTTGCCTCCTATCGAATGTCCATCCGGGGGGTTATCCGTGGCAAATGGCATTAATTCGATAAAACGGACATGCCAGCCTTCAGTAATAGTTAGTCTGGCAAAATCCATAACCTCATCATCATTTATGCCCCGCATTACCACCATATTGACCTTGACTGGATTCAGCCCGCAGGCTTTAGCCGCCTCGATGCCCTGAAGTACATCGTTCAGCTTATTATGGCGGGTGATGCGCTCAAACTTATCTCGATTTAGAGAGTCCAGGCTGACATTTACCCGTTTTAAGCCAGCCTGTTTAAGCTCAGCCGCATACTGTTTGAGAAGAACTCCATTGGTGGTCAGCGAGATGTCATCAATGCCGTCAATTCCAGCCAGCATGGCCACCAGTTCCTGCAGCCTGGCTCTGACCAGCGGCTCACCGCCGGTAAGCCTGACCTTGTTAATGCCCAGCTCGGCAGCCAGACCGGCAACTGCGGCAATCTCCTCATAAGTCAATACCTCGCCATGAGGCAGCAGACGAATGCCCTCGGGTGGCAGGCAGTAGATGCAGCGCAGGTTGCAGCGGTCGGTCACCGAGATGCGGAGGTAGTTTATGGGACGGTTAAAGGTGTCGGAAAGACCGGTCATAGCTTCACTTTTTCCGCAATTTTCTCCAGAATACGATATGCCTCACGGGCAGCTTTGCCACGGTGACTGATTTGATTTTTTATTTCCAGGGGCAGCTCAGCCATAGTTTTCTTAAGCTCAGGAAGATAAAAAACCGGGTCATAGCCGAACCCGTTTTCACCCCTGGGTTCTAAAGCAATCAAGCCCGGGCATTCTCCATGACACAGCTCTGTTCTTCCCTCCGGGGTCGCTATGGCGATAACACATTTGAAACGGGCGGTCCGCTTCTCCAAAGGTACATCCTTCAGTCTGGCCAGAAGATGTTCAATCCTGTCCTTATCGCCGGCTGCTTCTCCGGCGGCGCGAGCCGACCGGATACCCGGCTCGCCACCTAGGACATCAACTTCCAGCCCGGAATCGTCAGCCAGTGTGAGTGAGGCGACTCGCCCTGGCATAAGCGATGGCTTTCATCCTGGCGTTCTCCTCGTAGCTGGGACGGTTTTCCTCCACAGCTATGTCTATACCTACCTCATCCGGTGTCACCAGTTCAAATGGCAGACCGCTCAGCAGACTGCGATATTCGCGGATTTTTCCCCGGTTGGTGGTCGCCAGTAGCAACTTGGTCATGTTTCCCTTTTGAGTAGCATTCTGATTCTTAGCCTTTGCTCCTCAGAAGCGAAGCCAAAGCCCCTTAGATGCTTGTCTTTAAAGACATTCTGCATATCAATTAAATTTTCTTGAATCTTCCCTTAAGCTTCTTCATCACCTCGGGCATGGTGGTATATTCCATCTCTTCCAGAGGCAGACGATGGGGCTCAAAAGGCCCATGACGGCGTAGAATATCAGCAATATCATTGGCCTTCTGCGCGGGCATTGTCGAAAGCCGGGTCATCGAACATATCGCGAGGTCCAACCAGCTTGCCACCTGGCAAGTTGAAAACCGGCGGCAATCACCCTGGGCGGGCCATCGAAACGTGAGGGGTTGCTCTCCCTGACGGCTACCGGCATCAGCGGACCGTTGTGTGAACCTCTCATCCAGCCTTCTACTATGTGGGGGTGGGCAAAAGGCTCCAGTATCTCGCCTACAGCGGGGAAGTGACCCTGGGAGCGGACGATGCACACCGGGTCGTCCTTGCCAACATATCTGCCAGCCATACGGGAGAGTCTCTGTGTGGATGAGGCTGCTGCTATTTCGCCGCTCTCCCGGTGATATACATCTTTAACAGCAAAGCGGCTGGGTGCACCTATAAAAACCAGCATATCGTAAATTTCCTCTGGAGCGTTAAAGACTATCTTCTTGCTCTCTTTGACATCGTGAACCTCGAAGGAGAAACCGCCATGCATATTGCTAGCGATGACCAGGCCGATGGTGTTAAACGGGTCGGCGAAGATTTTGTATAAGGGCAGGTTCCAGGCGCCGGAGGCGGTTTTGTCTGCCATGAAAATGATGATTGTCTCGGCCTCTCGTTCCTCGATTTCCATCTCGGCAACCCCGGGCCCCATGCCCTTGACGTTGCCCGAGAAGGCATCAGCCAGCATGTCTTGACCGGCACCATGTAGCTTCAGCTTTTTGGCTATTTTGGTGCAGTCGACAAAGGTGTCCCATGCCAGCTTATGAATTTTCTCGTCACTCTCCCCATGCTGGTGTGTCATTATCAACTGAAGGTCATCACCGCATCGGGTAACATGATAGTCGATGAGCAGCCCGGACTTTTTAGCTGCTGCCATACACTTTTCAGCTTTATCCAGCACTTCCGGATGCGAGCTGGAATGGCCCACATATCCGCCGATATCAGCCTTGATTACGCTTAAAGTTAGCTTCATTTTGCCCCCTTTTTTATTTTTTGATTCTGTTCATTTTCGTCATTTTGATATTTTAACTTCTAACTTGTCTTCACACCAATGCCGGCAGCCGGTATTCCCCGAAGACCTTCCGCAGCACGTCGCAGACTTCGCCTAGAGTTGCATAGGCGCTTACGGCTTCAAGAAGATAAGGCATCAGATTTTCATTGCCCCGGGCAGCCTGGCGCAACGCCTCCAGCTTTACTGAAACCAGTTCATTATCCCGCTCTCGCCGCAGTCGGCTGAGCCGCTCAAGCTGCCGCTTCTCGCCCTCTTTATCCATCTCCAGAATTGGAATGGTTATCGGTTCATTCGTGGCATATTCATTGACTCCAACAACAATTCGTTTCTTGCTATCTATTTCTTTTTGGTAGCGATAAGCCGAGTCAGCGATTTCCCTATGAAAGAAGCCGGCTTCGATGGCTGGTATAACACCGCCCAGCGAATCTATCTTGGCAAAATACTCATATACAGCCTTCTCCGTCTTATTGGTCAGGTATTCAATGAAATAGCTGCCGCCAAGCGGGTCAATAGTGTTAGCCACTCCGCTTTCGTGGGCGATAATTTGCTGAGTGCGCAGAGCAACGGTCACCGCTTTCTCCGATGGCAGAGCAAGTGCTTCGTCCATAGAGTTGGTGTGCAGGGATTGTGTCCCGCCGAGGACAGCAGCCAGAGCTTGAATAGTGGTGCGGACAATGTTATTTTCCGGCTGCTGGGCACTAAGCGAGCAGCCGGCTGTCTGGGTATGAAAGCGAAGCCATTGAGAGCGCTCGCCGCCGTTAAATCGCTCTTTCATTTCCCGCGCCCAGATGCGGCGGGCAGCACGGAATTTGGCTATCTCCTCAAAGAAATCATTATGGCAGTTGAAAAAGAAGCTGAGCCTGGGAGCAAAATCATCCACCTTTAGCCCGCGGTCAATGCCCGCCTGAACATAAGTTAATCCATCGGCCAGGGTGAAAGCCAGCTCCTGAACAGCGGTGGCGCCGGCTTCACGTATATGGTAGCCGCTGATGCTGATGGTGTTCCAGCGTGGCACTTGTCTCATGCCGTATTCGAAAGTGTCAACGATAAGGCGCATAGACGGCTTGGGCGGGAAGATAAAAGCGTTTTGCGCCATATATTCTTTAAGTATATCGTTCTGTATGGTGCCGCCCAGCTTATCCAGTGAGATGCCTCGCTTCTGAGCATTAGCCAGATACATAGCCCAGATAACCGCCGCCGGCCCGTTAATCGTCATGGATGTAGTTATCTCATCAACGGGAATGCCGTCGAACAATATCTCCATGTCGGCCAAGGAAGAAAAGCCACACCGCACTTTGCCGAATTCCCCCTTCGCCTCAGGTGCATCCGTATCGTAGCCATTTAGAGTGGGGAAGTCGAAGGCAACGCTCAGCCCGGTTTCGCCGTGCTCAAGTAGATACTTGTAGCGGGCATTGGTCTCTTCGGCACAGCCGAAGCCGGCAAACATGCGCATCGTCCACAGCTTCCCCCTGTAGCCGGTGTAGTGAACGCCGCGGGTATAAGGATATTCGCCGGGAAAGCCCAGGTCCCGCAAGATAGTCTGTGTCGGCAATGTCAACTGGTGTATAGAGGCGTTCCACAGGAACACCGGAGGTAGTGATAAAGGAATCCTGCCTTTCCTCAAAACTATTGAGCCTTGGCATGCCACTGTCTGGCTTTTTTCTCCATATCTTCTGATTTTCGCGGCTCCGGTTTACCCATATTCCTCGACCTCTAGTATTCAATGCCCTTACGGGACAGTATCCCTTTATCAAACGGATGCTTTACCTTGACCATATCGGTGACCAGGTCAGCTAGCTCGATTAACTTTGGGTCAGCATAGCGGCCGGTAAGTATAAGCTCTACCTTTTCCGGCTTGTCATGTATCAACTTTATGACATCACCACGTCAATCAACTTCCAGGCAACGGCCACATTTACTTCGTCGAGTATGACCACATCATATTTCAGGCTGAGCATAGCTTTCCGGGCAGCTTCCAGTGCCTTCCTGGCTTCTTCCTTCTCCTCCGGTTTAACATGGGCTGGGTCAACAAATTCCTGAAATCCGAACCTTTCCACGGTACAATTTGGAAGTTGGCATAGGATTTTCTGTTCCCCGTAGGGGAAATCGCCTTTCATGAAGAATACGATATAAACTCGGAGACCATGCCCCAGGGCACGTATAATAGCCCCCAGAGCTGCTGATGTTTTGCCTTTGCCCTCGCCGGTAAAAATCTCAACCAGACCCCTGGTTGAAGTTGCAGCAGATAAGGTCTCGGCTGATTCCCTGGCCACCTCGAAGGCAGTTTAACAAAAAGCCAGATATAGTGTCAAACGAACGGAGGCAGTTTTCGCCCAATGTAGCCACGAGGCTTTAGCCTCGTGACCTCGACTTTAAAAGGTCGAGGCTACAAATTCATTTGGCTTCTACCAATTGCGAGCAATTTCATACCTTGGCACGGAAGAATTTGATTTTTTACCTAACGAGCCAACCATTGACATCCTGAGACTTAAGGTATAATAATCTGGTTATCCCGTTATCTTACAGTTGCGCAGCATATTTTGATTCAGGAGGTAAATTATGCGCGGAGGCTACATGGGCAAAATCCTGTTCGTTGACCTGACCAAAGGCAAAATATCTGAGGAGCTGGCGGTAGACGACCTGTATCAAAATTTCTTCGGCGGCTACGGCATCGGTGCCAGAGTCCTATTCAGCCGGCAGAAAGCCAAAGTCGACCCGCTGGGGCCGGATGCCATGCTGGGATTCGTTACCGGCCTTCTCACCGGTACACCCGCTCTATTCGGCTCGAGGTACGTGGTAGTAGGCAAATCGCCGCTGACCGGAACATGGGGTGATGCCAACTCCGGCGGAGATTTCGGTCCATATCTGAAATTCGCCGGCTATGACGCCGTTTTCTTCACCGGCATTTCACCCAGCCCCGTTTACCTCTTCATCGATAACTGTAAAGCCGAACTGAGGCCGGCAGATAAATTGTGGGGCAAGGACACCTGGGAAACGGAGTCACTGCTCCAGGCTGAGCTTGGCAAGGAGGCTCGAATCGCCTGCATCGGCCCGTCAGGTGAGAGCCTGTCACTTATTTCCTGCATTATCAACAACAGGGGGCGAGCCGCCGGCCGTTCTGGCCTGGGTGCCTTGATGGGCTCCAAGAAGCTCAAGGCTGTGGCTGTGAAGGGAAACCAAAAAGTCCCTATTGCCCACGAGTTAGAGATAAAAGCGGCACGTACAAAACACCTGGCGCAACTAGGCGGCGCTGTTGAAGGATTCCGCAATTTCGGCACTTGCAGCCGGCATGAATCAGCTTAGTGCAAATCGGGGATGCACCGGTCAAGAACTGGAAGGGAACAGCATTGGATTTCACCACTGCTGCTGCCATCAGCGACCAGAGAGTAATCGATTTGCAGGAGCGCAGATATGGCTGCTGGCGCTGTCCTGTTGCCTGCGGCGGGCATATGAAGCCAGGCACGGGACAGTATAACTACCCGGCACTAGGTTCACAAGCCCGAATACGAGACGCTGGCAGCCTTCGGCTCAATGTGCTTGAACGACAACCTCGAGTCCATAATAAAGGTCAATGATATCTGTAATCGCTACGGGCTGGACACCATTTCCGCCGGTTCCATAATAGCCTTCGCCATAGAGTGCTACGAAAACGGCTTAATCAGTAATAAAGATACCGATGGCATCGAGCTCAGATGGGGCAACCACAAGGCTATCGTAGACATGACCGAGAAGCTGGCCAAGAGGCAGGGCTTCGGCGGGGTACTTGCCGACGGCGTCAAACGGGCAGCCGAGCAGATAGGCAAAGGAGCCGAAGAATTTGCCATCCACATACATGGCGAGGAAGTGCCCATGCACGACCCGAAACGGTACATGAATTATGCTATTTCCTATCTCGATGCCACACCAGCCCGCCATACACAGGGTAACTACGGCACCAAGCCAGCCAGCGGCCTGGAATTCCCTGCTTACGACCGCAAGTCGGCTGCCGGCCGTGGTGCGGCAAATAAGATGGGCAGCGACCTGATGCATGCCATAAGCTGTGCCGGCCTATGCCAGTTCGGCTACGGTTTCATGGACGCCAGCGCACTCACCGACTTCATAAACCTGACCACAGGCTGGGACTACAGCATCGACGACCTGCTAAAGGTGGGAGATAGGGTCGCCAGCATTCGGCAGGCGTTCAATGCCCGCGAAGGCATAAGCATGTCTGACTTCAAGGTCCCGGGCAGGGTGGCTGGCAATCCACCACCGGAAGCCGGCCCCACTGCCGGCAGGACTGTGGACTTCGATACATTGCTTAAAGACTATTTCACCGTCCGTGGCTGGGACGTCAACACCGGCATACCGAGCTAAAAATAAGCTGCTTGAGCTCGGTCTGGAGGACGTAGCTAAGGCTCTATGGGATTAAACTTGGCATATAGGGATAGTACCGAATTTGACATTCAGCTACCTAATCTGGTAAATTATCTTTCGCTTTGAAAATGACACAGACTTACGCTATAGTCGAAACCGGCGGCAAGCAATACAAAGTAGCGCCGGGACAAAAAATCGATGTCGACCGCCTGGCTGTTGCCGAAGGCGAAGATATCGAGCTATCTAGGGTGTTGCTTATCGCCGATGGCAAGGATACCGTCGTAGGTAATCCGACAATCGATGGCGCCAAAGTAGTCGCCACCTGTCTCGGCGAAGGGAAGGGCGACAAGGTTATCGTTTTCAAATATAAACCAAAGGTGCGCTATCGCCGGAAAAAAGGCCATCGACAGCTTTATGCTAAATTGGAAATCAAGGAAATCGTTAAACCGGGCGAGGAGGCAGCGCCAAAAAAGACTGCGAAAGAAAAAGGTGGCAACCGGAGGTAAAAGCTAATGGCACATAAGAAGGGCGGAGGCAGTACACGCTACGGACGTGACAGCCAATCAAAGCGATTGGGTGTAAAAAGATATGGCGGTCAACAGGTTAATGCCGGCACCATACTGGTCAGGCAGCGAGGCACTCGCATTCAGCCGGGTAACAATGTCGGCGTGGGCAGAGACCATACACTATTCGCACTTATCGATGGCAATGTCAAATATGAACCGGCAACCAAGGACCGCAAAAAAGTCAGCGTTTATACCGAGCAAGTGAAATGAGACCTAAAATACATCCTGAATACTACACCGATGCCAAGGTAATCTGCTCCTGTGGCAACACCTTCACTACCGGCTCCACCAGGAAGGTGCTTAGAGTGGAGCTGTGCAGCAAGTGCCATCCCTTCTTCACCGGCGAACAGAGGATAGTTGACACTGCCGGTAGAGTGGAACGCTTCAAACGCCGCTACAAGATTAAGGAATAAGCTTCACACCCCTGGTTGTCCCTTCATCAAAATCTCAAATATCCAAATCCCAAGCACCAAATTTTAGGATTTTGGATTTCGAATTTGTTTGGGATTTGAAAATTGGAATTTAGAATTTAGTGAAGCAGAAAAGAGTACAAAATGGCAACTCCAGCCCCTTTCTACTACGGCGGTCAGGCAGTAATGGAGGGCGTAATGATGCGAGGGCGAAAAAGCATAGCCGTCGCCGTCCGCCGCCCTAATGGCGAGATTAGCCTGACCAGCCAGCCTCTTGCCAGCCTGTATAAAGGCCGCGCCAGAAACTGGCCTTTTGTCAGAGGCATCATCGTACTTATCGAGACACTAGCCCTGGGAACTCAATCTTTGCTTCATTCCGCCCAAATTGCCGCCGCCGAAGAGGAAGAGAGCATATCTCCAGCACTGCTTTGGGGAAGCGTGGTCATCGCCGTTGCCTTCGCTGTAGCTCTTTTCTTTATCGCTCCGCTGCTGCTTACCCGCTATCTGGTCGACCCCCACATCACCTCATCCCTGGTCAGCAACCTTATCGAAGGCATTATACGCATCGGCATCTTTATCGCATATCTGAAAATCATAAGCCTGATGCCGGAAGTGAAAAGACTTTTTACTTATCACGGAGCCGAACACAAGGTGGTCAATGCCTACGAAGCTGGAATGCCCCTGGAGCTGGACTATGTCAGGAATTACTCTACATCCCACACCCGCTGTGGCACCAGCTTCCTGTTAGCAGTTCTGGTTATCTCTATATTTGTTTTTGCCCTGCTCGGTCGTCCGTCTATATGGCTCAGCATTCTGTCTCGCATCGTTCTCATCCCTGTCATCGCTGCTATCGGCTACGAATTTGTTCGCTTCGGTGCAACCCATCACGGAAATGTTCTGGTTCGCAGCCTTCTGGCTCCAGGACTACTGCTACAATCCATGACCACGGGAGAACCGAACGACAGCCAGTTGGAAACAGCTTTATCAGCCATGAAAAAAGTCGTCGAAACCGACAGTGGCGAGACACTAACCTCTACTCAGCCTGTAGGGCCAGACCTTTAGGTCTGTCTGCTTGGGTGGGCTTAACTCACGTCTTTCTTATCAAGCGTCTGAAAAAAGCAACTTTGATTGCCGGTGTGGCATACCGGGCCGGCGGCTCAGCCCGAATCAGTATAGCATCGCTATCACAATCTTTGGCTATTGACTTTACTTTCAGAATGCTCCCCGAGGTAGCTCCTTTGTGCCACAATTCCTGTCGGCTTCGGCTGTAGAACCATACCTCACCGCTGTCCAGCGTCCGCTCTCAGCGCTTCCTTATCGGCATAGCCCAGCATCAATACTTCCCCGTTATCGGCGTCCTGAACTATGACCGGAATCAAACCTTTATCATTAAATTTTAACATCGCACACCACCTTATCTTTCATTACCGCTCTCCCTTGAAGGTCCAGAATGTAGGCTCAAGCCCTAGTTCGTAGATAGATTGAATAAGGACACAGATATTATGGCACAGAACCTTACACAAGAACTTCATTGACCTGAGCAATCGGGGTTTTAGAGCGAACCGAACCACCGAACTTCGTCTTAATCATGGAGAAAACAGTTTCGGCATTAGACCTCTTATGGTAATGCTCCAAAAAGGCTTCCCGATTGAAGTTGTAGAAATGCCACATGCGATTCCAAAGACCATCAAACTTATGATGACTTATTGCCCATGCCTGTAGAGTTAGACTTGAAGGGAATATAAGCTGTTCCACCTACAGCTTGAACTGCATTGAGATTCTTTCTGCCGGAATAGGCTTTGTCGGCCGAGACTTCATTGATAGTGAATGTCTTGGCTGTCTTGTTCAACCAGTTCGGGAAATTGAGGATCATCAGCCGATTCGTAGGCTGTAGCTTCAACGCTGGTAACGACATGGGTTTTAACACCACACATCAGATGGGTTTTAACCCATGTCTGCTTACTTCGTTCCTTGCCCCACTTATGGTCAAACCATCGGGCATAGGTGGTAGTGGCGAAGCCAGACGAATCAACGGCAAAGTCGGTTTCTATGGCTCTCAGAGGGCTTGCACTTTGCTCAATAAGGGATTTGAGAAGTGGTGTCAATTCAGGGTTTTCAAGATAGCGGAATGCACTATTGATAATGATGGCAGATTTAGTAACCAATTCTTTAGCTTCAGCTTCTTTCAAGTCGGCAGTGAATCGTCTGCCCGGACATCGTGCGTATAGACTTTGAAGACGAGACCGAATACCACATCAGCCAATGGCAAGTCGTAGGTCGCCCGAATTTATATTCTGGCTGTTGAATGCCATTGCACAAGTCACGGAGCAGCGCAACAAAATGTTCCTGTTCGTGGGTTTGAGCTTCATTATAGACAGGCCAGTCTTGAGCATAAGTTACCCTCATCGTTTTGGTTACAGATTTCAGTACCGTCGGGATGTTGTCTCTCTCTGCACAATAAACTCAACCGCATAAATGTGCTGGCACTTCTTGTGTGTAGTCTCAAAGTGCTGGCAGGTGCAAAACGGCTCGCCGTCGTCAAGATTCACGATATAAGTTCCATTGCCCGATTGAGAAGGCACTTTCCAGCCCAGTTTGTTTTTCTCAACTGTGTTGCTGTTCGCTATTGCCAGTCCTCTTTCTTGCCATATTTCCATTTTCATACCTCAGTGATATATACTCTATATAATATGTGTAGCACATAAGTAGGAATTTAAGAATACGAAAATATCATCTATGAAAGATTTAAGGATGAAAAGATTAAGATTATTGACGTAGGTTAGGTTTTTTGTGTTTATCAATCTTAGGCTTATCAAATATAGAAAGAGTAGGATATTGTGCATATTCCTATAGAATGCATTTTAGTGCCTCTTCTCTTCGCAATTTACCTTACTCGTTTCTCAAACTTTTTTGTACATAATTATTGCTTCTATAGCTAGATAGTTAACATTCATATATAATAGTCATAACTTATATTTAGGAGGTGTAAGATGTGTAGATGGCTTGATATTGGTTTCATTGTTGGTATATTTTTCACTGCACTCGCTGTTTTTTATAACGGGGGGACTATCATATATTTAACTCTTGCTGTTACGCTTGCTTGCGGTATTGGTTTCTACATCTTTTGTAGAAACCAACAATGAATACGCTTTAGAGGTAGTTGCTATATTCCTGTTTTTTGGTGATGTTGATATACCAGACACAAAAATATTGCAAGGTTAACAAGCATAATAAAACCAGCGATAATATTCGCAGTGAAAATGTAAGCTGCTGCTCCTGAAATATAAATAAAAACCAATATTAACCAAACTATATAGGTTTTCTTCTAGTTTATGATACAACTATTTAATTTTTGATATATGAGAAAAGTTTAATATAAAACCCCTGAAGGGAGAGGGTGAAACTTCAAATCCCAAAGCCAGAGCCTCTCTCAAATTTATATCGCCGGTATAAAGTGCTTTGCCCACAATAGCCCCCTCTACCCCCAGTTCCTTAAGCTTCCTCAAATGGCTCAATTTTGAAATGCCACCGGCAGCGATAATGGGCAGGTTCACACCTTTCACCATCTCAGCTATGGCCTCAAAACCGGGCTCGGTAAGCGTGCCATCGCGTTTTATATCGGTATAGATTATACGCCTCACCCCCATATCCGCCATCTGTCAGGCCTAGCTCCAAAGCCTTAATTTCAGTCCCCTTAACCCAGCCGCGAGTGGCTACATACCCGTCACGGGCATCGATGCCAACGACTATAGCCTCATCGTACTTCTGGCATAAACTTTTTACCAACTCTGGATTCTCCACGGCAACCGTTCCCAGAATCACCCGGTCTATCACCTATGTCCAGCAGCTTCGCCACGGTAGCCTCATCTCTTATGCCACCACCAAGCTGCACCGGTAAGTTCACCCTTTTTACTATAGCCTCGATAACCGCAATATTATGCGGCTCACCGCCGGCAGCGCCATCCAGGTCAATCACATGCAGCCGCCGAGCCCCCTGAGCCTTCCAGCCCATGGCGACATCTACCGGATCCTCAGAGAAAACCGTCTCCTTCAGGTAATCTCCCTGATACAGCCGGACACACTTGCCCCCTTTGATATCAACCGCCGGAATTACTTCCATCTCAAACTTACCATACGAGCGTTTAAATTTCCGTAAATTTGCTATACAATATTAAAGCTTTAACTCATTACTTTCAAATACAAGGAGGACAAACAAAAATGGACTTCGAGCTTTCCGAAGAGCATAAAATGTTCCAGGAAGCCATCTGCAACTTTGCGGAGAAAGAAATCGCCCCGCTCGTTGAGGAAGCCGAAAAAACAGCTACCTTCCCCCTACAGCTATTTCCCAAGATGGGAAAATTAGGCTATCTCTGCGTCAGATATCCCGGCTAAGTACGGCGGTGCTGAGATGGGCAAAATAGGTGACTGTATTTCAGTCGAGCAAGTAGCTTACCACAGCGTCGGCATATGTGCCGGTATCATGGTTCAAAGCGGCATCGGCACCACAGCCGTCTATACTCGCGGTAACGAAGACCAGAAGAAGAAATACCTGGTACCAGCCATTAAAGGAGAAAAAATAGCCGCTTTCGGGCTTACCGAGCCTAACGCCGGCTCCGACGCCGCATCCATACAAACCACTGCCACTAAAAAGAACGGCAAATACATCCTCAACGGTACCAAAATCTTCATCACCAACGGCAATATCTGCGACTTCGTTCTGGCTGCCGCTTATACGGACAAAAGCAAAGGTGTCCAGAGGTGGAGTCAGCTTATTCATCGTTGAAAAAGGCACTCCCGGATTCAATCGAGCCAAGCTTCACAAGTTTTGTGGTCGTTCCGGTGAAACAGGTGAGCTGACTTTCGAGGACTGTGCTGTGCCCGAAGCGAATCTTATCGGTGAAGAGGGCAAAGGCTTCCCCTACGTGATGGAATCGCTGATGGGGGGCAGGATCTCCCACGCCTCCAGAAGTTTAGGCCTGGCTCGTGCAGCTTACGATGCTTCCCTGAAATATGCTCAAGAAAGGGTACAGTTCGGGCAGCCTATAGCCAAATTCCAGACTAATGCCTTTAAACTGGCACGAATGGCTCTGGATATAGAGGCGGCTCGCTGGCTGATATTCTACGCTGCCTGGCTCTATGACCAGAATAAGCCACACATTAAGGAAGCAGCTATGGCCAAGCTCTTCGCCAGCGAGGTTGCTGTCAGGGTAACTACCGAAGCCATGCAGATTCATGGAGGCTACGGTCTGACGGAAGAGTCCGTGGTCCAGCGCTACTTCCGCGACTCCCGAATGTCAACCATCACTGAGGGTACTTCGGAAATCCAGCAGCTCGTCATCTCCCGAGAAATCGGCATCCGCTAGCGCCAGAAATAATTTGTAGCACTGACACTAAGGCATTGAGTCAACCAATAAGCCAGCAGTGAAAGGTGATACACATGTCAAACACAAAAGAGATAATCGAGGCATACAAGGCAAAGCGAGAAAAAATAAAGCAAATGGGAGACCCCAAAGCCATTGAGCAGCGCCATAAAGCTGGGCAATGGTCAGCACAGGGAAAGGATTGATTATTTCTTTGACCCGGGCACCTTCACCGAAATAGGACTTTTCGTTAAGCACCGCACTATAAATTTCGGCATGGACAAAAGGGAGATACCGGCTGAAGGTGTAATAACTGGCTACGGTAAGGTAAATGGCCGACCTGTGGTCGCTATCGCCGAGGACTTTACTGCCATGGCCGGGACTTTTGGCGAATACCACGGCAAGAAATTTGCCCGGGCGCTTGAATTTGCCAAGGACATGGGCTGGCCCTGCATAAGCATGAACGATTCGGGAGGAGCCCGGCTTCAGGAGGGCATGGATACGCTCGAAGCCTATGGTTGGCTATTCAGAGCTCAAATACTGGCTTCCGGTATAGTGCCACAGATATCTCTGCTCATGGGACCATGCTTAGGCGGACAGGCTTATCATCCGGTAATGCAGGACTTCCTCATCCAATGCCGGCATACCGGCTTCATGGGCATCGCTGGCCCGGCCTTCGTAAAAACTCAAGTCGGTGAGGAAATCACCCTCGACGAGCTTTCCGGCTGGAAAGCCCACGCCGTGAAATCAGGACAAACACATGTGGTAGTTGAGAATGACAAAGAGGCACTGGATACTTGCAAGCAACTTCTCTTCTTTCCTTCCGTCAAATAACAAAGAAAAGCCGCCTTGCATCAATACCCAGGATGAAGCGGATAGAACAGTCCCGGAATTGGATACCATAATTCCTGACCGTCCAAACCAGGCATTTGATATGCTTAAAGTAATTACGCTGGTAGTGGATGATGGCTACTTTTTCGAGCTGCTGAAAGACCACGCCAAGAACTGCATTATCGGCTTCGCCCGGTTCAATGGTCGCCCAGCAGGCATAGTCGCCAACCGCCCAGACGCATATCGGCGGCGTTATCGATGTGGACGCCGCAGATAAAATGGCCAGATTTATCAGGTTCTGCGACCTGTTTAATATCCCGCTGATTAGCTTCCAGGATTGTCCCGGTTACATGATAGGTTCCGAGCAAGATTGGAAGGGCATTCTGCGCCATGGTGCCAAGTTGCTTTACGCCTGGGCCGATGCCACCGTCCCGCTGATTTCAATCATAGTCAGAAAATCTTACGCCGGTGCCCATTACGGTATGCTGGACAAATCCATCGGTGCCGACCTCGTATTTGCCTGGCCCACAGCTCTGGTTACCATTGTCGGTGCTGAGACTGCAGCCAGCGTCATCTTCGCCAAGGAGATAAAAGAGGCAGAAAATCCCAAAGAGGTGAAGAGCCAAACGAGTACAGGAGTACAAGGAGCTGTACGAGAATCCCTATCATGGGTGCTGAACGAGGCTATATCGACGATATCATAATGCCCAGCGACACCAGGAAGATGATAAATAGAGCCCTGGATGCCCTGGAAAATAAGACCGTGGCCAGGCCGTGGAGAAAATACTCTAATATCAACCTATGAAAGCTAGAAGTAGCACAGCAGGTCAACTACGCCGGATATTTCAAAGATATATGACAACTACCGCTCTTATCCCGACGGTCTGATAAAAAAGATTATTGAACTGGGGAGGATTAGCCAGGGAAAGAAGGTATTAGACCTCGGCTGCGGCACCGGAAATATAGCCTGGCAAATAAAGAATAGAATCAACGCTGATTTAATCGGCGTCGACGTATCGCTGGCCATGTTGAAGGTTGCCAAGGACAAATCTCTTGAAGTTATATGCACCGACATCGATAACCAGCAATTGCCTTTCCGCGATAGTTCTTTTGATACTGTAATAGGGGCCTACGTTATCCATCAAATAAAAAACCTGAATTTCATGCTATCAGAGTGTCATCGTGTGTTACGAGATGGCGTTCTGGTTCTTTTAACCTCCAGCCATAAACAAATCGAAGACCAGCATCCGATTATTAAAGATTTTTTCCCCAGCTATGTCGACATCGATAAAGAGCAGATTTCCGGATATTGACCAGATAGATTACCTATTGGATTCTCTCGCTTTCAAAGATATTAAACACGAAGAGGTGACTGTCGCCAATATCCCCATAGACTATGAATACCTGCAAAAGGTAAAGAACAAATACGTCTCGACCTACCACCTTATGCCGGAAGGCGAGTTCGAGAATGGTATTGCTAAATTGGAAGCGTTTATTATGAACGGTAATCAGCCAGAATTCAGGGACTGGCATGGAACGATAATATGTGGACTCAAGACCATCAAATAAAGGAGGAGTAAAATGGAATTAGTAAATTCCTGGCCAACACCGATGTGGATGACATGGGTTATCCTTTTGCTCGTTCTCTGGACTCTGCCGTGGAAAGGCGTGGCCCTGTGGAGGTCTGCCGGCAACAAGCAGCTAGCGTGGTTCATCTGTATTTTTATCTTTAACACACTGGCCATCCTGGAGATAATTTACATCTTCGGATTCAGCAAGAAGAAATCATAACCCGCATCTAAGATGTAGACACGGCATCAACCTGTTTGCTATACTCAAAACCTCGTGAAGCTAAAAATATGGTTCCTTGAGACCAGGCCACAGTTCTTATTACTTTCCGTGGTGCTGGCTTTTCTGGGCACCTCATTGCCTGGTATGACGGTGCCTTTCATCTTGGCCACGCTATCCTGGCTTTCATCGGCCTGCTCTTGTGTCACATCAGCGTCAATGTCCTCAACGACTACTACGATTACAAAAGCGGCATCGACCTGAAGACCAGAAGGACGCCATTCAGCGGCGGCAGTGGTTTTCTGCCCGCTGCCTCGCTGAAGCCGGAGCACGTCTTCTGGTTCGGCCTGGCCTGCTTCCTGCTGGCGGTACCGATAGGCATTTACTTCGTGCTGGTTAGCGGCTGGCTCCTGCTGCCGTTGCTTGTTGTAGCGCGCTATATGCATTCTCCTCTATACGCCGCTACTGACCAAACTGGGCTGGCCTGAGTGGTCACCCTGGGTTGGCCTGGGGGCACTGCCGGTTCTGGGAGCTTATTTCGTCCAGACAGGCGAATACACACTTCCCGCCGTTGTGCCTGCCATCCCTTCAGGTATACTGGTGCATAATTTATTATTTCTGAATGAATTCCCTGACACTGAAGCCGACAAGACAGCCGGCAGAAAAACACTGCCCATAACTCTGGGAAAAGCTAAAGCAAGTATAGTCTATTCAGCATTAACCGGCCTAGTCTATTTGTGGATTGTCGTTTGGGTGGCAGCCGGGCTGATGCCGGTTTTCTGTTTAATAGCCCTGGCAACGCTTCCCTTCGCCGTCAGAGCTATTCGAGGTGCCCTTAGATACCAGGACGAAAGCAAGCTGATGCCGGCCATGGCCAATAACGTACTGGTTGTCCTGTTAACCCAGTTGCTTTAGGCATCGGCTATCTTCTAGCCGGAATATTCTGAAAATATTTTTGATTTTAACTTGCCATTTTGAGATTTCCCAAAACTGTCATTCTGAGCGAAGCGAAGAATCTAAACCCTTCGCAGGGCTTACCCTTTTAAGTGAGATTCTTCAGTCGCGGAGTTTATCCTGAGCCAGATCCTTCGTCACTTCGCTCCCCAGGATGACAGGGGCGAAGGGCTCCTTCAGAATGACAGAAACGAATAAATCGGAGTGATAAATAGATAGCTATGCCAACCGACCTGATTCTACTGCATGCACCCAGCGTATATGATTTCCGCAAAAAGACCATACTTTACGGACCGGTCAGCGACTTAATTCCGCCTTCTTACGTCTTCGAGATGTACCCCATCGGGCTCACCAGCATCGCCGAATATCTGGAACGCTTCGGCTATCGAGTACGCATCGTAAACCTTGCCGTGCGTATGCTCAGGGACAGAAAATTCGATGCCGAAGCCTTTATAAAGCGACTTAAAGCTCCAGTCTTCGGCATCGACCTCCACTGGATGTTGCATTGCCATGGCGCCATCGAGGTAGCCAGGATAGTCAAGAAATGGCACCCTGAATCAAAGCTCATATTCGGCGGCTTTTCATCCTCTTATTTCTATAAAGAGCTGATTGAATATCCGGAGATAGATTATGTGCTCCGGGGCGATTCCACGGAGGAGCCGTTCCGGCAGCTAATGGACTGCATAAGGAACAATAAAAAGCCTGAAACGGTGCCGAATCTTGTCTGGAAAGATAGCCAGGGCAAGATACACGAAAACCCCTTCTCTCACGTTCCCACCGACATTAACGATGTCATGGTCAATCATTTCGGCCACGTGATACGCTCTGTCATCAGGTTCCGTGACTTTATCAGCTACACACCGGTTAAAGATTGGTCTCGCTATCCCATAACGGCAGTTCTTACCTGCCGCGGCTGCACTGAGAACTGCGTTATCTGCGGCGGTTCCGCCGCAGCCTTCAGGAAATGCTATAACCGAACTAAGCCGGCTTTCCGTTCTCCGGAAGCGGTAATCCGCGATATCAAACAAATCTCGCGCTTCAGCAACGGCCCTATCTTCATACTCGGCGACCTGAATCAGGCTGGCAAAGAGTACGCCAGCCAGGTGCTGAGCTTGCTTCAAAAGAACAGGGTAAAGAACCAGTTCATACTCGAATTATTCTATCCGGCCTCAAAGGAGTTTCTGCGCCAGATGAGCCTGGCCTGCCCTGACTTCTGCCTGGAGATTTCACCCGAATCACATGACCCCGCCATAAGAAAAATAATCGGCAGGCCCTATTCCGACAAGGACCTGGAACAAACGCTGAGCGATGCCCTTGGACGTCGGCTGCAGGCGGCTGGATGTGTTCTTCATGATTGGCTTATCCCGGCAAACGCCGCAGTCGGTAATGGACACCATCGACTACTGCGAGCATTTATTTAAAAAATTTCGTGGGGACAAACGCCTTTCGCTGTTCATCTCTCCGCTGGCGCCATTTCTCGACCCCGGCAGCCTGGGCTTTCGAGCACCCGGAGCGCTACGGCTACCACATACTGTTTCGTAAATTGGAAGAGTATCGCCAGGCACTGGTATCGCCGAGCTGGAAATATTCGCTTGAACTACGAGACGGACTGGATGACTCGCCAGCAGATTGTGGACACCTCTTATGAAGCCATACTGCGCCTTAACCAACTCAAAGTTAAATACGGCATCATACCCGAAAAATTGGCCAGAATAAGCGAGCAGCGCCTGAGAGCCGCCTGGGAAATGGCACACCGCATTGATGACCTGCTGGCAAAAAACGATATTGAGGAAATAGACCGCCTGAAACCGGAGGTGGACAGAATCAACATGTTCCCCGTGGCTGAGAAAATCCAGCTAGAAGTACCTCCGCCATTTATTAAATTGAAACCATTCCGAGCCCTGTGGTACTCGCTGACAGGGCGATAAGCGTTAATATCGCAAAATAGCGTTTCGTTCAATGCCTCAAGCCATAGGCCTAAGTTGGTTCGATGGAACTCACACGTATACCAGGCTTGACAACTAGATTGCAGGGACTTAAGATAGCTTCACTGGTAGATTCGCGAAACCCGGGGTGGAGGTTTCGGTTATGGAACAGCAGATTGGCTTTTGCACCAGCCCTGATGGTGCTCGCATTGCCTATGCAACTGTGGGTGAGGGGCCTGCGCTTGTTATGCCTACAACATGGCTTAGCCACTTACAACTGATTTGGCAAGACCCAGAAGCACGCCGCTTTTTTGAAAGGTTGGCACTTCATCATACTTTAGTGCGCTACGACCAGCGCGGCAGCGGTCTATCCGACCGAAACCGGACTGACTTTACGTTGGAGGCAGAACTTAAGGACCTGGAAACGGTTATTGACCATCTTAAACTGAAACGCCTGGCACTAATGGGCATTTCTGTAGGTGGTCCGATTGCTGTAGCCTATACTGCCAGGCATCCCCGGCGTGTCAGCCACCTAATCCTCTATGGTACCTTTGCCCGTGGTGAAGCAATCACCACAGAGGAAGTCAAAACCGCGTTGATTTCTCTAGTCCGCGCTCACTGGGGGTTCGGTTCAAAGACCCTTGCTGACATTTTCTTCCCTGGCGCTATGCCGCTTGCTAGTGAATTGTTCGCCAAGTACCAGCGTGAGTGTGCCACCCCGGAGATGGCTGCTCAAATTACTAGACGTCGTATATAAAGCTGATGTAGTGCATCTCCTTCCCAGTCTCCGGGTTCCGACACTGGTGCTACATCGCCAGCTAGAGTTGGTCATCCCCTTCCGATTGGGTAGAGAACTGGCATCTTTGATACCAAATGCCCGCTTCGTCCCCCTGGAAGGAAATGACCACATTCCCTGGTACGGCGACTCCGATTCAGTGCTGCGCGCCATTGCCGAGTTCCTTGGCGACCCGGTCACTGGTGGTCAGGTGGTAGAGTCCAGGCAGCCAGTGGCACCGGATCTTACCGTGGCTGTGGATGACCCTATGGCACGCGAGGCACGGTCATTCATCGTCGCACTGGATTGGGTCGTCCTATCGCGATATCGAGTTGTCGGTGACTATACCAGGTATGAAGAAACCGTGCGCAATACAGTGAAGGACGTCTGGCACAAGATTGCGGCTGGATTTGACCGCCCGAGCCGAAAGCGAGAAAACTATCTTATCTGGGCAGCACCCGGGAGCGGCAAAACCTATTTCGTCCAACAGGTGGCGGCCTCACTGCCACAGACCATCCGTTACCAAGAGTGCAACCTCGCCAAGTGCAGCCGCGAGGAGTTCCTCGCGGGCCTTGCTCAACTCGATGCCGAGAACAAACCATGCCTCTGCTTGATTGATGAGGTCGATGCCAAACCCCACGAAGCCTGGCCATACGAGGTGCTTTTGCCGTACCTGGACGCCAGCGCTGACAGAGGCGCACAGTTTGTCTTCGTGTTGGCAGGAAGTTCTGGCTCCAGCCTCACCGAGATAAAGGAGCGTATTACTTCGCGGCCCAAAGGTGCCGACCTCCTAACTCGCATTCCAGCCGGGAATGAGTTTGAGATTCCGCCAATGAACCTTGGAGACCGGGTGCTTGTCGTCCTCAGCCAGTTCAGGCAGGCAGGACAGGAGGTAGGCCGGCAAGTCCAGGCAGTGGAAAAGCTCGGCCTGTATTATGTCGCGCTCAATTCTCGCCTGGCGAATGCTCGCCAACTGCGCGAGCTGGCTGTTCGTACCATCGAGCGCCTGCCAACGAGTGAAGATAGGGTGAAGTACGACCACCTGTTCGGTGCCGGAGACCCAGAGAACAAGGCATTCTGGATGCAGTCGCTCCCAGCTGCAGCAGACCTTGCCAACAGGTTCGTTACGCTGGAGGACTAATTTTACTGCGCGGGTGGCCAAAATAGGATAACGCAATCTTATCTTGTTCATCTTGTTGAACAAAATAGCGCATTTTGCGATGTATCGTTTCACTGGTTGACAAAATCCAGACCAGCAGGGTAGACTGCAACAGAAATACAAAGCACAAAACAACACTTCAAATACCGTTAACTAGCCAGAGGTAGTGTAGGGATGAAAAAAGGCACGGCAATCGCTAGATAATGTAGTGATCGCTGGTGCCTTTTTAGTTAAGAAGGGGGGTGAACCGGGCAGAAACTGATATTGAGGTACATAGTTTATGGGGCAACTATCGGGGGCGAGGAGGTGCCGCTGTGGGAGAAACAGCGAAAACTCGTTATAAGAGTTTAAAACGAGGCAGTAAAAATAAAAAAAGGAGGTGATTAATTTATGCGCAAAATTTGCTTTGCTTTAGTAGCGGTAATACTTATTGCTGCGATGGTAATGATTGGCTGCGGGCCAAAAGCGCCGATATCGACAGAACCGATAGTAATCGGCTATATCGGCAATGTAGCGTCTCCGGGAACAAAGCCCGCCATGGATATCATGCAGATGGCCTGCGATGAGATAAACGCCGCCGGCGGCATTGGTGGCACGCCAATCAAATTTGTGGTCGAAGATGGCAAAGGCGATGCCTCATTGACCGTAGCTGCAGCTACCAGAATGGTGCTTGATGACAAAGCTTTAATTTACTTTGTGGAAGGCAGGACCGAGATATGCCTGGCCGTTACACCAAAATCGGTCGAGCTCTATAAAGAGCGACCCCACATACTTTTTTATCAGGGTGCCATGGGTAGAGAGCTAACGACACCGGTAATGGACGACTATAACACGTACAAGTTCTGTTTCCGAGATTACGACCCTGAAGACGGCCATTATTCCGGCATACTGGCTACTTTCGCCCTGTTCAAAGAGGTAGTAGGGGCAACTAAGATCGCCTGGCTCTGGGAAGACCTCGCCTGGACAAAATCGTGGCGCAATGGCATTCCCGAAAAGAATCTGCCGAAGTGGCCGGACTATGCCAAGCAGACATATGGACTGGAGACAGTCTATAACAAACCGGTGAGGGCCAAAATGGGGATGTATTTGCCAGTACTGGAAGGGATAGCCAACAGCGGGGCACAGGTAATGTTCTTCTGCTCCAGCTGGTTCACCGACACCGATGTTTTCGCCAAGCAGTGGGCTGAATCTTCAGCTAAGGACATACCAGTATGCTTTTATGGCGGAACATCACAGACCTACGATTTCTGGGACCTGACCGGCGGCAAGTGCCTGGGGGTAATCAGCCCGTTTTATGAGAAGCAGATTCCTGTTACTCCAGACGCGATTGCATGGGGGCAGAAGGTGCGAGGCAAAGGGAATCCCGGTACAGAGTAACGTGCAGATAGCCTACGCCGACATTTATCTTATCAAGAAGTTAATAGAGAAAGTTGGCAATACCAATGTTGAAGAATTAATACCGGCACTGGAAGGGCTGTACGTAGAGAATGTGGGCCCGGTAACACTGCAAGGAATATGTGGTGATAAAGTTTCACCGTTCTTCCACTCACGCTTTGATTGCGACCCTAAAAATCCTACGCTGCCAAACCCAATCTTTTTGCCTGATAAGTTGGTTATCCCCATTGGTCAGTTCCAGGGGAAGGATAACGTAGTTCTGTTGGGCACTGGATATAAAAGTAAGGAGAATCCTCCGCGGTATAAGGGAGAGTTCGCCGAGCCTGAGAAGTACAAGACTCCTGCCCAGTTGCGTCAGGAAGCTGGTCAGTAGATTTTACTCAAGGCTGGTCTGAATTTACGATTTCGGACCGGTTTGAAAAGTCGGTAACTAAAGCGAAGTTGGAGCTAAAAAGAAAGAGCCTCGCTTGAGGCTCTTTCTTTGTTCTTAACTTCCAGCGAAACTTAGTCAGCAAGATATTTTTTACGGATATAGTCGTTATCCTTACCGATATCGCAGGATATCCACTTTACTCTAGGCGGCGATTCTGACATTTTTATGAAGTTAGCCGGGATAATAAACTTTCCCAGTCTCTTATCATCGAACTCCTGAAAGGTTTTGCGTATAGTCCAGTGCGGGTTTTTCATAGCCTCGGAAGGCTTCGGCACCTTCATGATGATAGGCACCCCACCACCTCTCCACTTAGAGCGCGCTGCCTTTATGCTATATTCCAGGGCTTTCCTTATCAGCTCATCTGAGGTATATTTAACTGTTTCCGCCTCTATCAAGCCATATAGTTTCTCTATTTGCTCCAAGTATGTCCGTTATGCGGTCAAAGGTAAACCTCCAGTCGTCCTCAATTTTCCATAGTTTTAGAATTTTCAGTAGTGCTCTAAAGTCATGGTCCCGGGGAGCTGCTATAGCCACAATGCCGTCTTTGCTCTTCCAGAACCCATATGGATATAGAGTGAAGTCATGGCGACCCAGTCTGGGCCGGGCTTTTTCCCAGGTATAGCCAATAAACACCGGATATCCGACAAGTGACGCATAGGCATCTGCAGTGGCTACATCTATCATCTGGCCTTCACCGGTAGCTTCCTTATACACCAGAGCAATAGCTCCACCCAAAGCAGCTTCTAAACCCGATATATACCACCCTATCCAGGCTCCGGCTCTAAAAGGCCAGTTATATGGCTCAGGAGAAATGTCAGGGTCCCCTATATTTGCCGCCAAACCTGAGGCAGCCTGGGATGTTATATCTGAGTCAGGTAAATTGCGGAACTCCTTAGCCTTATCGGTGTACTGACCGTAAGGAGTAATTGCAATATAGACCAGGCCTGGATTGGTCTGACTCAACTGCCGGTAGCCTATCCCCCAGGAGTCCATCTGCCCGGCAGGGAAAGTTTCAATCAAGACATCGGCCTTTGCTGCCAGCTTTTCAAAATCTCTGCGGCCCTTTGCCGTCCTGACATCCAGCGTTAGATAACGCTTGTTTCTGGCCTCCATGATAAAAGGAATGCCCACGCCGTTTACATTAGCGCCATAAGGCGTCATTTTTCTTGACGGGTCTCCCTCCGGAGGCTCAATTTTGATGACTTCGGCACCGAATTCGGCGAATAAACTCGCTGCTATGATTCCTGAGAAATTAGCATAACTGGCGTCAAGGACTACAACACCGTCTAAAACTTCAGGCTTGCCCTCCGGGCTTATCATATCTGCTAAAAACTTTTCACGCTCCCGCCTGGCAATGCCATACCTGACTAAGACTTGCTCTTTCTCTTTCCCCTTACTCATGGGCTTTGTCTCCCCCATCACCCTGGTAATTAAACACCGGGTCTTTCTCCATATCATAATATACCGGCGGCTTGATGCCAGGCCTATCATCCCAGTACCCTATGACTCTTTCCTTTTCCAGCTTTTTAATTTCCTCTTCCGATAATCCAAATAACGTCTTTAGCACATAGCGATTGTGATAGCCAAGCGGCCTGGCAAGCCATTTTACTCTCCCGGGAGTTTTGCTTAACATGGCTGATGGCCCCGGCAACACCAACTCCCGATACATATCGTCCTTGAAAACTACGACACTTCCCCTCTGTCTCCGCCATTCATCATTAGCTATTTGGAAATCGTCCATTACCTCTGCCACGGGGAAGCCATGCTCTTTAGCTAAATTAACTATTTCAGCGCTGTCTTTTTTACTAACCCACTCCTGGGCAATTTTATAGAGTTCCCTGGCATTTTCCGGCTTTAACCTGTCAAACCCATCTTTATATTCTGCCACCAGCTTTTTCTGGCCCATGGCTGAAGATAGCGCTTTAAATTGTTCCTCTGTGGCTACTGCCAGAGCCACAAACTTTCCATCACGGGACTTAAATATGCCTGATGGCGCCATAGTTGGGTCGGTATTGCCCACACGCTCCAGCTCTTCGTTAGTTATACTGAAATAGGTAAAATTGGGCAATATCCTCATTAAAGCTTCCGATTGTGCCAGGTCTATGTACTGCCCCCTGCCGGTCTTCTTCCGATGGTAGAGAGCCATTACCAGCGACAGCGCCCCTACATTTCCTGGCAGGTAATCCCCGAGATAATCGGGCAGCTTGTAGTATTTATCTGTTCCGGGATACCCCGTCAGGCTTATGGCACCGCTGGCAGCCTGGGCCAGCAAATCCCAGCCGGGGAAAAACCTCAGTGGACCGTACTGTCCGTAGGTGGCACAACTCAAATAGATTATTTTAGGGTTGATTTTACTGAGCTGGCTGTATCCTACTCCCCAGGCTTCTGCAGTGCCGGCGGCAAAATTCTCAACTACCACATCGGCTTTTTCGGCTAATTTATAAATCAGCTCTTTCCCTTTAGGCGAATTCAAGTTAACTGATAGAAAGTGTTTGTTATATTGTACAAAATGGAAGCAGACACTGGAGTGCTTCCAGAACTTGCCCCAGTAGACTCCAAATCTCCACAAGTCACCAACAAAAGGCAGTTCAATCTTAAATACTTCTGCACCATACTGTGCCAACAGCCTGGCGGCAATGGGACCAAATATTACATGTGAGAAGTCCAGGACTTTAATCCCTTTAAACACCTCGGGTTTTTCTTTTATCTTAGACGGGTCGAACAGCCTCTTAGTAAAGGAGAAATAGTCTTCCATTCTTATCTTCCCAAATAGGCTTCCTTTACCAGTTTACTACCCAGCAATTTATCACTTGAATCCGTAAGGACCACTCTTCCATTCTCCAGTACATATCCCCTGTCAGAAATCGTTAGTGCCTGACGGGCATTTTGCTCGGAAAGCAAAGTGGTGATTTTCTCATCACGAAGCTTCTCTAAGATATTATAGACTTCAGAGAGCAGCTTCGGAGCTAAGCCCAGAGAGGGTTCATCCACCATCATCAACTTCGGACGGGACATTAAGCCCCTTCCGATAACCAGCATTTGCTGCTCCCCGCCGCTTAAAGTTCTTGCCGGCATATTATTTCTCTCTTTTAGTAAAGGAAACAGGTTGTATACCCACTCTAACGAATCATTTCTCTTTCGCCAGGCTTCCCCGGAGAAGGCTCCTAAGAAAAGATTATCCCGCACATTTATATAAGGAAAAATCTTTCTGCCTTCGGGCACCTGGGCAACTCCTCGCCTGACTATCTCGTGGGGAGGCATACTATCAATATGTTCGCCCTCGAACACAATTTCTCCCGAGACAGGTTTTAGCATCCCCATAATAGTGTTCACCAGCGTCGTTTTACCGGCACCATTTGAACCCAAAAGGGCTACGATTTCACCCTGCCGAATGTTAAAACTCACATCCCGCAGTATGGGAGTGACGCCGTAAGAGACGTTGAGATTTTTTACCTCAAGCATTTTCGCTTTTACCTAAATACGATTCGATTACCATTGGATTATTTGCCACTTCTTGAGGACGACCCTCGGCAATCTTTTCGCCGTAATGCAGAACTATGACCCGCTCAGCAGCCCTCATCAATACCGCCATGACATGCTCTATCCACAGCACAGTCACGCCGAACTGGTCTTTGGCGCGTTCAATTAACCTTACGGCCTTCTCTGCCTCTACCGGATTCAATCCGGCCATAACTTCGTCAATAAAGATGAGCTTTGGCTCTGTTGCCAGCGCCCTGGCTAACTCCAGACCTCTCATTTCGAACAAGGTAAGGTCGCGCGCCAGTATATTTCTTTTACTAAATAAACCGACAAATTCCAGATAATGCGTGGCTTCCGTAGAGGCATCCTCAAGGCTCCTATTCGGCCTGTCCTTACCATGAAGTGCACTGACAACGACACTGGCCAAGGCTGTGAGCTCCGGGAATGGCCTCGGGATCTGGTAAGTCCGGCATATACCCAGCTTACATCGCTTCCATGGCGGTAACTTCGTAATATCCTTACCCATAAATTCAATCTTGCCGGAATCAGCACCATAGCTGCCGCATATCATATTGACCAGGGTCGTCTTACCAGCCCCGTTGGGCCCCATTAGCCCCACAGTTTCCCCTTCATTGATAGAGAAACTGACGTCATTAACTGCAGTTAATCCACCAAAGTGCTTGGAAATATTTGTAACTTTCAGTATTTCAGCCACGAACTATCTCCTAAAACGCAAGGTTGGCATGTATTCTCTATAATGGCGCTTCCGATAGAGCCCGAACAGACCTTCAGGGAGAACTAGAAGCAGTGCCAGCAGTATAATAGGGAACAAAACGGGCGACATGTCCCCCGTGGTGCGTATCAGTATCATCTCCAGAAATGAGATGAAATATCCGCCGATGATACATCCGTATATCTGTGTTCGCCCGCCTATCATTGTCACCATAAATACCTTCAGCATGAATGAGAGTGGCAGATAAGTTTGTCCAGAAAATGCTCCATAGTAGTGCGCATAGAACCAGCCTACTATGGCCACCATCATTGCCGGGATGATAAAACTGATTATTTTAGTTTTGTTTACGTTTACGCCAATGCCATTGGCAACTTCCTCATCATCGTTAATAGCTGCCATCTGTATGGCATATCTCGACCTGAAAATTTTATCAATTATAAATAGATAGAATAGCATCATAGCCAGCGAAATAAAGGCGTAAATAAGAAGGTTCAAGCTAAAAGAGCCGGTGGACACCAGAGGCGCTATGCCAGAGAGGCCTGTATCCCCCTTGAACAGGTCAGAAAAAATAAATGTGACTTCCAGGAATAACAGGGGCAAAAGCAGTGTCAAAAGGCTGTAGTACAAGCCGCCGGCTATTATACTCAGAGGACTCATAAGGAAACCAAAGAATAGACCGGCCAGCGCCGCCGCTATCAATGTCAAACCGGGATTGAGACCAAAATGTATGCTGAGCAAAGCAGCGGCGTAGCCCCCTATACCAATATAAAACTGGGGCCCGAAATTCATTCGCCCGGTGCCGATGCTCATCAACGCCAAAGGGATGGCTATAGCAGCCAGCAGGTTAGCATCGATTACCGTAGCTAGAAGGGGTGGATATGCGAAATATACCACCACCGGCGCTATTATTAGTATGCCAACGTATATTAAGGGATTCCGCCAGTACCTCGGCTCAATATGCCATTCCCACTTTCCGCCTCCAGCGCGCAATACCAGTCGGTCTCTTTTAACTTCTAATTCCATCTAACTCACCACACAGTTTCACTTTTAGCTATTCCTTGCGGTCTGACAATTAGCATTATCAAAACGACTATTAAGGCTGATAGGCCCATATATAGAGGCTGAGCTATAACAAAGCCTACAACTGAGTGACAAAAGCCTATTATATAGCTGGCTATAATGGTACCTCTGATGTTGCCCAGACCGCCGAGTACACTTACTAATATGGCAATTATCATATATCCCCACCCCATGGACGGTTCTACTGCCCAAATAGGAGCAATTGCCAGTGTGGCCACTATCACCGGGATAAGCACCAGCACCATAATAAACATGAATACTCTCTCAACCTGTATGCCCATCAACCTGGCGCTATATATATCATAGGATATAGCTCGCACAGCCAGGCCTAATTTCGTTTTCAGGAAGAAAAGGACAAATAGTCCCGTTACTACTATTCCCAGTATGGCTGCAAATATCAGTTGGTTTGATACGGTTACATGGCCAATCTTACTCAGCCCCGGTATCACGGTTGTCTCGAGGTAGACTCCAGTTTGTATAGGATAGAACCGCAGCGCAGACTGCTCCAGAATAATAGCCACGAATAGAAGCCCCAGGATAATGATTTCCTCTCGTTTTATGTACCGCACGATTAGCCCCTTGTAGATGGCTATGGCGATACCGGCCTGAATTACTAACATTGCAGCTATAGAAGGAATCAGGCCCCAGTGAAATAAAGACATGAACATCCAGGTGAAATAAATCGTGGCTGTGAATATGTATGCGTAGCCCAGGTGAAAGATTCTAAGTACGCCGCATATCAGGGAGAAACCTAACGAAACCAGAAGATAGAGGGAACCCAACAGGAAGGTATAAATAAGGGTTGTTTCTATTGCAACCAGCACATTAACTCGCTTTCACTAGCAATTTTCCTGTGCTAAAGCCGCTAAATGGACAATAATAACAGGGGATTAAGCTTATGTCAATGGTCGCAATAAATCAACGCCTCCTGCATTTTGCGGCATTTAGTGTGGATTAAACATTACGATGAAATATGAAGCCCTCTTTGTCTATTGCAACCAGCACATTAACTCGCTTTCATTAGCAATTTCCCTGTGCTAAGGCCGCTAAGCGGAAATAATAACAGGGGATTAAGCTTATGTCAATGTAGCAATAAATCAACGCATACCTCATTTTGCGGCATTTAGTGTAGCTTAAACATTACGATGAAATGTGAAGCCCTTTTTGTATTCTACCTATCTCTCGGGTAAGACTATTTCAGGGCATCTTGAATAGGATAGCTTTATGACGGTATGAGCTTTTCGTAGTAGCGCTCAGAGATAGGAATCAGGTATTATTTGCGTTTTCTGTTGCAGAAGGAAAATTCAATTTTCTTACCGTTATGCTTACTTGTTCTTCTTATTTACATTCTCTACAAAAGTCTTAAGGTCGACAGCAGGTTTCTTACTCACTGAAATTCATTTCCTTTGACTTTTTATACTTCGAAACCGTATTGTATCATCCATTTGGATATCACGGCAACCTGCGTTATAATTCTACCTATCTCTCGGGTAAGACTATTTCAGAGCATCTTGAGTAGGATAGCCTTATGACAGTATGAGCTTTTCGTAGTAGCGCTCAGAGATAGGAATGAGGTATTATTTGCGTTTTCTCTTGCACCAGGCAAAATTAATTTTCTTACCGTTATGCTTCTTGTTCTTTCTTATTTACGTTCTCTACAAAAGTTTTGAGATCGACAGGAGGTCTTATTACTCACTGAAAGTCATTTCCTTTACTTTTTATACTTCGAAAGCCGTATTGTATCATCCATTTGGATATCGGGCAACCTGCGTTATGGGCAAACGCCAAAGATTATAGTAGGAGGGACAAGAAAGTGGGCTATTTCTGCCCCTTGGGGGTAGAAACAAAAGGATGGCCTTTTCGTTCAAAATCAGGGACGTAATCTTCCGATGCTCCAATTTCCTGTATCCAACCGTTTTCTATTCCTAAATCCGATAGCAACTGGAGAACCATTTCATACTCAGCCGCTGAAATCGTTCGGGAAAGCAAAGGGATTTGTTGGGCCCGGTGCAGCGGTGCGTACTGAGACATTATGCTAACTGTCACCGTGGGGGAAAGCTCCCGAGCCAGCCAGGTCAATGATTCCTCGCTGCCCGCCAGCCCGTTGGGGAGAATAAGGTGGCGCACAATTAATCCCCGTTGTGCCACGCCAAACTCATCTACTATCAAGTCCCCAACCTGCCGATACATTTCTTTAATAGCCTGGTGAGCGCGCGCTACATAATCTGGAGCATGCGAGAACTTCTTAGCCACAGCGTCAGAGGCATATCTTAAATCAGCCAGGTAAATACTTATTATACCGTCAAGCTCTCTTAGAGAAGCCACAGAATCATAGCTACTGGTATTGTAGACTAATGGCACTCTAAGCCCCATAGGCACGGCTTCCAGGACAGCGCGCACCAGTTGGGGAACAAAGTGAGAAGGCGAAACAAAATTAATATTGTGACAGCCTAGTTCATCCTGAAGGTAAAGCATGCTTTCCGCCAAAGCATGGCAATCTATCTGCTTTGACTGTTGCTTCTTCCAATTCTGACTTATCTGATAGTTCTGGCAATAAACACACCTCATATTGCAATTGCCAAAGAACACTGTTCCTGACCCTCTTGTTCCCGAAATAGCTGGTTCTTCCCCATGATGAGCGCAGGCCGTTGAGACTATGGGAAGATGACCCGAGCGGCAATAACCCAGTTCGTCTTCTAACCGATCAACATGACATTCCCTGGGGCAGATATCACAGGAGGCTAACCGGGCTTCAAGGGCGTTAGCACGCCGCTCCAATTCACCAGCGTGGTACAGAGCAATATAACCTGGTTCAATAGATACCATAGACATCACTAACAATATTGACGCAAACCGCCAATAGACACTTTAGGTTCATGAAGGGCACTTGTCAAGTAAGCTCAAAGGCACAATTTGGCTTTCTGTGCACCTAACCGCGTCTCCAAAAAGCAGTGCCTTGTTAGGTTCCGAATTGTTCTCTAATAGTCACCAATAGCTTATCCAGTTCCTCAGAGTTGAGGTATTCCAGATGATAGGGAGAGTGCCTTAACTACACATCTTAGAATATTCACACCCAATCGAACCGTGGATGTTTCCTTTTTCAGCATCAAGTTTAACAGTCCTTTTTTTCTTAGCCTTCTTTGAACCATGAATAATACTACTCCTATAATCGTAGATTTTCTTACAGCTTTTAAATACATCTTTAGGAGAAAGATTCCTCAAATTTCTCTATTGTCGATAATGCTGCTGCTCTCATTGCGAGCTTGTATGTAATCTCAGTCCGAGTGTCACTGGTAAGGAGCATTTCAAGACCCATAGTGATATCCAATATTGAGTCCTCTTCGTTAGTCCGTCAGAAAATGCCGCATTCAGTCGCTTTGCCGCTAGAACAAGTCTATTGTCTGGAGCATTTATGAGTGCATTGAATATTTTAGCGAGCGTTCTTACACGTATTCTCATCTATTATTGGTGGCATTTTTAACCAGCTGTATTTTTCAAAATGATCGGGATAGGCTCTAACTGTAACAACATCGACATGGGGAAGATAAGCTTGCCAAGAATCGGCCCAACCGATCGGAGTGGCAATTATTTGACTGTACCCAGTCTCAGCCGAAGTCTCTGCTCTCAAAGGCTGCGAAAAATTTTTCAATTTCTTGAATAGCATTAGAATAAATTCCTAATATCATTCAGAGACTCTTTGTCTTTGGTCTAAAGGTCTATTTGCAATAGTCCAGTCCCTCTAGGACAAGCGAGTGCGTTGCGGCACCGATAACGGTGTCATGCATCGATACCGTATAGGTACTTCTGTTATTACGGGCTAACTGGAAAGAATCATCCATTTTCTCAATAGAAATATTTTTACTGAATTCAAGCCGTTTGAATGAAAAAGTTGAACAGAGAATCGGAATCACAATGTTAATTGGGAGATGCTTCGCAGAAAATATTTCGTTCCCACTCCTGATATATTGGGCGAAATAGATCCTCTTCCATTTCTTTTTTCCCCGACACGTGGATGTAACGGTCCACAAGCTTTTCTATGCTTCCATAAACCGACGTACTGCTGTGGATTCCCGCCAAATTTGGAAAGGCAGAACCGACCCGGAGCCACTTCTCATTGATATGGGGCCCAATTTCCCAGAAACGACTCAGGGAGTCATCTTTGTGAGCAAAATCCCAGAACTGCTGCCAAGACGGAATACTTTCGGGAGCAATCTTTTCTTTTCCAAAAACGTTTCGATAATCTGGTGGAATGTCGTCGTCCAAAAGTGGTTTGCTGAAACTCGGAAATCCAGAAGGAAACTGGCTCATTTTTGGAAACTGAAAATATGAGTAGACATGTTTCCCATTAGACTCAAATTGCCGTACGGCGGTTAGGCCGTCTTTGACAGCTTCCTTAATCAATTCATAAATATCCGGGCGAATTATGCCTTCAGTCATATATGCGTCTCCGCACTTATTTAGAGTCTGATGATTAATTATAACAGAAAGCTTCCAGATTACACCGGCTTAACTCTCCCTATTACATGTTTTAACGAAATGTATACACTAAATAAGATGTTGATATTAATGGTTGTGCCGCGTTACACTAGCCGTTATCAATAACCGTGAGAAATAATGTGAGCACATTGTTCAAGAAAGAACTGCGGGATATCGCCTCCTTTTTCAAGAGAAACTACCGTGAGATAGTCGTAATCGGTTTAGCTGCTCTTTTTCTCACCGTTGCCGGATATCATCCCATCGGGCCACCATGGGTTAGCTCTCTAATATATTTTGCAGTATTGCCCATCTTGACCATTATATTATTTTGCGAAGAAATCCCCTGGATTTTGGCCTGAGGTTAGGCAACTTCAAGGTATGGGGTTTTTATGTCATCGCATCACTAATAGTTGCGCTTCCGATACTTTATATAGCCTCTCGTAGCTCTCTCCTGGCAGAGTATTACACTATACGGCAATTCGATGTGGTCAAATACTCTCTGGAGACGACTGTATATTTGTTTGCCTGGGAATTTTTATTTCGAGGCTTTCTCCTCTTCGGGCTAAAGGAGAAATTAAAGGAGAGCAGCATACTGGTTCAAATGGTCCCGTTTGTACTTGTTCATTTTGGAAAGCCGGAGATAGAAACAATAAGCACTATATTAACGGGAATCTATTTTGGCTATGTCGCATATCGCGGAAATTCTTACTGGCCAGCGTTTATTATTCACCTGTTTATCAATATTGTCATTTCTAATTTTCGTGAATATTCTCTGAGGGTGGCTGCTTTTATTTCGTCATATCGTCAATGATGGCTCTGCCGGCATACTTTCCCTGGTCCAATTCCTCGAGTACCTGGCTGATTTCCGAGAAGCTGGCAACTCTGCCTACGTGAGTTTTGACTTTACCATCCACCGCCAGTTGAACTAATTCTCTCATTTCCTCTACTGTACCCACCGCCGAAGACATTATGAGTGGGTCTCTGCCTAATAGTTCCAATGGGGTTATCGATATCGGTCCTTCGCTTACGGGAGGCATTCCTACGCCAACAAATACTCCTCCACGCCTCATTAATTTTAATCCAAGCTCAAAGCCAGCTATTTTTGGTGAAAATACGACGCTGGCGTATACACCACCAAACTTCTCCTTAACGAATTCGGCTGCTTCGCTTACATCCACAGCGTAATCAGCACCCAGGCTCTTCAAGAATTCTATTTTGTCCTGGCCCACATCAACTCCGACAACTTTATACCCGAATGCCTTAGCTATCTGTACTGCGTAGTGACCAAGCCCACCCGCCGCACCAATAATGGCTACCGGCTTACCTGGTAAAACATCGAATTTGATAAGCTTTTTTACGGCGCTATAGGCTGTTAAGCCTCCACATGCCAGTGGGACTTCTCTGTCGCTTATTTCCTCAGGTAGCTTTACTAATGATTTTACCCAAACCGAAATGTACTCAGCAAACGTACCAATAATGCCCTTAGTCTGTTTGCAGAGCCTGGGTCTTCCACTGAGGCAATATTCACAAGCACCACACCAGTAGCCTCCTCCCGACCCACCGAGACCCAATATAACCCTATCACCTTTCTGTATAAACTTCTCTGCTCCGGGACCTAACTCCTCGACTATTCCTATGCCTTCATGCCCCATCCGAGTTGGAAATGGCCGGACAAAACTGGGCCAATCCCCCTTAACCAAATGTACGTCCGAGTGGCAAACACCTGCGGTGGTAATCTTGACTAAAGCTTCTTCGTATCCAGGGGAAGGTTTAGGTACATCTTTTATAACTAATTTGCCATCGGCTAAGAGAACTGCGCGCATATTTCTTTACCTCCTACTACGTCGGTCAAGAAATTATCTTTTTAATATGGTAACTACAGCATTGGGGCCGGCACCGCTGCTGTGACATAGCCCAATCTTAGCTCCCTGAACTTGCCTCGGACCGGCTGTTTCCCGTAATTGATTAATTATCTCTATAATCTGCCGCCCACCGGTAGCTCCCAGAGGATGTCCGCAACCCACAAGACCGCCGCCCGTATTTGCCGGGAGCTTTCCTCCAATATCAAAATAGCCCTCTCTCAACAGGCGGGGAGCCTCGCCCGGTTGGCAAAAACCCAGGTCCTCGACATCCGACAGAAACGCTGGCGCCATGGCTTCGTAAGCCTCGATTACATCCATGTCCTCCGGACCGTAGCCTGAGATTTCCCAGGCTTGCTTGGCTGCTTCCTTGGTCAGATTGGTGGTCGACTTAAACTTGATGCTTTCCCCTCCGTAAAATCCGGTGGTATGAACAGCGGCAGCTACTTCTATTTTCTTCTCCCTTGAAATGCGGGACTTAAGCTTGTCACCGCTGCAGAGGATAATGGCTACCGCTCCATCTACCATGGCGGCAGCGTGCAACAGGCGTACCGGTGCGGCAATTACGCGAGAGTTAAGAACTTCTTCGATGGTAACCTCTCCGCCCTGATACCATCTGGCGTACGGATTCAGATTGGCATTCTTGCGCTCCATCACCACTACCCGGGCAAAATCCTCTTCGGTGGCTCCATAATCTGCCATATACCTTACGACCCCTTGAGCGTAGTTTGCCGGCTGGATATTAAACCCCAACGCCAGTTCCCATGGTTTAAAGGCGGTGCTGGCCAGCAGACCTCGGCCCATCTTCTCAAAGCCAAGTGCAATTACGATATCATAGAGCTCGGTGGCTATCATCTGATAACCCAGCCTGAACGCCGCCGAGGAACTGGAGCAAGCCTGCTCGATATTGATAATCGGTATGCCGGTTAGACCTACCTCGGCAATGACCTGGTGACCTTTGCCTGTTCCGGCATAGACATTGCCGCAGAATGCCGACTGGATATCTTTCCATTCCATCTCAGCATCTTCCAGGCAATTCAATATAGCCTGGCTGCCAAAATCGTAATATTCCTGGTCATCGTATCTCTGAAACCTGACTATACCAATGCCGCCTATATAAACCTTGCGCAAGGCCTGCAATTCTTTTATCGATTTCATGGCACTAAACCTCTTTTTACTATTCCTTAACCGGCTTAAATTTATGAGCCATAACCTCATTGCCTTGCTCATCCTCACCTAACTTCTCGATAACCAGCTCTACGGGCATGCCGATTTTAAGGTCTTTGAAATCACAGCCCGTGAAGTGAGCCAGCACCCTGACCTCCGGCAAAGCTATTATGCCGTAAGCATAAGGTACCTTCCCCACAAAGAACTGCGTTGGCTGCTGCATGATAACGCTAAAGCTGTGAATTTTTCCTCTTCGGCTCAGTTTGCAGTCCTCCAGACCCCGGTGCTGGCAGTGAATGCAAATTCCCCTCTCCCTTTTGGGGAAGAAGACCTCTCCGCAAGCAGGACACCGGCTGCCAATCAACTGCGGTTTCTCATCAGGAGATGATGGGGTGGTCCACAGTCCCAGCCCTCACCGGCACCTGTTTTTTCTCATTAGCCGTCATTGTCCTATTCCTTATCCTCCTTTAAATACCGGCTTGCGCTTTTCCCTGAAGGCTCTCCGTCCTTCTTCGATGTTCTCTCTGGCCAATGGCGTAGACATCTCCTGGGCAGCGATGGTCGACATCAAGTTTCAGGGCAGATTGGAGGTCTATCTGCATGCCTTCGTTGACACACCTCTTGGCTATCTTTATGCCGTGCGGCGGCATGTCCAGCATCGTGTTAGCCATCTTTCTTGGCTTCATCCATCAATGATGCCACAGGAACAACTTTGTTAACCAGGCCGATGCGGTAAGCTTCCTGAGCATCGATTCGTTCAGCCAGATAAAGCATCTCCTTAGCCTTGGTTATGCCTACTATCCTCGGGAGTCTCTGCATTCCCCCGGCCCCGGGAACTACTCCTACCTTTAGCTCAACCAGCCCAAATTGAGCGGTCTCAGAGGCAATGCGCAGGTCACAGCACAGGGCTAACTCCAGTCCGCCGCCCAGGCAATAGCCGCTTATAGCAGCAATGGAAGGTCTATCGAAATCCTCGATTTTCTTAAACTGGTCCCGCGAGCTGGGACGGGTCACTCCGGGCGGAAACTGCTCTCTTATATCGGCTCCGGCGCTGAAGCACTTTTCTCCTCCGGTTATAATTATTACCCTGATACTCTTGTCCTGCTCAATGTCATCCCAAACCTCCTTCATCTCCGCCTGCATTTTGGTGTTTACGCTGTTCAGGCTCTCGGGTCTATTCAGGGTGATAATGGCAATACCATTCCCTTTTTCATAGAGCAGAGTCTCGTATGCCATGATAAAGTCCTCCTCAAAACATGCTTATGATACCATGCTGAATCCGCCGCTGACGCTGATGGTCTGACCTGTTATGTGCTTGGAAACATCCGATGACAGAAAAACACACATTCTGGCCAAATCTATCGGTTCCCCCAACCGGCGCATCGGATATACCTTTAACATTTCCTCCCGTCTCTTCTGAAATTCTTCCTCGCCCAGCTTTGCCTTCATGGCTTCGCTCGCCCGCAGGTTCCTTTCAGTCTGGGTGGCTCCTGCTGAGACGCCATTAACATTTATATTATAACGCCCTACCTCTCTGGCCAGGGCTTTTTGGAAGGCAACGATGCCGCCCTTCGCTGCCGAATAGGCAGCCATGAACGGCTCACCTATTCTTCCCGCATCAGAAATCATATTCACAATCTTCCCGTATTTCCTCTGAATCATGTCGGGAAGCACTGCCCGCGTGCAGTTTAAGACCCCGTAAAGGCAAAGGTTTATGGTATAGTCCCAGTCCTCTTTTTCCGTTTCGGCAAACGGACGGGGAGTCTTACCTGCTTCCCAATTTATACCCCGGCCGGCATTATTTATGAGAATATCTACCTTGCCGAACTCCTCTATCGCCTTCTTGAACATGGCGTTGACCTCTTCCGGATTATCCACAGCCGCCTTAATTGCTAAGGCTTTCACGCCCAGCGCTTTAGCTTCCTTAGCCACCTTCTCCGCCCTTGACAGGTCGATGTCGTTAACCACCACATCGGCGCCTTCGCCGGCCAGGGTCAACACAGTCATTCGACCGATCCCTTCTCCCGAGCCGGTAACTATAGCCACTTTTCCTTTCAGGTCGAAATCCATTGCCATTGCCTCCTTTCAGACAAGTTGTATTTATCTCAGTGCATTTATGCCTGTAAGCTCACGCCCCACCACCAGCTTCTGTATTTGAGTAGTGCCGTCAGGAATGGTAAACGGCCTGGCATCCCTGTAATATCGCTCCAGCCGGGCATCGGTCTGAACCCCAACAGCCCCGTGAATCTGAACTGCCTTGTATGTTACCCGGTTCACCATCTCCGTATTAAAAGCTTTAGCCATAGAAACGTATTTTCGCACCTCCCCCAGTGACAGGTTTTTATCAATAGCATCAAAGGCGCGATAGGCGAGGAAACGTCCGCAATCAATTTCGGTAACCATATCAACCAGCATCTCCTGAATCATCTGAAAGGCGGCAATAGGCTTGCCGAACTGCTTCCTTTCCCCAGCATAGCTCAAGGAGGCATCGAACGCAGCCTGGGCAAGGCCGACAGCTCTGACGGAGAGACCGGCGCGGCCGTGATTTATTATTCTGGCAAACTCGGTATCTCCGGCTCCCAACAGGAGATTGTCCCTGGGAACACGGCAATCAGTAAAGGTGGTCTCTGAAAATGAACTGCACCTCCACCCTATCTTATGCATCTCCCTGGTTTCATAAGGGGATTCGGCTCTATCTACGAAGATAGTGCCAACCCCCTCGACCCCTTTACCCCTATCGAGCAGGCAGAGCACAGTGATATAATCGGAAACACAGCCGTTGCTGGTCCAGGTCTTTGTCCCATTAAGAACCCAGTGGTCACCTTCCAGAGTTGCTTTAAACTCGATGCCTCTGGGAGCGGCCGAGCCGACATTAGGTTCCGATATTCCAGCGCAGCCTAACATTTCCAGCGAAGCGATGCGTTTGGCGTATTTTGCCTTAAGTCTGTCGTTCATTCTGGAGATGTTAGCCTCTCCACCTCCGATGGTGGCAATAACTGAACTTAAACTAGGCCACCAGTATCCCGACTCTTCAAGGAGCACCGCGTAGCTCGACCAGCTAAGGCCCATCCCTCCATACTCCTCAGAGGAAGTGCCGGTTACGTAACCTAAAGGCAGAAGCATGTTGAGGTAATGATGATATTCTTCCTTGGTAAACGTGTCCCCTTTTTCACGCTCGTCGACTATGGGGTCGATCTCCTTCTCCCAGAAATCACGGGCATTTTTCTTAAGCATCTTCTGGTCTTCGGTAAACTCGAAGTCCATCTATCTTTCCTCCATTCTGTTTCACTGTCCAGGCCGGTAAAAGAGATTAAATATCCCCTTTTCGCCGCAGCTCTTCAATCTCCGTTTTAGTATAACCGAGCCAGTCCAGAATCTCTTGAGTATGTTCCCCTAACGCAGGCGGTAGCCTCCTGATTTGAGGCTGCGTTTCCGAAAACTTTGCCGGATAAGCCACCTGTTTTACCTTGTCGCCATTAGCATTCTCCACCTCAGGGAAAACGCCGCGCTGTATAAGGTGTTTGTCGGCAACAACCTCCTCCAGGCTTAAAACAGGTGCGCAGGGGACGTCAGCTTCAGTCAGAATCTTAACCCATTCATCGCGCGTTTTAGCCAGCAGCGCCTTTTTGAGCACAGCCACCAGCTCGTCCCGCCTCTGCCATCTTTGCTCACGAGGCATATCGGCAAATTCCGCCTTGCCTATACTATGGCACAAATTGCGCCAGAAATAGTCCTCATGAGCAATGCTGAGAGTAAGGAATTTGCCATCCTTAGCCGTAAATACGCCCATAGCCGGCTCTCCACTACCTTGCCGGGGCGGTACACCGGTACTGAAGTAGCTTCCTAATGGAACACTCAGCCAGGAGACCAACCCATCGGTCATGGAAACATCGATATATTGTCCAGACCCCAGTCTTTCGCGGGCAAGTAGAGCGCTGAGTATACTGATAGCGGCAAACATGCCTGCTGACAGGTCGGCTATGGTAATTCCAGGTAGCTGGGGGACGCCTTCAGAGTCTCTGGGGGTGAAATTCAATATTCCGGCAATTCCCTGATAACTGGAGTCATGCGCCGGCCAGTCCCTGTAAGGGCCGTCCTGCCCATAGCCGGAAACAGAGCAATAAACGACCTTGAGGATTTATGCCCTTAATGGTGTTATAACCTATGCCCAGTCGCTCAACTACGCCGGGTCTCATACATTCTATAATGACATCGCATTTCTTAGCTAACCTATAACAGACCTCCTTACCTCTTTCCGACTTCAGGTTAACAGTGAGGCTGCGCTTGTTTCGGTTGGTAATCTCTAGGAAATGAGGTAAGACCCTTGCCGGATTGCCTACGCCGGGGCGCTCCAGGATGATCACATCTGCCCCGAGGTCTCCCAGTAACATGGAACAATAGGTTACCGGCAGCTTCTCTTCTACGGTTAAAATTCTTATACCCTGTAGCGCTAATGCCATCCCTTACCACCTATCCTCTTCACCTTGGGTACCCTTAAGATTGGTACAATTTCAAGCCAGTCATTACCTAGTATGCCAGGTCAAGGGAAGTAACCTAGATTACCCCCTCTTCTTTAAGCTTGTCCAAATCCTCACGGCTATAGCCTAAAAGCCCGCAGTATATTTCCTCATTATGCTCCCCCATTGCCGGAGATGGGCGCTCTATCTTTGGCGGCGTGGCCGACATCTGCAGCGGAGGATTGCTAACCAGAAACTTTAGCCCATCAGGACCGGGTACTTCTGTCAGCATCCCCGTTTCCTTAATATGGGGGTCGTTAGCTACCTCGGTTATGTCGTAGCAAATACCGCAAGGGATGGGTATTTTCTGCGCTGTAGTGACTACCTCTTCTGCAGTTTGGGAAGCTACCCATTCGGTAACTACCGGATAGGTGATATCGCGGTTCAACCAGCGGTCCCACTCGTTTTGCAACCTGGGGTCGGTAGCCAGGTCCTCTCTGCCGATGAACCGGCAAAATCTGCGCCAGATTCGATTGCTCAGCATGCTTATATATACCCATCTCCCGTCTTTGGCCTGGAAGGTGTTGGAAGGTCCGATTCCGTAGGGCTGATTACCCGCTCTCTCGTGAGGCAGGCCGGCTGTTTCCCATACTGATACATACATCCCCGCATACTGAAGAGCAGTCCTGCAGAAGTGCGGTCTCAATCATCTGCCCCTCCCCGGTTCTTTGCCGGTGATAAAGAGCAGTCACTATGCCGATAGTAGTGAGCATTGCCGTACCATAATCCACAGAAGCTATTGCATCGCGCATTGGTGGGCCGGGAGACCCACTTAGTAACATTATCCCTGCCATTGCCTTGGCCACCGGGTCATAGCCAACACGATTCCTATATGGTCCGCTACTGCCAAAGCCGGTTACCTGGGCAAAGATTATGTCGGGCTTAATTTTTTTAAAGTTATCGTAGGTAATGCCCATATCCTCTGCTGCCCCAAGGCTAAAGTTATGGACCACTACATCACAGTGCCTCACCAGCTCCTTCAATAATCTCCCTGGCCTTAATATTTATCTCTTTTCGGCCCATAAAATTAAGGGAGATGGCCTTCTTATTACGGTGTAAATAGGCATAGCTCCAGACATCGCCATAAGGTGTCAGGCGGTCCGGGTACTTCTGCTTAAACGTTTGCCAGTCTTCCGGGCGCCTGTCTTCTATATCGCAGGGCTCGACTCTGATAACCTCGGCACCTAAATCAGCCAGAAGCGTAGCACTGTAAGGTCCGGCCAGCACGCGTCCCAGGTCGAGTACCCTGACACCATCTAATGCTCCTGCCATTTTAATAACCGCCTTCCAGTTTACTTCTGCTTAATAGTTATCTGCCGCAGCGATATTTTACCATTTCTTGAGTTAGAGTTGCTGGCTTTTCATTGCACAGTATAGCGTTTTGTTTGATTGTCAAGGTCTAGTCCGTGCCACATAGTACCGCCTCTCACCTGTATTCTCCCAGAAGATACCGTGTATGCGGAGTAGCCATTTGATGAGCTATCCTATTGGTCTTATACTATAGTGGATGGCTGATAGCAAAGTCCTTATCGTTGAAGATGACCAAACCCTACTTAGTGTCCTCGAATACAACCTTGCTAAAGAGGGCTACAATGTGGTCACTGCCACTGATGGCGTCCAGGCATTGGAGGCTGCACGAAAAGAAAAACCAGACTTAATCATCTTGGATATAATGCTGCCTAAAATGAGTGGCTTTGAAGTATGTCGCATTTTGCGTAAGGAGATGACGGTACCAATTCTGATGCTTACCGCCAAGGATGACGAGATAGACAAGATAGCTGGCCTTGATTTGGGAGCTGACGATTACATGACCAAACCCTTTAGCATGAGGGAGTTGCTGGCACGCGTACGTGCCATGTTGCGGAGAGCGGAAATGCAAGCACCAAAGCTCGCTGCGGAAAACCAACTCAAGTTTGGTGACATTGAAGTCGATATCCGACGTCACGCAGTCACCAAGGGTGGCAATATACTGAGTCTTACGCCAAAGGAGTTTGATCTGCTTGCTTTCCTGGCCAGGAATAAAGGCCTTGTCTTTAGCCGGGACCAACTTCTGGAAAAGGTATGGGGTTACGATTACTCTGGAGATACTCGCACTGTAGATGTCCACGTACGGTGGCTTCGGGAGAAGATAGAGGATAATCCAGACAAGCCCAAGCGCCTGGTGACCGTCAGAGGCGTGGGGTACAAGCTGGAGGGATGAAGGTGTCTCGCAGTATTTACTGGAAAATCACGATTCCTTTCACACTGCTTGTCCTGGTCGGCATGAGTATTTTGGGGTTCTACATGGTTGATTCTACCAGGAGTACTCAGATTAACCACCTAAAATCTCAACTAACGAATGAAGCCAGGCTCGTTGCTGATATCAGCATGCCGAGTTTTGCGGACCCGGGCAAACAAACTGACCTTGATAGTATTGCCAAGACAACCGGCAAAGAGATTCAGGCCAGGATAACACTAATCGCCAAAAATGGCACTGTCCTGGGTGATACTGACCAGAACCCGCTTACTATGGAAAATCACGCCACCCGCCCTGAGGTAGTAGAGGCGCTGGCTTCCGGCATGGGGCAGGCGACTCGCTACAGCGCTACCCTTCATGAGAACATGATGTACGTTGCTGTGCTCGTAACAAATCAGGGTGAAGTCCTGGGTATAGCTCGAGTAGCTCTCCCGCTAACAGCGGTGGAAAGCTCGGTAAATAGTGCAGTTATGACTATTGCCTGGGCGATAGCGATAGCCACCTTGCTGGTTATTATAGCTGCGGCGCTCATCGCCAGAATGATAACCCGACCTGTGAGACAAATCACAAAAGCGGCTGAAGGAATCGCCGCGGGAAAGCTAGACCAGCAGATTCCAATACAGACCAACGACGAGATAGGACGGCTTGGCCGTGCCTTCAATGAGATGTCCTTGAGCCTGAAGAACACGATGGCAACAATAGTAGATGAAAGAGGCAAACTGGTAACTGTTCTCTCCAGCATAACTGACGGCGTTGTGATGACGGATTCTGAAGGAAATATTGCGTTAGTTAACCCGGCGGCCGAGCGGCTCTTCAACTTCGAAGAAGCGAAAGCGATAGGTCGACCACTAATAGAAGCTGTCCACGATTACGAAATAGACGACGTGGTCAAGAAATGCCTTAAGACAGCCAGTGAGCAATCTGCCCAGCTAGATTCCGTGACAGGCCGGTTCCTCAGGGTTATCGCCACCCCGATAACAACCGGTAAGTTATCAGGGGCATTAGTCCTGTTTCAAGACCTCACCGAACTGCGAAGCCTGCAAACAATGCGGCGAGAATTTGTAGGCAATGTCTCTCACGAGCTAAGGACACCGCTGGCTGCCATAAAGGCAATAGTTGACACGCTGCGGGATGGCGCTATCGATGATAAGGAAGCTGCCATGAACTTCTTGAACAGGCTTGACGTTGAAGTAGACGGTATGACGCAGATGGTAGCCGAACTGACAGAGCTATCACGCATTGAGACCGGCAGAATCAAACTTAAGCTGGAGCCGGTGAATATTAATTCACTCATAGAAGAGGTCGCTGCCAGGTTAAGTCCTCAGGCAGAAAGACAGCAAGTATCACTTTCGACGGAGCTTGCTTCCGATTTGCCACTTGTTCAAGCCGATAAGGAGCGAATCCAGCAGGTGATAGTGAATATCGTGCACAATGCTATTAAATTCACCCCTTCGGGTGGTCGGGTAGCAATCTCTACCAAGCATAGCGGGGAGTCAGTCATGGCCCAGGTATCTGATACTGGCATAGGAATCTCAAAAGATGATTTACCTCACATCTTCGAGCGCTTCTTCAAGGCGGATAAATCCCGCTCAACTAGCGGGACCGGGCTTGGGCTGGCCATCGCCAAGCACATAGTACAGACTCATGGTGGCAGCATCTGGGTTGAAAGTGAAGAGGGCAAAGGGTCTACCTTCAGTTTCAGCCTTCCTCTCCGGCCAAATCCCCAAAGTAATCAGTAAAAATTTAACAAATCTTTAACAAAGCCTTAAACCGCCATTAAACTCCGCCTGTTATCCTATCTATAGTGTATCGTATTAGTTTAGAGCATTTTGTCCTGTAATAGAATGAAAAAGGTTTTGTTTGTCTGTGTCCACAATTCGGGTAGAAGCCAGATGGCGGAGGCGTTTTTTAACCATTATGCTTCCGGGAAAGCCACGGCTATATCCGCAGGAACCCAACCGCAAGCCATGTTGACCGTACAGTGGTGGCAGCTATGAAAGAGTTAGGCATAGATATCAGCTCCAATCGTTCTAAGCTGCTGACACCTGAAATGATGGAAGGTGTTGATAAGGCAGTCACCATGGGCTGTGGAGTGGAAGGCGTTTGCCCTGCTACCTTTGTCCCCAGCGAAGACTGGCATCTGGAGGACCCGGAAGGCAAGCCCATCGAGAAGGTAAGGGAAATCAGGGACGAAATTGAGGCTAAAGTAAAGACCCTGATACAGGAAATTCTGGGAAAAAGAGGTGAAAATGTGGCGACAGCGATACGACAATGAAGCTCTTTACCCCTGCAATGGGCCTGCTACTCATAAGCCGCGCTCATATTCAGTGCGGGAGCAGAAATCGAGATTTGTGAAGGTAAAGCCAATACAGCTAAAGATGCAATTGAAGACAGCCTAGAAACGATGCAGAAGAACCAAAATAAGGAGCGAATCTAACAGGTAATAAGAGCATGCAAATGGCGTCAGTCCATGACCAGAGGAATGCCAGACAAGGAAAGAAGTAAATAATGAAAATGAGACAAGGAGTAAAAAAGTTTATGACAAAACTAACAAAAAAAGGGGGTGTACCAGTAGTATCAATCTTGCTTTTGGCAAGCATTGTCCTGGCTGGCTGCTCATCAACAGCAACTACACCCACCCCAGCCCCAACACCAACGGCAGCGGTCAATCTGAACGGTGCCGGAGCTACTTTCCCTTACCCCTTATACTCCAAGTGGTTTGACGAGTATTACAAGCTCACCGGGGTAAAAGTGAACTATCAGTCGATCGGTTCCGGAGGCGGCATCAAGCCAGATTACGGAAGGTACCGTCGACTTTGGCGCTAGTGACGGCATCATGACCGCCGAACAGCAAGCGAAAGCGGAGTCGGCGCATGGCCCTATTCTGCACATACCCATGACCAGTGGGGCGGAGGCTATAGTCTATAACTTGCCTGGGATAGGCTCTGGCATGAAACTTACCCCTGATGTCCTGGCGGACATCTACCTGAAGAAGATAGCCAAATGGAACGACCCGAGAATAGTCGCTCTCAACCCTGACCTGAAACTGCCTGATACGGCAATAGCGGTCGTACATCGCTCTGATGGCTCCGGCACCACTTATATCTTCACCAACTACCTGTCCAAGGTAAGCGAGGAATGGAAGACCAAGGTCGGCAATGCCACCTCGGTGAACTGGCCTGGTGATATCGGTGGCCAGGGCAATGCCGGCGTCGCCGGTCAGGTGCAGCAGATACCTGGCTCCATAGGCTACGTCGAGCTGGCCTATGCACTACAAAACAATATTACCTATGCTACCCTGAAGAACGCTGCGGGTAACTACATCACACCTTCGCTGGCGTCGACTACCAAGGCAGCCGAGGGCGTGACTCTGCCGGACGACATGAAAGTGATGCTAACCAACTCAGCCAACCCGGATGCTTACCCAATCGTCGGGTTCACCTGGATGCTGGTATACGTAAACCAGACAGATAAAGCCAAAGGTGAAGCACTGGTTAAGATGCTTTGGTGGGCGATACACGATGGGCAGCAGTACACCGCAGGCGCTTAGCTATGCCCCCCTGGCAGGTGGAGCAGTAACTAAGGCGGAAAATGAGATACTATCCATCAAATATCAGGGGCAACCCTTACTAAGTCGCTAGAAAGTTAAGACGGCACCATAATTTTGATGAATGCAGGGGGGCAACCCCTCCTGCATTCTGCCGCTTTGTGAAAAGTGTAAGGAGGCTTGAGAATGTGAAGCACAATGAACCGGAAACGGCGTCGCCCGGACGGGTGAGAGGTTGGACATTGGGTCGCCCACGGCATTTCGGTGACCGAATCTTCTCCAATCTAACACTCATTTTTGCCCTGGTAATAGTAGGGATTCTGTTGGGCTTCGTTGTCATCCTGAACATAGATGCCATACCAGCTATTAGCAAGTTCGGGCTTTCATTTCTTGGCAGCTCATCATGGGACCCGGTCAAAGAAGCAGTTTGGAGCTCTTCCGGCAATCTACGGTACGCTGCTCAGCTCGGCTAATCGGGTCTGCTCATTGCCGTACCGATAAGCCTGGGGGCGGCCATCTTTCTGGTTGAAATGGCACCATCATGGCTGAAAGGGCCAGCTTCCTTCCTTATCGAGATGCTGGCCGCCATACCCAGTGTAATTATCGGATTGTGGGGCCTCTTTGTTTTGGTGCCATTGGTGAGAAGCCCGATTGAGAGCTGGCTGGGAAGCAAGCTGGGATTTCTGCCTTTATTCCAGGGACCGCCATTCGGTGTGGGTTTTCTTGCCGCGGGTATCATTCTCGCCATCATGGTTATCCCAATCATTACGGCAGTAAGCCGGGACGCAATACGAGCCGTCCCTGATAGCCAGCGTGAGGCAATGATGGCTCTGGGGGCAACGCGCTGGGAGACGATTCGTCGAGCAGTTCTTCCCTATTGCCGCTCGGGCCTGGTAGGGGCAGTCATCCTGGGGCTGGGTCGTGCCCTTGGTGAGACTATGGCGGTAACCATGGTCATTGGCAACTCTTATGCACTGACAGCCTCTCTTTTTTCTCCCGGTGCCACCATTGCCAGCAAGATAGCCAGCGAGTTCAGTGAGGCTACCGGTGGAGTTTTTATTGGCAGTCTGGTGGAATTGGCACTCGTACTTTTCGCAGTCACGCTGCTGGTCAACGTTGTTGCTCGCCTGCTGGTATGGCGCATGACTGCAGTGAAGGCGGCAAAGGAATGACCAATGTCTGAACGTGGTTACTTGCGACGGAAATGGTTTAACCGACTAATGCTTGGCCTGAGCAGTGCTGCCGCCGGGTTAGGTATCCTGATTCTGGCTCTTATCCTGGGTTACACACTGGCGCACGGCATCGCCTTTCTCAATCTGGACTTTCTTACTCAGGCAGCCAAGCCGGTTGGCGAAGTCGGTGGAGGGATGCGCAATGAAATTCTCGGCACCCTTATCTTAATAGTACTGGGTTCAATACTCGCCCTGCCGGTTGGACTGATGGCGGGTATTTTCCTGGCTGAATTCGCCAGCCCGAGAGTGGCGGCTGCAGTTCGATTCATGGCGGACATTCTTGCCGGTGTGCCCTCAATCGTGGTCGGCGTGTTCGCCTATGCTATCATGGTCCGGCCAATGCACTCGTACTCCGCACTATCGGCAGGTGTGGCACTGGCCATCATCATGATTCCCATTGTCGCCCGGACAGCCGAGGAGTCACTGCGTCTGGTGCCGAATTCAATGCGCGAGGCAGCACTGGCTCTGGGCATCACTCGGTGGCGGGCAGTGGTAGGAGTAATCATACCTGGCGCTATCACCGGGATTGTTACCGGGATAATGCTTGCCGTTGCCCGCATTGCCGGGGAAACTGCCCCGCTCATATTCACGGCACTGGGCAGCCAGTTTGGCTTCCAGGGTCTCCTTAAGCCGATCGGGGCGTTACCGCTTCAGATATTCCGCTACGCTATGTCGCCTTATCCGGACTGGCAGCAACAGGCCTGGGCAGGAGCTTTTCTCCTGATAATGCTGGTTCTCGGTATAAGCATCCTGGTGCGCTGGATTAGCAATCGGAGGCGTATGTAGACCCGTCCGAAAAATATATGAAAGGGAAGATAAATGACTATGGTGTATAACCTGGTTAACGACAATACGCAGTGCAAGCCTAAAGAATATATAGCCAGTCTTGAAGGCAAGAAAGGCATTCTGGAGGTCCAGGACTTGAGTGCCTGGTATGGAAACACGCTTGCCATCAAACACATCAGCATGAGTATCAAGTCGCAGGCAATCACTGCTATCATCGGTCCCTCTGGCTGCGGAAAGTCCACCTTCATTCGCTGTCTCAACCGGATGCATGAAGTCTCGCACGGAGGACGAGTAGAGGGCTGCGTCTTGCTGGACGGCAAAGATATCTATGCCAGGGACGTTGACCCTGTCATCATCCGCCGGCGTATCGGCATGGTCTTCCAGAAGCCAACTCCTTTCCCCACGATGTCCGTTTTCGACAATGTGGCGGCGGGTCTCAGGCTAACACGGCTCTGGAGCCGGCGATGGGAACTGGAAGAGGTTGTGGAACGCAGCCTGCGGCAGGCAGCACTGTGGGATGAGGTAAAAGACAAGCTTAATCAGTCCGGGGCTTCTCTTTCGGGCGGGCAGCAGCAGCGCCTCTGTATCGCCCGGGCTTTAGCCGTAGAGCCGGAGATAATACTGCTGGATGAGCCCTGCAGCGCCCTTGACCCGGCAGCCACACTCAAAATCGAGGATTTGATGAGAAATCTGGCTGCAAGAATATACTATCGTCATCGTTACCCACAATATGCAGCAGGCGGCGCGGGTGTCAGATATGGCAGCTTTCTTCTTGATGGACCAGGACCGGGCTGGCGTACTGGTAGAATACGGGAAGACATCTCAACTATTTACCAATCCTAAAGATAAACGTACTGAGGACTACATTACCGGCCGATTTGGATAAATCTTCAAGGGAGGACAAACATGGAAATGAGGACAGCTTTTCACAAGAGACTAAGGGAAATTCAGGATGATATTCTGGCTATGGGAAGCATGGTAAGCAAAGCTATCCTTCGCTCTATTGATGCTCTTAAGAACCGAGACCTTGAGTTAGCCCATCAGATAATCGCCGATGACCAGAAGATAAATGATAAGAGATTTGAGATTGAAGAGAAGTGCATCGAGCTTATAGCTACTCAGCAACCCATGGCTAGCGACCTTCGCATCATTATTGCTATCCTCAATATTACGACTGAGATAGAGCGGATAGGTGACTACGCGGTGGGCATTGCCCGGATTGTAATAATGATTGGCGATGAGCCACCCTTGAAACCGTTAATTGATATTCCCCGAATGGCGGAACAGACTGTAGATATGCTTCGCCGCAGCCTGGATGCTTTCATAAACCGGGATGCTGAGGCCGCAAGGAAAATCGCTACCGAGGATGACCTGGTAGACCACTTATACGACCAGGTGTTCCGGGAATTGCTTACCTTTATGGCGGAAGACCCGAAGACGATTACACGAGCAACCCGTCTTATGTGGACAGCTCATAACCTGGAGCGTGCCGCCGATAGAGTCACCAACATCTGTGAGCGAGTGGTCTTTATTGTTACCGGAAAGATGGAAGAGATAGGCGCTTCAAAGTATTAGACAGACGGAGCTAAGCAACAATAGGGCGTATTGTCACGCTAGTTATCTGTATTGCCACGATGGTCTTGCCTATATATAATAATTCTTAGCAACAAG
>CAVSBU010000005.1:0-38778 GCA_963726215.1 uncultured Chloroflexia bacterium
ATACCAAACGAGCATATGTTTTGCCAATGCGGAATTCAGTTACCAATTTAAGGTAATATATTACCTATGGTGGGCGATAGTGGATTTGAACCACTGACCCCCTGCGTGTAAAGCAGGTGCTCTAACCGCTGAGCTAATCGCCCAAAATGGTACGCCTGGTGAGATTTGAACCCACGACCTCAGCCTCCGCAGGGCTGCGCTCTATCCGCTGAGCTACAGGCGCATGTGCCGAAGGTGGGATTTGAACCCACATATCCTTTCGGATACTACGTCCTGAACGTAGCGCGTCTGCCATTCCGCCACTTCGGCGTGGGCAGTACTGGATTTGAACCAGTGACCTCTTGCGTGTGAAGCAAGCGCTCTAACCGCTGAGCTAACCGCCCCGAAACCGTTCTATTTTAGTCAGGAAAAGGCAGCTTTGTAAACATATGCCTTTGAGATTGCCACGTCTTCAGCTCGGAATGACTCGGAAGATTAGCGCTGGGCGATGTCATTACGACAGGCTCAGAATGACAGGACGATGGGATCAGAATGAGCGGGAGAGCGAATGCTCACCCCTCGAGATTGCCACGTCCTTCAGCGGAAGGACTCGCAATGACAGAATAAAGAAGGGCTTATTCTTTCTTGTCTGGTAAGCGGCGGACGCTGTTGGATTTACACTTGGGGCAGACGCGCTCTTGAAGCCCTTTCTTGGCATCTGTAGTCATCTTATATTCGAAGCCGCAGTGGAGACACTTGAGTTGCTCTTCCATCTCACTCACACCTTAGCCACATCGCTTAGTTCGTCCTCGACTTCCGGCTCTTCTTTTGCCTTTCGCCTCTGCTCGGCGAGCACCTTCCGCCCATGGGCTATCTCCTCAGGCGTTACCTTCTGGCGCATCTCCTCGAGCTGACGCATTATCTGAGCAAACCGGGGACCCTCAGCGGCGCTTATCCACTCCAGTTGCAGCCGTTCCGGTCGAATACCCAGTTTTTCCAGCTTGTTCCACAGCTTATCCGCCCGGCGCATAGTCCAGTGATTGGCACTGATATAATGGCAGTCACCTAAATGGCAGCCGGAAAGCAGCACCACGGGTGCGCCTTTCTCGAAAGCATGGAGGATAAAGCTCTCATCGACTCTGCCGCTGCACATGGTGCGGATGAAGCGGTTATTCGGCGGAAACTGCATTCTGGATACACCGGCCAGGTCGCTGGCGGCATAGCTGCACCAGTTGCACAGGAAAGTAATAATTTTCTGCTCCGGGTCTGTCTCCAGGGCAGCATCAATTTGTGCCAGCACCTGGGCATCGCTGAAGTGCTGCATGGTTATGGCATCAAAGCGGCATTCAGCGGCACAGGTTCCGCAGCCGGCACAGGCGGCAGCTACTAACTTGCGCTCCGGACTTCGCCTTAACATCCACCTTTATCGCCCCGTAAGGGCAGACGCGGGCACAGACACCGCACGAGGTGCACTTATCAAGGTCTACCATGGCTTTGATAGCCTCACCTTTGAGTGCGCCGGCATTCAGCAGAATTGAACTACGGGCAGCAGCGGCTCCGGCCTGGGTGACGCTGTCCTTTATATCCTTGGGCGCTTCAACACAGCCGGCGAAGAAGATGCCCGGCGTCGGTGCGTCTACCGGCCTGAGCTTGGGATGAGCTTCCATTAAAAAGCCGTCGCTGGTCTGCGACAGGTTCAGAACACCGATGAGCCGCTTCAGGTCAGCCTTGGGCTCAAGCCCTACCGAGAGTATCACCATATCCAGCTCATATTCTTCAACGCGCGAAGTCGTGGTATTTTCCACCTTAAGCAGCAGATTCTTAGTCGCCGGGTCTTCCCTGATTTCGCCGGGGAGACCGCGAATATAGCGGACACCGGCATCTCTGGAGCGGCGGAGTAAGTCCTCAAACCCCTTGCCGAAGGCGCGGATATCCATATAAAAGACGAATATCTCGGCGTCAGGGTCATGCTCCTTGATAAGCAAACTGTCCTTCACCGTGTTCATACAGCACACATTGGAGCAGTAGGGATTGCCGCGGTTTTCCGTCCGCGAGCCGACGCATTGTATGAAGCCGATACGCTTCGGGGTTTTGTGGTCGGAGGGACGTACCAGGTGACCTTCGGTAGGCCCGCCACCGCATATCAACCTCTCGAATTCCATGCTGGTGATGACATTTTCGAAAAGGGTATAGCCGTACTCATCAAGCTGGGTCGGGTCATAAACGTCCATGCCGGTAGCCACGATTATGGTGCCGACTTCAATCTCTATTATCTTGTCCTGCGCGTGCAAATCTATACACTTTTTCTCGCAGGCATCCATGCATTTGACACAGGCGACGGGTTTATTCCCCAGACAGTGTTCCATGTCAATCAGGAAAGCCGAAGGCACTGCCTGGGGGAAGGAGATATAGGCTGCCTTGCGCGAGGAAAAGCCCTGCTGGAATTCGTCGGGCAGTACCACCGGGCAAGCCTCGGCACATTTGCCGCAGACGTTGCACAAGGTCTCATCCACATAACGGGCTTTCCTGCGGATGCGGACTTTAAAATTACCGACGTAGCCTGATACCTGTTCCACGGTGCTGTAGGCAAAAAGTTTTATCCTGGGATGGCGCCCCACGTCCATCATCTTCGGCCCCAGCACACAGATAGAGCAGTCCATGGTGGGGAAGGTCTTATCCAGCTCGGCCATGATGCCGCCTATCGATGGCTTTTCCTCAACCAGGTATACCTGATGTCCGGCGTCAGCAACGTCGAGCGCTGCCTGAATACCGGCTACACCGCCACCGATGACCAGGGCGGCATCGGTGACTGGAATCTCCATCTCTTCCTGCGGCTGAAGAAGACGAGCCCGCGCCACTGCCATCTTCACAATATCCTTGGCTTTTTTGGTCGCCGACTCGCGGTCATACAGATGCACCCAGCTGCAGTGCTCCCTTATATTAGTCATTTCCAGCAAATAAGGGTTCAGCCCGGCTTCAGCGATGCATTTGCGGAAGGTGGGCTCATGAAGTCGCGGCGTGCAGGAAGCTACGACTACGCGGTTCAGCTTATGTTCCTTAATGTGTTTCTTTATTTCCGCCTGGCCGGGGTCGGCGCAGGTATACCGGTTTCTCACCGAAACGACTACACCGGGAAGCTTTTCAGCCGAGCGCCGTACTTCTTCAGTATCTACCGACCCGGCAATGTTCAGTCCGCAATCGCAAACAAAGACGCCTATTCTGAGTTCATCTTCAGCCAATTAGCCTGCCTCCTGGTCCAGAGACCGGGCTGCCAGACTTGCCAGGTCCTGTATATCAATTTTGGGCACTTTTCCCATTCCGGCTTTGCTGGGTACACTTCAGATGAATCTGGCATTTGGGACAGGAAGTTACCAGTACTCCAGCTCCGGTAGCCTCTGCCTGGGTAAGGCGCTCATCCTGTATCTGCCGGTTTGCCGCACCGCAGTGTACCCAGGAACTGGCTCCGCAACACAACGCTGTCTCCCGGTTCGGCTCCATTTCCACCAATTCCAGACCATCCACCGCACTTAATATCCGGCGGGGTGATTCAAAAATCCTCAAGCCCCTGCCCAGTGTGCACGGGTCGTGGTAAGTAGCCTTTTCCTTGAGCCTGCCAAGATGCAGCTCGCCGCTGTCAAGCAACGGAGCTACGGCTTCTGTCCAATATACTACTTCAGCGAATGTTTTACCCAGCATTTTAGGATAATCAATCTTCAACGCGTAATAGCATTCCGGGCAGCTGGTGATGATTTTCTTGACGCCCAGGCGGTTGAATTCATTTACATTGGCTTGTGCCAGAGCCATAAAGCCTTCTTTGTCACCCTGGAGAAGCAGGTCACGTCCGCAGCAAAGCTCGTTAGCCAGAAGATTAAAAGGTATTTGAGCGCGGTTTAGCAACCTCAGTGCCGCCTTCACACCTTCCAATGTGTTCACTCCCAAATCCCTGAACATGATATCGAAATAGGGTGCGCAGCCTACAAAAAATATGGTGTCGTGCCGTGCAGATAGCCTGATATCAGACGACAGCCAGCTCAGCCGCTGCTGTTTCACCTTTTCCCCGGCCATCAGATGCATCGCTGCCTGCAACGCACCGCCGTGGCTGCACTGTGCCTGAGTTCCTTTAACCAGTGCCTCCGTTCTCAGTATACGAATGAACTCGGGGAATTCTACACGGTAATTGCACCGCTCCAGGCACATATAGCAATTAAGGCAGGACCAAATTGCCTCATCATTAAAGTCCCGATTCCTGTGTTCCATATTTCTCTGGACTATAAGCCGCGGATTAAACTCGGGGTTGTACCGGGCAATGGGGCAGACCACCGTACACTTGCCGCAGTCAAGGCAGAGATGTATCCGGGTATCTTTTATTTCCTGCTTGTGATTAGACATCGTGCTTTTATATCCTGTTATCCAGCCTGCTCTACTTCGGCGATAAAATTCTCAACCTGCTTCACAAAGCCTTTGCCATCACCTCGAGGCAACCAGGCAAGCCTGAGCCTGTCTGCCCCCAGACCCAGCAGCCCCAGTATGCCTGCGCGTCTTCTCATACTCCTTGACGTTAAATCTTTCATCCTTCCCGAAGTAGCAACTTTCCGACTCGCATCCCAATAGCATCACCCCATCCGCCCCCAGCTCAAAAGCCTTAAGATTAGACCCGAATGCACCCGGGAAAGGCAGCTCACTTTTACCACCTTTACCGAAGGCGGATAGCTAAGACGGCTTTGTGCTGCGGCTTCAATGCAGCTAAGACCGTCCCAGTTGCAGGCAAAAACTACGATATCAGCGTTATTCCGGCTCATGTGGTCGCACCAACCTTGCCAGGTCTCGCCAATAAAGCTTCCAGCGTACTAATTATACTTAAATCGCTTTGAACCGGCTGGGTTATAGCGCCGGTAGGACATGAGGTAATACAAGCTCCGCAGCCCAGGCACAGTATCGGGTCAACGGCAGCATAAGCAGCGCCAGAGTCACTGACTTTCATCTCTATATAAGGACATACCGCAGTGCAATCGCCACAGCCACGGCACAGTTGTCTATCGATATTAACCGCGGTAATCCGTGGCCTTAAGCACACCCTGCCTCAAATAGCTTAACACCCTGGCCGCCATCGCCTGTCCCTCAATGACCTGTTTCTCAGGCGACTCCGATGTATTTGACGACACCATATATATACCGGTGGGGTCTCCGATGGCGAACTCCCGAAGTGCAAAATCTAAAATCTGGCGATTGTCCGGGTTTTTATGCCAGGTAAAAATACGGCCAACGAGACTTTCTTTGAAAGAGGTATCAGCCTGAGCCAGTATTTTATCCACGGCTCCGGAATCCGCTATGACGGCACCGACCTTGACATTAGCTGTCTCCGAAGAGTCCTCAAGTACAGCCTCATAATTGCCGGGCACACCATGAATACTTATTCTTTTAGACCAGGGCATGACAGATACGCCTGATTTTTCAAGCTCTTTCAATAGACTGGCTTCTTTCTCAACTCTGGTCTTCTTTAATCCTGATTTGTAGAGAAGAGTAACCGGATAAGCCTGAGACGCCAGACTCACTGCCGCTGCCAGACCGGAAAGCCCGGTGCTTAATACAAGTACGCCCTGGCTGATTGGCCTCTCCAGCAGTATAGACGGCAAAGCACCTTGAGCCCGAAGAACTCCCGACCTGATTATGTCAATAGCCTTGCGCGTAGCCTCGGCAGGGTTATCGCTGTGTACCCAGGCACATTGTTCGCGGATATTAACGAACTCGACAGGCATATTACAGTCAGCGGCTAACTGCTCATTCAGATATTGCTGACATCTTACACGCTGCTCGGTACAACTGAAGCAGATTTGCTCCAGATTACAACATCGGCAGGCGGCTACGACCAGCCTGCTGAGTTTCTCTTCTGCAGCCAAAGCCTTAATCTCTTGTGCTGCCTGCTCAGTGCAAATCTGAGATAACTCCCGGACATGCGAAACGCCGGGAATAAGCTGTATTTCCCTGGCTACCTGGGAAAGGTCAATTATCGAGCTGATGCTGCCGCCACAACGGCACAGGATTACACCGGTGCGCTCATCACCAGCGCTCAACGCCGAGCACTTCCGGTTCTAAATTTAAGCGGCCATCGTGGTTTCCCTTAGCATCTGCCTTAGCTGAGACAACCTTCTCCAGCAGCTTTAAATCACCTGCTACCTCCATGGCAATTGCCGAAGCACGACTGAGTTCATCTTTTAAATCGCCGTCGCCTTGAGCTTTTACAATAAATACGCCCGGGCCTGAAATCTGAAGCGTCTTGTCTTGGTCAGCCTCAGCCTGAGACAGGCCGGCAGTGGCGTTATCGGTAACAAAATTAACTACGGCTCCAGCTTCTATGGTCACGGACTCAATAGTATCCTTATGTGAAACAGCATTTACCTGGCATATCCGCTCACATTCCAGACAACCACTACATAGAGCGCAACTAAGGCAGCGTTCAGCTTCCAGCTTCGTCACCTCGGCGGACAGCCCTCTTTTAGTCTCCTCATAACTACCCATCCTGTCCATATGAGGCAGCGTCGGCATCTTAGCCCGCTTTTGAGGAGAGACGTATCTCTGCTCAATCTCGACTTCGACCGGTTTAGGTCGGTCCAGGCTGCGGTCTTCTTTCAGGTCGCGTCCGCTGAGATACCTGTCCAGTGACTCCGCAGCTCTGATACCGGCAGCCATGGCATCGACAACAGTATTAGGGCCGGTGACGCAATCGCCGCCGGCGAAGATGTCGGGTATGTTCGTCTGAAGCGTTAGCGGGTCAACATTTATAGTTGAATCTTCATTGGCTTTAATATCCTTTATTCTGAGCAGCGCTGTGCTTGGTCGCTGCCCTATAGCCACTACCACGTGGTCAGCATCTATGGTAAATTCCGAGCCTTCGATTGGCACCGGCTGGCGCCGGCCGGTAGCATCCACCTTCCCCAGCTTCATCCGCTGGCAACGTATGCCGGTGACCCTGGTTCCATCGCCGATGATTTCAACCGGGGCGGTGAGAAACTCAATCAGCACGCCTTCTTCAATGGCCTCTTCCACGTGCTCCTTTATGGCGGTCATTTCTTGTGCCGTACGCCGGTAAAGTATACGCACCGTGCCTTTGCTCCGTCTCTTCACGGCTCTGGCTGAGTCCACGGCACTGTTGCCGCCACCGATAACCACCACATTGGAACCGACTGTAGTACCTACCTTCAAATTGAGTGCAAAAAGCATTGAGATTACATCGACAACGCCTTCGAGGTCTTCACCCGGAATATTCAGTTTATTATTCAAACCGGCACCTATAGCCAGGTAAAAAGCCCGGTAGCCTTGCTCCCTGAGGTCGGAAAGCGTTATGTCCCGGCCCACAATTATGCCTGTCTTTACATCCACACCCATAGCCTTAATGGCCTCAACCTCTCTCTCACGTACCTCACGCGGCAGACGGAATCGAGGAATACCCGTAGCCAGCATGCCGCCGACCACCGCATGGGACTCAAATATGGTGGGAGTGTACCCACGCCGGGCAAGTTCCCAGGCTGCGGCCAGTCCGGATGGGCCGCTGCCAATAATAGCTATTTTTTCTTCTCTGGGTTCGACGGGGCTTGCCAGGTAATTAATACTGCCGGAAGCGTTATCTGCAGCATAGCGGTGCAGAGCCTTGATGAACACCGGGCTATCGACTTTAGTCCGCTGACAATTGTCTTCACACGGATGGCTGCACACGCGGCCGAGTATGCCAGCTAAGGGTGCCGACTGGTTGATGAGATTGAGTGCTTCGTCTGGCTTATCTTTAGCCAGCAGGCAGATGAATCCGGGTACATTGATGCCTAAGGGGCAGGCTACCCGGCAAGGGGCAGTTCCCGTCTTATCTATAGTGTAGGCTGCCGGTACCGACCGAACACCTACCAGCGGCTCATGAATGGCGCCGCGTATAGAGGTTGAACCACGGTCAGAAAACGGTATTTTGACGGGGCAGGCTTCCTGGCATTGACCGCAACTGGTGCATAAGTTCTCATCTACATATCGGGGCAGTTTCTTTATCTCTATATTAAACTGTCCCGCGTTTCTTAGTTACAGCTTCTACGCCAGAGCCAGCATAAACCTTAACTCTCGGATGACTTGCTGCCCTGAGTAGCAGCGGCCAGATGCGAAGGTATTCGTTAGCGGAACCGATTTGGGAATCAGCTGCTTCCATTATCTTTTAAACTCAATGCTTTGGCAGAGACAATAAGGCTGACCTCAGCGCCCATGCCAGCCAGAGCCAGAGCACACTGGGCTGCTCCAACACCATTACCAATTACTGCAACACTCCTTGCCATCGATAATATCACCTAACTGTTTCTTTCCATGCTTCTGCCCGTACTCATACCCGGCCGTGAAAGCTTTAATATTAAATTCTCCCGTACCTTCGGGCACAGTTGCCAGTATAGATTCCTTAAGCGCTTTAGCCGAAACCACATCACTGACTGCTGCCACAAATCCGAGCATGATAATGTTGGCTACCACGACCCGCCCCATATCACGGGCCAGACTTGTAGCCGGTATGGACAGTATATTCGGGTTATGAGACGCGCCAGGTTTGACCAGGTCAGGGTCTATAATGACCAGGGTTTCCGGACTGAGACTTGGCGCGTATTTGTTATATGCCTCTTGCGACATAATAACCAGCACCTGAGGACTTATCACATAGGGATAGCCTACAGATTCATTCGAAATAACGACCTCAGCCGAACAAGAGCCACCCCTTGCCTCTGGGCCATAGCTTTGAGTAAAGGTAGCCGATTTTCCTTTTTCATACAGGGAAGCTGCCTGTCCCAGAATCTGACCGGCGAGCACAATCCCCTGTCCGCCGGCGCCGCTTAACCTTATCTCTGTTCGGCTCAAGTTAATTTCTCCAATCAGTTTTTTAAATTATGCCGCCTGGCGCTCTATCGTTTCTTGGGCTTGCTGGCTCTGTCCAGTATCTGCCGGTAGCAATCCCATAGAGTGGGGCGCTCTATATCGACAAATTTACCTACCACTATGGGGCCACTCAGCGACAGCTCGACATCTCTGGGGTCAGCGCCATCCCGGATGACGCTTCTCTCCTGGTAACTGCGCATTTCATCCAGGCCGCGCGGCAGCTTATTTAGACGGCCATATACAGTGGGGCACGGGCTGAGCACCTCTATAAAACTGAAACCGGGCTTGGTCAAAGCTTCGGCGATTGACCTCTCCAGTTCCCGCAAATGCAGCACCGTCCACCTGGCAACATAGGTAGCACCGCTGGCGGCGACCAGGTAAGGCAAGTTAAAGGGATACTCGTAGTTGCCGTACGGAGAAGTAGTGCTGCGGGCATCAAGCGGCGTCGTCGGCCCCATTTGACCGCCGGTCATGCCGTAGTTGAAGTTGTTTATACAGATGACGGTCATATCGATATTACGGCGTGCAGAATGGATAAGATGGTTGCCGCCGATAGCCACAATATCTCCGTCACCGGAAAAGACCACTACCGTCAATTCCGGATTAGCCAGTTTTAGACCGGTAGCAAAGGGTAGAGCCCGGCCGTGTGTAGTATGGAAAGAATCCAGCTTAATATAACCAGCCACCCGCCCGGAACAACCTATTCCTGAAACCACGGAAACCTTGTCCGGGTTCAGACCGGCACGGTCGATAGCTCTGACGAAACACCCGGTTGCTGGCCCGATGCCGCAGCCGGCGCACCAGATATGCGGTATCCGGTCCACTCTGAGATAGCAGTCTAGAGGATTTGCTATCTACCGTCAACATTTTCGTCATCTGGCTTCCTCTCGTATAGCCTCAAGAATTGTCTCGGGAAGATGCACGCCGCCACCCATATGAGGTATCAGCCTGACCTTAGCTTTACCGGCCACGCATCGCTCTACTTCCCTGACCATCTGTCCGTAGTTTATCTCCGGGACCAGGAAGGCTTTCACCGCTGATGCCAACTTCCTAATGCGGTCATCGGCGAAAGGCCATACCGTTATCAGCCGCAGCAGTCCCGCCTTTATCCCTTCTTCTCTTGCCTTCTGCACTGCATATCGGGCAATGCGGGCGGATATACCATAGCTAACTACAACCACCTCAGCATCATCAATTTTTACCTCTTCATATTTCGTGATATCTTTTATATTCAGACGAATTTTATCCACCAGCCGTCTTATCAATTTGTCCTGAGCCTCTGCGGTCATTACCGGATAGCCTCTATCGTCATGGGTCAGCCCGGTAACATGGAAGCGATATCCCTCACCGGCTACAGCCATCGGAGGCACCAACCCCTTCCTGGAATCATAAGGCAAATACTTTTCCGGAGCGACTTTTGGGCGCGGTCGATTTACCAGTTCCTTTGAATTTATCTCAGGTATGACCACTTTCTCACTCATATGGCCCACAGCCTCGTCAGCCATGAGCAGCACCGGCACCCGGTACTGCTCAGATAAATTAAAGGCCAAAACGGTGAGGTCAAACATCTCCTGCGGCGAATCGGGAACGAGGGCGATGATTTCATAGTGTCCATGCGAGCCCCATCTGGCCTGCATCATATCTCCCTGAGCTACCAGAGTTGGCAATCCCGTTGACGGGCCTGCCCTCTGGACATTGGCTACCACGCAGGGTGTTTCCAGCATCACTCCCAGGCCTATATTCTCCATCATCAAACTGAACCCCGGGCCGGAGGTAGCCGTCATCGCCTTTACGCCAGCCCAGGAAGCTCCGAGCACGGCGTTCATGGAGGCTATCTCGTCTTCCATCTGGATAAAAACACCGCCTATTTGAGGAAGACGTTCGCTCATTCTCTCGGCAACCTCAGTTGCCGGAGTAATCGGATAGCCGGCAAAGAAACGGCAACCGGCACTTATAGCCCCTTCGGCGCAGGCCGTATCGCCGTTCATAAAAAATTCACCGCAGAGTACGTCATCTTTGGGCATGCGTCACCGGCTCTTCTTCTTTTTCTTCCGTAGTCACATATATTCCAAACTCGGGACACATCGCCTCGCAGAGGCCACAGCCCAGGCATTTGCTCTCTTCGACTACCTTGACCACGTTATAGCCCTTGGGACTGAGCTCATCGGTCATCTTCAATACTCCGCGGGGACAAAATTCAGCGCAATAGCCGCAGCCCTTGCACCTGTCTATATTAATATGCACCCTGACCGGCTTGGGGGCCTTATCGACCATATCAAAAGGCTTTCTCCACAACTTCATATTGGCACCGCTTTGACCATTATTTGGATTAGTCTCAGAACCTATTATAAAGAAATAACAGCCGGCATCGCCGGCTATGACCACGTTAAGAAAAAAGTATAGCAAATTCGTATCTACTTAACAAACTATTGAGGTTCAGCCATATTAAGGCTAAAATACAGCCGATGCCTAAGTCCCTTTTGTTAGTTTTGCTATTACTGTCGCTGGTGACGGGTTGCGCTCGACAGTCACAGCCTGCCGTTACGCAACCCCCTACAGCGGATTTTACTGCCAGTCCGGAACAGGGGTCAGCACCCTTAAAGGTCACCTTCACTGATTCGTCCTCAGGTGATATTACCCACTGGCACTGGGACTTCGGCGATGGACAGTTCAGTAGTGATTCGGAACCTAACCATACTTACACTGCAGCCGGAGATTACACCGTTTCGCTGGCCATAATGGGACCGGGAGGTAGTGACGTAGAGACAAAAGCCGAATATATAAAAGTGGCTACCGGCGTTATAAGCTGGGAAGAGGCTGGCAGCTATATCGGGCAGAATCAAGTAGTTGAAGGAATAGTCGTTGGCGCTTATTATGCGGCAGACACAAAAAGCCAGCTTACCTTCCTCGATTTCCATAAGCCTTATGAAAACTATTTCAAATGCATAATCTGGGGGCGCGACAGAGAGAAGTTTGTAAAAGAGTTCCCATCCAATCCCGAAACTTACTTCCTGAACAAGCATGTTCAGGTCACCGGCTTAATCGAGGAATACCCTAAAGGGTCAGGCGTCCCGGAAATGGTCCTCAAAGACCCGTCTCAAATCAAGCTCGCCGAAGAATAGACAGGAGTTTACACCGCTTGGTTACCGCGACCTGAGGACTAAAGTCCTAGCTATTTACATAACTCTTTATTGATGTTCCACAGTTGTGTAACGTATACTATTCGTACGAGAAGCGGGAAATGAATATAGTTATACCGGTACTGATAGTAAGTTGATATGAAAAACGAAGCTATTAGATACTTAGTTTCATTTACAGTGTTACTCTTAATAACACTTAATCTGGCCGTGGCTTGTGCTCAACCGAAGCCAAACCCAGCACCGGCGCCCCCTAAACCTCCGGTAACACAGCCGCCGGCTACCAGTGAAAACCAGTCACCAAAGGAAGCGGAAACACCTCCGGCGAATCAAGCTGTAGATGAGGAGAAATGGTACCCAGTTGAAACCTTTAGCGGTGCAGCCGGCGAAACAACACCAATATTCCATATATATGGCACAGAATGGCGCCTTACCTGGACAATAGATGCTGAAGACCCTGAAACAGCCGTATTTAAGCTGGTTATTTACCCCAAAGATGAGCCTTATGCCATTTGGCAGACTGTTTCCAACTCAGGCAGCAGTACCGGCACCGTTAATTACTTCTTATCCTCGGTAGACAAGCGCGATTTCCTCATCAAGGTCACCGCTCAAAACCTGCGGCACTGGACTATTGCAATAGAAGACAATGCTACCGCGGCAACCTCTTACCCCGTTCAGATAACTTCTATTCACTACAAAGGAACCGTGTTATCCACCGGACCCGGCAAAAGGCTGTTTGCTACAAAAGGGTCGAGCCTGATGAATACGTGGTCATTAAAAACCTCAGCGAGTACTATCAAGATATGAGCGGCTGGGTACTAAAAAACATAAGCAAGCCAAGCCCCACTTTCAAATTCCCCACTTTCCCGCCCTACACAATGGCTCCAGGTGGAATCATACGAGTTTATACGGACGAGTACCATCCTGAAACTGGAGGCTTTACTTTCTACTATGGCTACGGCGACATATGGAGTAACGACAAGCCCGATATAGCTGTGTTGTACGATGCCACTGGGCAACGAGGTCTCCAGAAAAAGCTACGCAGTCCCGATCGAAATAAATAGAGCGGGAGAGTAAATGGCAAAGTATCGGAATAGGGCAATGCTCAAGAAGATTTTTTCCGTTTTCTTATTTAGCACAATCGTGACAGCGCTGCTGATGCCGATTCAAGCCCTTTACACGCCGGCGCTTGCTAGACCATCTGAGCCAGAATTTTGGGCTGCTATGGTAGGTGTGACAGAGTACCAATGTCCACTATGCGTATTTGATAAAGAATGGAATGTATATCCGGTGGGAGTCAAACATCCCGATGACAGCGCGCGAGACCTGGCCACTCAATTATCCCCTATTGCTGGCAAAAACCACATTAAACTGGTGTTGAATGACGAGGCGACAAATGCCGGTATCTATTACGCCGTTAAGATAAGTAAGAGAAATACATTATAGGAGGTTACTATTAATTCAGCCTTCTCAGTGCGCCTGCTTTTTTACATCGGACTGGCGCTCCTGGTAGCCAGTTCCATTGTAGCCTGCGGTTCAACAACGCCGGCTGCACCGGTTGCTAAACCTAAAACGCAGCCCCCGGCTACCGTGGAAAACCAGCAGCCGGCTGCAGTGCCGCCATCCGAAGCATCCTGGAAATGAAGCCGGATGGACTACCGTCAAAAGCTTCATCGGTAAAGAGGGTACAGACTACGCCCGCGTTCAGTATTTCTGGAAGTAAATGGCGTATCATCTGGACGGTAGATGCTCAATATCCTCAATACGCCGTTTTTGACGTTCTCGTCTATCCCCAGGACAATCTAGCCATGCTTACCAAAAGGATTTCCTATTCAAAAGATGTGTCCGGCGACACGGTCTACATCGATGAAGGCGGCCGTGACTACTATCTGAAAGTTATTTCCGCCAATTTAGCCAAATGGACTATAACAGTCGAAGACTACGCAAGCGAAAGTCCCAGTCAACCCGTTCAAATAACCAATATCCACTATAAAGGCATGGACTACTATAGCAGCTGTGGCGGCTGGCCATGAGATAGTTGAATGGGATGAGTATGTAGAAATAAAGAACCTGAGCGATTCGCCACAGAACGTAGCCGGTTGGACGCTGAAAAACATAACGAAGGGAGCGCCCACATTTATTTTCCCAACTTTTACGCCGTGTTCCTGTAGCTATTATGGTAACTGGAGTGAATGTGTGGAGAATTGCTATCCACCGCGCCACTGCTCCATAGAGCCGCGTAAGAGCATTCGAGTCTATACCGGCGAACCTCAGTGGGAATCCGGGGGCTACTGCTTTTACTATTACCCGGGTGACATCTGGAACAACGAGATACCCGATACAGCCGTTTTATATAATGCCGGAGGGCAGGAAGTATCCAGAAAAAGCTATATAATACCCGCCAGTAACACTGTTAAATCAGTTAAATAACTTGCACGAATAAGACGATAGACTGGAAACCAATGCTGCCACAATCTAATCTTTGTTAAATTGACGACTTGACTATTGCTTTCTTTTTAGCATCAGATGTATAATCATGATAATATAATGCTGGGATAGAAACAGCAAGAGGCTCTGGTTTGGAGCAGGAATAGGATAAGATTAGAGAACTGAAATATGCAACAGAGATGTCCTAATTGTGGTGCACCCGTTGTGCCTGGCCAGCGGTTTTGTGGTGGTTGTGGAGCACAATTAAGTCTATCCTGTCCTCAGTGCCGGATTACAGTCAGCCCCGGTACCAGATTTTGTCCCAACTGCGGCACTACGCTGGGCGGGGGCACGCCACAGCAGCCGGGATGGGGACACCGGTGCGCCCCACAACAGCCGGGATGGGGACAGCAGCCAGGTATGCCGCCACAACAACCGGGTTGGGGCCAGCAGCCGGGCATGCCGCCACAACAACCGGGTTGGGGACAACAACAATCATGGGCACCGCCGGCACCAAAGAGCCAATCGTCATCATCGAGACCGCTTCTCGTGCTACTACTATTTATCCTTCTTATCGGACTTGGTGTCCTTGCCTATTTGCAAACGCCGTTGGGTAGCATGGTAAAGGACATACTCGGAATATCGGGCACCACTACGGTACCACAACAATGATACCACAAAACCAGTGATCACGTCTCCTGTTCAGCCAACTGTCGGTGCAGATAAGCGCCAGCATTACTTGGAACACTGATGAGCTATCCAGCAGCCAGGTTGAATATGGTAAGACAACACTTACGGCACAGTCGAACCAGCCCAGCCAGCAGGACGACCCAACTACAGGTCAGTCACTTGGAGTTGTTGACCATTCTGTAAGTTATCTGAGCTAGCCTTCGAGCAGAGGACTACCTACCATTTTAGGGTCAAGTCGAAGGACAAAGCTGGCAACGAAGCGGTATCAGACGATGAGACATTCACCACCTTACAGCAGAATCAACGTAGCTACTCTCAGTCTAGCTCACCAAGAATAACCGTATAACTGAGCCTTTGCCCTATCGTTTGAATTCGAGTTCTCATTCAGCTCAGCATCGCAGTTTATGTCATCCCTGGTCGTTGTTTTATTTTCCCGTCACAAGTTGTATAATCGGTGGGCGGCTTTGAGAGCCTTAAACCAAGTCGGGAGGTTATGATGAAATATATTAGCTTGCTAGCTGCCATCTTTCTTCTAGTCTCGTTCGGAGGCTGTACGCTGATAAATAGCGCACCCCGTCATACAGCCGACGAGGTAGCCGCCATAGCCAAGAGCTTCAGTCCTACATGCCAGAAGCTGTTACCCGCCACCGGCGACACACGGCTGAGGTTGCTGCCGCTCCTCAGTATGAGGAGGTCGCCTCGACTTATACTGCGCAGTACCAGGGTAAGGGGATGTGGACGATAACGAAGGCCTGCCCGGTAGACTCTGAATATGACCGCAGCTGGGCTTTTAATGATAATACCAATGAATTGATATGGAAATAAAGCTTACAGCGAACGCTTTAGAAAGAACTGAGGCTTTAAAGTGACTGACATTCTGGATGAAGCCCAGGCGTTAGTTCAATGCAAGGCCTGCGGCTGGTACAAGAGCTGCGTTTTACCGGTGAAGCTAACAGAGGATGACTTAAGAAAACAGCTCGAGTCTTCAATGCCTGGAGCCACCGGCCCAGGCGCCACCCAATATGGCATGCAACAGCTATTATCCGGCCTGGCAGCCGCTGCTGAAAACTCCATCCTTGAAGGCTGTCCGGTATTTATCAACAGGCTTCGCTCCAGCCCCAAGCTCGCCGAGCAGATAAAGAAGCTAATGCAGGAGTGGTCAAAAGAGACCCAGAGCCAGCCTTAATATTACCCCACCTCATTTACCTTCACCTGCTGCCTTTGCTGAATACTGTGGCTACGATATAGACATAGAAGGATAGCCTGCATGAAGAGATTGTCCAAGCAGTATGGTCCCCTTCTTGATTACCTGGCCGGGCTGCCATTCCTGGCAATATTCATCATCACGGCTAACAAAACTATTAACGCAGTAAACAGCTTACTGGCCTTACAGGCAGGAACCATAAATAAGTAACGTGAGGAAGATTGTTCGCTATTGCGGCTTAAAGCGCCCCTAAAGGCAGAACTGGCAACTGAAGTGATTTATTAACGGAATGATTACCGATTGCGATTTGAATAGCAGCCAATTCACCCAATCGTTTCGCTACCACAGGAGGTATCCAATTGGAAGGTTTCCAAGAACCGGTGTAACTTGGTGATAACACCAGATAATAACCATCATCACTTGTTATCCCCATTCTGCAGCCATTGCCCAAATCAACTACTTCCTTTGGTTGCCAAACTAACGGTCTTTCACATACAATGCTATCCATATTTATCCCCCATAAAAGAAATAGTTTTACGTCAAGTGAAGAGATGATTTCGTCTAGAATAAATACCAGGCACAGAAAAAGAAGACTAGACACACAAACAGAAAACTACCGAGTATGGCGATAAGCTCTTTGTTCATGGCCTTTTACTACACCTCTCCTTAGTTCTAAATATATAACGAATCAGCACCGACAATGGTTTAGGCCTCAGCGCATCAGAATGGGGATTATAAAGATGAAAAAATTTAAATTGTACATCATCATTACCGTAGCTCTGCTTCTTATTTCATTTGCGGCTTGCAGCCAGCCAGCAAGTCAGCCGGAGCAAGAGTTCTTCAACCAGTGTGACCAGATGCAGAAAAATATAGAACAAGCGCAGTCTATCGCTTCAGAGCTAGAGCACTTCAACTGGAACGAATTTTCAGCCATCGGTATATTATGCCCGCCAGAGGGAATATGCCCGGTGGGAAACTTACCCATAGTGGAAAAGGCTTCAGTTGCTAAAGAGCTTGTGGACCGCGTGGTTCCTTTACCCGAACGATTGCCATCGCCCAAAACAGCCGAAACCTATTCTGTGCAATGTGACAACTGCCTGAAGCTTGCCAGAGAGGTCTGTTCACATAGTCCGTATAATGAATCACAAGCTAGTGCCGCCGGGCCAGAAAAAATTACATTAGCTCAGTGGCAGCAGTCATGTAGCCAACTCCAATCAGCCTTACAGGGAGCTGAATATCTGGCTTCCAGAGATAAGACCATTGCCGCAGATTACACGTTCCCTCAACTACTCGCCTATTTCACTGCTTCCGAGGAAAAGGTAAAACAGAAGTATCTTGATAAGTTTATGGCCAAATCTGACGAATACATTAAACTTCATGATGAGCTGATACACAATGTGCAGCAGGCCAGACAAACGGCAATAGACCTATCCAACTGGCAATTCAGCCCTCAAGACACCCCAGTGCAATAAGGCACGGAAAAGTGCGAAAATTCTCTTTTACTTTTATTGGGTATATAATTACACAAATTGGAGTTCAGAAGTTGTTGAGATGAAACATAGGCACATCCTCAACATTTTTTTACTTTTTAGCCTGGCGGTATTATCAGCTTGCTCTGGCATCTCCTTTCGCCCGGAACCGCCGTCTATTCTCCTTTTCACTGCTACTCCGTCAGAAATCAATAGCGGCGCGTCATCAACCTTAAAATGGGGTGTGAAAGATGCTACCAGTGTGACTATAGACCAGGGTGTAGGCGAAGTTGCTGCCAATGGTTCAAAGGAGCTATCACCCTCTAAAACCACTGCCTATACCTTGACGGCTACTAATGCTGGCGGTACCGTCACCAGAGTCGGTGGTCATTTATGTCACGGTGCCGCCACCGGCACCGACCACCGGCTGATACTACGCCGCCGGTAATAAAAAACGTTTCAACTTCTTCTGAAACTGAGACCAGCGCTGTCATCACCTGGACGACAAACGAGCCCGGCAGCAGCGATGTTGAGTACGGCAAAGATACCGACTACGGTTTAACTGCCTCCTCGGCTGAGCTGACCACCGACCACAGCCTCACCTTAAGCGACCTCGAGCCTAATACCGCCTATCACTTCCGGGTAACGTCCAGTGATAAAGCTGGTAACCAAGCTTCATCCGCTGACAATATTTTCGTTACGGCGCAAGAAAAATCACCGTACTCACTGGCACTGCTGTCACTTGAATGGGGAAGGAGAACGGACACTACCGATATCGGCATGGGGGGCACCCCGGTGGAGGGTAAAAAGTATCTCTATATCAAGGGTACGTTACAGAACAAGAGCCGGGCAACATTGAGGGCTATAATATGTACTATGAATTGTTGGAGCGGCAGTACAATTGTGAAATATGAAGTATACGTGTATCGCGGTCCTGCCTTACCGGGACAGGTGTTTTCATTTAATATTGAAACTGCCGATGACCCCACGGTTGACAATGTGACCATTGATTTCGCCGATTCGGTAGGCAGGGATATCGTGGTTACTAAACAACAATAAAGAGATAACTGAAAGACCAGCCTATTCCAAAAGCGTGTTCCGTATATCTGACGAGCATATCGTGTAAACCAGCAGAAGAAGGACAAAAAGAGTGACGTGAGCGAAACTACAACTTTAATCTTATTTACCGCTTTATTACTGATAATTATATTCGTAGTTACCCCAAATAATGTTGAGGCGTGCCATCTCCTCTGTAATACGTACTTTCCGGCAAAGTAAGGCAGTCGATGCTCAAAATGCCAAGACGATTGATGAACTCGGGCTTAGACCCAAGAGCATGATACAGGCTATATTCCGGGGAACGCAGTATAAAACAACTGCTTTGCTGGTATTGAGGAATGCCCGCGTCATCGAGAGCACTGAAGATGGCAAGCTGTACCTTTCCGAGGAAAACCTTTCCAATAGCAGATGGAGAGGACGCTGACTACGATTATCCTGTGTCTCAAACCGGATACAAAAAAGGTCAAATAAATAAAAGGAGGATAAAACTGATGCCACGATTATTGCCGGCTACTTTAGCTTCAATTATTTTCTTAGTCCTCATATCAGTAATGGTATCCTGTGCTCCCTCGGGGAATACCACCACTGTATCCAGCGGTGATATTGACGCCTTCCGCTCTTCATTAGAGAACAGCGACTTTACTTTGAAACTGGCGCCGTTTATCCATGTGGATTTAGTTAAACTATATGAAGCCGGAAGATTGGCCAATGCCGCCGGCAATAATGCCGGTGCGCCTTATAAAGGGGTGTTTGGTGCTATTCCAGAGAATGTGGAGATAAAGGATATAAAGCAGCTATCTAATGCTCAAGAGAAAATAGAAAATTGGTTATATAATACTCCCGGGCTGATACAGGGATGGCAGTTAAATCCCGATGAGGCGATTGTTCTTGTCACCAAGACCCCTCCGGAATGCGCCTATTTCAGCTACTGCGGCTTCATCTTCTATAAATACTATGAAAAAGAAAAGCAGCGCAAATGGGTCTGGACCAGCTATAATGACCCGCTGAATAACCTCACCATCAAAACTTCCGGTACTCCTAATGGGGCAAAGGGGAACCCTTTCAACCAGGATACCATCATCATCGTCACGGCTGACAAAGGTACCGACCAGCGCATACGCAGTGCTGCCGTGTCAGCAGGATATTCGGCAGATATCATAAACACGTATGTAATCCCGAGTTCAATGGTCAAGATGGGCACAGGCCCTGAGTTTGACACGATTGTCTTTGGGCACCGCATGGCGCTCTTTGCCGATGAAAAAGCAGGGCAGGAATATGTAAATGCCGTATCGGTAGCCCTCCGGGTAACACCTAAATCACAGGTAAAACTTGACCCGTTTCCGGCGCCTGAGTTGCGTGTCAGGGGTACAGGCAAAACCGAGGTAGATTTACAGCCTGCACTTGATGAGCTGCGCCAGGCTATACTGGCAAAGTACAGCAACCTTTCAGCGAATGAGCTTGAAACTTCTGTCTGGCTTCCTGAATCTTACGATGCAGTCCAGAGAGAGCTGTATGTGGCCGGGGAAAGCCGTGACACGGTTTACCTGCGCTGCGATACCTTTACACTGGGCGATGACCCGGATGAGTTTGTTATTGTCTATGGTGTTAACCATGCCGCCAGCGGAAAGGCTACATACGCAAACTGCAACTTTTACGGTGAAGCCGGCTGGAATGGAGTAGCCGGTATCTACAGCACCGAATATGCAGGGAGTGCCGAGCAATATTTACCCGGCAACCCGCTGGCTAAATATCTTTATGTCTGTAAGTTTGCGCGTAGCTGCGGTTCTGAAAAGACCTGCAAACAGGCTCCGACAAAAATCGGAGCCTGTTCATTTGACCGAATTGGCATTTAGCTGGCGAGAATCTTCAGTGCCTCTTTTCTGTAAGCCTCCATGAGATAGGGTATGCCGGTGACCTTGGCGCACTCTTCAGTCAAGGACATCAGCTCGCTGCGGGTAATGGCGGGCACACTGAAGCATCTGGCGCCAGCCATCAACTGCTGCAAGCCTACCTTGATTTTGTCAGCGTAGCTGTAGATTCCCACAGCACCCAGGGGGATGTTCTTCATCTCATTGGCGCCTACTATGTTCTTTACCTGTTCGTAACAGACAAAAATCTCCTCGGGAGTCGAGCCGAACTGGCTGACGGTGTTGGGCAGCTTGCCATCCCTGAGCCACTCGGCGATATTCTTGCCGACCATTCCCGGAATCATCAAAGCCCGGCCCATGCATACCGCCTTGGAGAAAGGCGCACCCAGGGCGATTGCCTTGAATACGCCGTCTTCGCTGCTGAAGCCGCCGGCAAAGGCCATGTCAGGCGGTCGCTGACCTTTATCTGCCAGCATCTTGGCGAACTCATAAGCTGCCGCATGGAGATACAGGCTGGGTATGCCCCACTCTTCCATCATCCGCCACGGGCTCATGCCCGTGCCACCGGAGGCACCGTCTATGGTGAGCAGGTCGATTTTGGCTTTCGAGCCCCACTTGATAGCCATCGCCAGCTCACGCAAACTGTAGGCGCCTGTTTTCAAAGTGATGCGTTTGAATCCCAGGTCTCTCAGGCGCTTGACTTCGGCGTAGAAACCTTTCTCATCGATAAAACCGAGGCGGCTGTGCCTTTCAAATTCCTTAAGAGCGCCTTCCTTAAAAGCAGCCTGATTGACGGGGTCTGAGGGGTCGGGGGTGATGATATATCCGCGTTTCTGCAGCTCCAAAGCTCGCTCCAGTGTGTTGACCTTAATCTCCCCGCCGATGCATTTGGCGCCCTGCCCCCATTTCAGTTCAATGGTCTCTATGCCGTGCTTTTTAATGATATATTCAGCAACACCCAATCTCGTGTCCTCAACGTTCATCTGCACCAGGATTTCGCCATATCCCTGGTGATAACGCTTGTATATCTCGATTCGGCGGTCCATATCGGGTGCTGAAGTGACTTTGCCTTTGGCATCACGCTCCAGTTGCGGGTCAATGCCGCACACGTTTTCGCCGCAGACCAGGGTAACCCCGCTGATGGCGGCGCCAACGGCAAAATGTTCCCAGTTCTTCCGCGCTATCTCGGTAGAGCCCAGAGCGCCGGTAAAGATAGGGACTTTCATCTTCACCTTGATGTCCCAGCCGTACTCGGTCTCTGTGTTTACCGCCGGGAAAAGGGCGGTATCCGGGTCGCCGACAACACCTTCAGGCATTCCTCTGGCGCCCAAGGCATAGCCTTGAATAGTTAAGATGTGAGTAATCAACGGGATAGTCCTTGTCAGCACCGGCAGTGATTTCGCCGAAGGGACCGGGATAGATTAATTCCCGGCCGCGGAAGGTGGCTTTGAAAACCTCACAGTTCCCGGTGCAGCCGTCAAGGCAGCGGGAGCAGATACCGCTGCTGGGGGATACGCTTCTGGAGCGGTTGGCAGTCCTGGTGGCTTCGTCTGCGTTTGGTCGTTGTAAATTCATTTTTCCTTACTCCTCTGATTTTTGATTTTTTATTTTTGATGTTTAATTTGTTTTTACCGGTATTCCCTTTTCCTTGAGGTATTTCTTGGCTTCGGGTATGGATATCTCTCCGAAGTGAAAGATGGATGCGGCCAGAACTGCTGAAGCTTTGGCAATGGCTACGGCTTCGTAAAGGTGCTCTAATTTGCCGGCACCGCCTGAAGCTGTTACCGGTATCTTTACTGCTTCAGCAACGGCCTTGGTCATCTCCAAATCGTATCCTTCCTTGGTGCCATCGGCATCCTTGCTGGTAAGCAAAATCTCCCCGGCACCCAGCTTCTCCACCTTTTTTGCCCACTCGACGATGTCCAGTCCTGTTGACTCCATGCCGCTCTTAACCACTACCTCCAATCTGGGGCGGCCGCTGTTCGGCGGGTTCTTGATGCCGTCAATGGCAACGACAAGCCTTTCCTTGCCGAATTTCTTCGAGGCTTCCTTTATCAGGTCGGGATTCCTGACGGCAGCGGTATTGATGGAGACTTTGCTGACGCCGAGGTCAAACAAATCTTTCATGTCTTTGGTGTTCCTGATGCCGCCGCCTACAGCGAAGGGAATGGTGACTTTATCGGCTACTCTCTTGACCCATTCCAGCCTCGTTCCCCTGTCCTCGGCGCTGGCCATGATATCGAGGAAAACCAGCTCATCTGCGCCTTCCCGGCAGTAGGCTTCGGCAGCTTCTACCGGGTCGCGGGCATCCCTAAGGTTGACGAACTTTATCCCCTTGACCACCCTGCCGTCTTTGACATCCAGACATGGTATGACTTTTACCTCTTTCAACTTATAACCTCCTGAAATTTCTTTAATCTCTGATATTCCAATACGGTGCTCATGGCATAGTTTTCCGCTTCTATGCCGGCTTCTTCAGCGGCGGCTATTGGATTTAAGCCTCCGATGAGTATCATGCCAATCCTGTTGAGTTCCACAGGTATCTCACATACCGGCTCACTGGTGTTACCCATAACCATTAGTCCGCCTAAGCCTGCATCCTTCAGTTTAGCCACGACATTTTCAGCTATGGGGCGACACATCGCCGGTATTTCGCGGAAATTAGCCAGTATTTTGCCGTTGCCCGTTCTGGCTACGTCCCTTACCGAGGTCATCCTGGCCCTGATGAAAACCTCGGAGGGGTCTAGCGAGGAACCGGCATAATGAATGAGCTCCACGAAGCGAAGCGGTTCGTGATTTCGAATCTGTAGTATGCCGCCGAATCGGGAGTCCATGGGAACGCCGGCTTTAAGCAGCGTACCATTTATCACGATGCTGCAAACAGTTGCCAATCCTATCTTACCTGCAGGTACGATTAACTCGCCCAGCTGTTCTCCCTCGTGAGCAACCGCCACCAAATCGCTCACACAAATCCCGGCGGCGAAGACAGGCTTCATTGCCTCGAGCGCTCTTTCAAACCTTCCCTTTGAGAAAAAGGAGATGTTAACTGGAATCAAGCCGTTGCCTTTCTCCCAATCGAAGTCGGTGCGAAAGGCGAGCATTTCGATTCTGGCTATGGCAAAACCCACCTTATCTCTAACCAGAGCGTTGCCCAGCTCTTCAATTCCCGAGTCGGTGATTAGCCGGCCATCCCGGCTGACAAGCCTGGTCAGCCCGCGTTCATCCATCAGCTTGAGGTGGTATCTCACCGCCCTTTCGCCCAGGTAAATGCCATGGTCTTTCAAAAGCCGAGCGATGACTCTGGCACCCAGCGGCTGCTGGGAGTCACTCAATATCTTGAGGATGAAGTGTTCTTTTCTCTCAACCTCTTGTGTTTCAACACCTATCACAATAAGCTCTTAGAGTTGATATTTCAGGCGGTAGGCAACCGTTTGCCTATTACACAAATGGCTATTATATATACGGGTGGTAGCCTTGTCAATACCCATCGCAGCCGCGATAGAGGTTGTCCGAAAATGTAGCCCCGCCCTTTAGGGTCGGCTCCGAGGCTAAAGCCTCGGGGCTACATGTTTAGTGTATATCCCTAAAATTTCATCCATCTCTTGACTGTGATTGTGTCAAAAAGTAATATTAGTGAAATTCAGCCATTCGTTAATTCGGGACGGAGGTAATATGTTAGCTTTGGAGGGAATCAAGGTTTTGGATCTCACTCATCTGGCACCCGGTGGTCTGTGTACTATGATTTTGGGTGACCTGGGAGCTGATGTGATTAAAATTGAGGCACTGCCTGGCGTTGGCGGGCGTGGTGCTGGGATAGGCCTATCGCCGATGGGGGAGGAGGGGAGAAGGGAAGCTGCCTTTGATGCATTAAGCCGCAATAAGAGGAGTATCGGACTGAATCTCAAGTCTGACAAAGGCCGTGACATATTCTACCAGTTGGCGCAGACAGCCGATGTTGTTGTCGAAGGTTTCAGGCCGGGCGTGGTCAAGCGTTTGGGAGTGGACTATGAAAAGTTAAAGTCGATTAATCACAGGATTATCTATTGCTCCCTCAGCGGCTATGGGCAGGATGGTCCGTATAGTAATCGCTCCGGACACGATGTAAACTATATATCAATAACCGGTGCTCTCAATCTCATTGGTTATCCAGACCGTCCGCCGGTTGTCCCCCTAAACTTACTGGCTGACTTCGCCGGTGCCTCTTTGCATGGCGTTATAGGCATACTGGCGGCTCTGGTGGCTAGAGGCAAAACAGGTAGAGGGCAATACGTGGATATAGCCTATGCGGATGGGGTAATAACCCTTCTGACCTGGTTTATCAGCAATTACTTTTTTAGAGGCATTATGTTCGATAGAGGTGAAACCTGGCTTCATGGTGCTTATCCCTATTATGGCGTTTATGAAGCTAAGGATGGCAAATATGTCAGCATCGGCTGTGTTGAACCCTGGTTTTGGGAGAATCTATGTCGTGCTTTGGGCAAGGAAGAGTATATTTCTTACTGCATTTCGCCGGAGCATTTTCTCCACAAACCCGAAGGCGAGAAATGGGAGGAAATCTCTTCCTATCTCAAGCAGGTCTTTTTGACCAGGACCAGGGATGAGTGGTTTGACTTTCTTGTTGATAAAGATGTGCCGGTGGGTAAAGTCTATACCTTTGATGAAGTGTTCAATGACCCACAGGTGCTTCACCGCCAGATGGTTTTAGAGATAGACCATCCGACTTTGGGGAAGGTGAAGCACCCGGGCATTGCCATTAAGCTATCCGAGACTCCGGGCAAGGTGAGGAGCCTGGCGCCTATCTTCGGCGAACATACTGAAGAGATATTGCGTGAATTAAGCTATAATAAGTCGCAAATTGAGGAGTTGCGTCAATCTAACATAATAGGCTAAAATTCTAGTTAGAGGGGGTGAGAATGTGCCAGCCAAGGCTTTTGTGCTAATCGAGACGGAAGTAGGCAGGACCAAGGATGTGGTGGCAGCTCTCCAGGCTCAAAAGGTCAAGGAGATAAAATCAGTTGACCTGGTAACCGGCCCTTACGATGTTATCGCTGTTGTTGAACATGATGACTTTAATGCCGTTGGCGCCCTGGTCACTGAGAAGATCCACCCTATACCGGGTATAAAGAGAACGGTTACCTGCCTGTCAATCCGCGTATCCTAGCAGCCGTCTTAAACTCATGGAATGTGTTTTTTGCCGGATTGTTGCCGGGGAAATACCCGCTGATATTGTTTACCAGGATAAAGAGTTTATAGCTTTTCGGGATATCCATCCCCAGGCACCTACGCATATTCTCATCATACCTAAATCTCATATCGCCTCAATGACGGAGCTCACCGGCAAGCAGCAAGCGTTAATGGGTCGGCTCATATTGCTGGCTAAGGAGCTGGCTGAGAAAGAGGGCATTTCGGAAAAAGGTTATCGATTGTCGGTAAGCTGTGGTGCTGATGGCGGCCAGCTTGTGCCTCATCTCCACTTCCACCTCCTCGGCGGCCGAAAACTGGATGACAAGCTGGGTTAAGATTCTAATCGCCGCTGGCGAGGGATTCTAACTTACGCACTACTTCCTCAATAGCTTCATCCGGTGTGGAAGCACCGGCGGTTACGCCAATATGCTGCTTTCCTGAAAGCCAGTCCTTTTCTATTTCAGCGGCGGTCTCTATCAGATGAGTTTCGACTATAGGCGAGCATACCTCGGCAAGACGCTGTGTGTTGGCACTGTTGTGTCCGCCAACCACTATCATCAGGTCGCTTTTTCCAGCTAATTCGATAGCAGCTTCCTGCCGTTTTCGCGTTTCCTGACAAAGGGTATTTATAATGCGCAATTCCTGGACATCAGGGAAAACGGCCCTGATGACCTCATTGATGAACTCAACGAACTTGGTGTGGCTCTGTGTGGTCTGCGAAATTATGCCCAGCCGACGAGGCAGTTCCAGGCTGGCTATCTCCTTTCCATTCAGGGTGGCAACAGCATTATTGCCTGCCCAGCCGAGCAGGCCTTTAACTTCAGGATGGGTGGCTTCGCCGAAGATAATGACGCGCAAGCCAGCCTGAGCCAGTTTCCTGGCTGCTTTCTGGGCGCTGCGGACTATGGGGCAGGTGGTATCGATTACCCGAAGCTTTCTGGCTTGAATTTGTGACAGCAATTGCGGTGGGACACCGTGCGAAGTAATAGCGATGACTCTGTCTTGAACCTGGTCTAGCTCATTTACGACCTTGACTCCGCTATCAGCCAGCTTGGCGACTACCAGCCGGTTATGCACTATCGGCCCCAGAGTTGCTATTTCTTGTTGTTCTTTGACCGCCTTATCGATTATTTTAATGGCTCGCCTGACACCGAAGCACAAGCCGAACTCGCGAGCTTTTTTAACTTCTACCTTGGCCATATACTTCGGTTCCAGCAGGCAGCTCAACAGGGTTTATATATACCCCGGTATTCCGGAGGCAGGATAGCAGCGACTTTCCCCATTATGTATTCAGTGAGCTCTTTTAGCTGCTTCCCATTTGGCTTACCTCGGACAGGCGGAAGTGCGAAAGGCTTGCCGAAAGTGATGGTTACCTTGGGGCGAGTAAGCCAGCCGATTCCCTTCAGCTTCTCCGTTCCGCGGATGGAAACAGGGATAAGGGGAGCACCGGTTTTTAAGGCTATGAGGGCACAACCGTGGTAAGCTTCTTTCAGGCAGCCGGCCTTGCTCCGCGTGCCTTCTGGATATATGCCGAACAGGAGACCTTTTGCCAGCACTTCTTCTGCGTATTTCATTGCCATCAGCCTTTCTTCAGGAGTTCCACGGCGGCGCACAGGATAGGCTTCGGCAACATCCATTAAGATGCGAAAAATGGGGATGGGCCAGTAGAAAAACAGCTCCTCCTTGGCCATAATGATGCTATCGCGAGGCAGAATGCTGATTATGTGCAGGGGTGGGTCTATCAGATTGAGGTGATTGAAGACGGCGATAATAGGTCCTTTTGCCGGCAGGTTTTCCTTGTCTTTTATCTCTAAGCGGATAAAAATTCTAAGTGCACCTTCGACTAATGGTTCGGCTATCTTAAAAGATATCTTGGAAGTTGGTCTTCTCAACCCTCGTTTGATTATTCCGCCTTTGATTGGGAATTCGTAGAGAGAGGCATGAGTTCGCTTTTGCTTGGTAGCTGTCGAAATATCTGCTGAGTCTTGAACCAGTCCGCAATCATGGCCTCCTCCTTTTCCGGCCGTATGGTTAATATTATAAATTATAAGCCCTGTGTCAAGCCATCACTGTCTGCTGACTGGTAAGAATGTAGTAGGGGCGAGGCTTTAGCCTCGTGGCTACATTAGTTGATGCAAAACGTGTGACAGATTACAGATACGTAATTGCGTGTTTTATAGAATAAGGTTTAGCAGGCCGCCCACGATAAGCGCTGCCGCTATCATTATACCGGTAGCTTTGAGCATGTCTCTGGCGCCTAGCTCTCGAGCCAGTATCACGAAGGTAGCCACACAGGGGAAGGACATGGCCAGAACGGTAGTACTTATTACCAGTTGCTTGGCGGTTAAACCCAAAGGGGCGAGCATACCCACGGCTACATCTTTACGCAGAAAACCAACGGCTAGGGCAACAACCGTCTCCTTGGGCAGCCCCAGTAGCCCAGTCAAGACCGGAGCAGCTATGTTAGCTATGAAATCGAAAACCTTAAGCATGTAAAGGATGTTTACCACGAGTACGGCTCCGAGCACTATGGGCAGGGCTTCTTTGATAAAGCTGGAGACCCTTAGCCAGAGTTTCTCACCGATAACTCGCCATGGTGGAAAGCGATAGGGCGGAATCTCCATAATAAGTTCCGGGCTGAATCCCTTCACGGTATGATTAAGTATAAGCCCCATGATAATCCAGGATACGAATAAGCTGCCATATACAATAGCCACGTACTGCATGCCTTGCTGTCCTACCAGTCCTATTATCATAGCTTGCAGCGCTGCGCAGGGTATACCGATAGAAATCAGAGTAGCGGCAATGAACCGTTCCCTCCGGCTTTCCAGGATTCGGGTTGCCATAATGGCTGGTACGTTACATCCGAAGCCGAGGATGGTAGGGATTATGGCATATCCGTGTAATCCCAACCTGTGCAGTAATGTGTCCATCAATACCGCCAGGCGAGGCAGGTAGCCGACATCCTCCAATATTCCCAGCACGAAATAGAAAGCGACGATGTACGGTATAACCACTCCGAACTCGATATAAAGTCCTGTGCTGAGCAAACCCATGGACTGAAGATAGTCAATCTCCCCATTGATAAGTCTGCCTACCAGGATGTCGTGCCAGAAACCTCCTGACCCTAAAGCTAGGCTCAGCTTCATCAGCAACGGTGTCCACAGCCAGTTGAAGAGGGGGTCGGTCACATAGTTGATGATGCCCTCGCCGATAAAGCGGATGACAAAGAAGGTGGCAGCCAGAACCAGCAGGGCGAAAACAGCCCCACCTGCCGGATGATTGCTGACATCTTCCAAAACATCGCGCCAGGTGTGGTGGCGGTGGCTCAGCGATTGCACCTGGCTTACGATATCGCCGATTTTCGCCCACCTTTCATCGCTGCTGGCATAGGTGGCTTGGGGGGTCGCTGCCTCTGGAAGACGTCTGACCAAGTCACGTATTCCCTGCCCGGTTACTCCTACCGTGGGGACGACTGGTACACCCAGTAGCTCTTCTAGCTTGGCAACATCTATATTTATTCCCCGGTGGTGAGTATCGTCCCACATATTAAGCGCGACTATTACCGGCACCGGCCTTTCCAGTAGTTGTAGGGTGAGATTTAGATTTCTCTCCAAATTGGTGGCGTCAACGACATCGATGACTAAATCCCCTTCCTTCAGCATTTCGGCAGCTACCTCTTCTGCTTTGCTGGTGGGTTCAAGAGTATAGGTGCCGGGGACATCGATAATCTCAACCTGCTCCTCGCCCAGTTTCAGATAGCCTTTGGTGAACCCCACGGTGGTGCCAGGGTAATTTGAAGCTATGGTACGCGTGCCGGTAAGTCGGGAAAAGAGAACGCTCTTACCCACATTAGGGTTGCCCATGAGTAGAATCTTCATCGCTGTCTGCGGAGAGCTTTACGTGGATGTATCGATTTCGACCAGTATCTTATTGGCCATGCCGAAACCGATAGCCACCTGTGTCTGATCCACCCTGAGAGTGACTGGCCCGCGGAAGAGCGCGGAGTTTATTTTAGTCACCTTTTTCCCCGGCCTGATGCCTATGGCTTCGAGGCGCCGAATCAAGCCCCGACCGCCTAGAATTTGAATTACCGTGCCGGTCTGCCCGGCTTCCATCTGACTTAAAGTCAGTTGTATCTTCTGAGACATGAACGTATGTTAACTCCTATCTGGTATTGTTTTACTTTCCTTGTTGCGGCAGCTTGAGCACAAGCCTGTCATGCGGACTTCAACTCCGGTGATGTCGAAATCATATTGTTTGCCGATGTCCTTCTCTGAGTTTCCGGCTCACAGGGCAGGCAAATTCCACGACTTTGCCGCAACTTGTACACAAAAGATGCTGATGTTCTGCCCCTGACTTCACCTCGTAATGATGGTGCTCCTCATCGAAGTGATGCTCTTCTATCAGCCCCAGCTTCTTAAAAAGCTGCAAGTTTCGGTAGACTGTGGACAGGCTAATCCGAGGGTTCTTCTTTCGTGCCCGGCGATATAGCTCATCGGCATCAACATGTTCGCTGCTCTGGCGGAGCAGCTCAAGCAGCAGGGCACGCTGAGCCGTCACCCTCTGGCTCGAACGGTCCAGTATCTTACGAGCGCTACCCTTTTGTTTGATTACATTAACCATCTTTTCACACCAAACTTGTTTCTATCCAGGCATTTTTCTTTTATAGGCATAAATGCTAATGCAAATCATTTGCAAATAATTGTACATTATTCAAATGGGGATGTCAAGCCGTCTAAACGAAAAGATGGTTGTTTAACTTGCGCGTAGCTATAAGAGTTTACTGCGACTTTGAAGGGCTAACTAAGTTTACCCACCTGTATTTTCTATTTTGCTAACGATTTACAGCCATGAATCGACATTTTAGTCGCGTATACATGATGCAAAAGTTCAGAAACATATTGGACTCTGAGGGTTGATAGAAATGAGTCCGTATGAAGCAGATATATGTAGAAAGTTATTACAGAAACGGCTATAGTCGTTTCATGAAACGAAATTCCAATAGCGTCAATCATTCCACGCAGGAGAGCATTGAGCAGAGACTTCGTATCATTCAGTTCTTTGATGAATTCGGAGCTGAGGCAACCAGGAAGGCTTTCGACAAAAGTCGATCCACCATCTATCTCTGGAAACAGAAACTTAGAAAAGCCAACGGCAGGATAGCTGCATTAGCTCCAGGTAGTAAGGCTCCAATCCACAGACGAAGGAGGATTATCCCTCCATTTATCGAAGCCTTTATCCTCACGTACAGGACTGATCACCCCGGCGCAGATAAGACCACCATTGCTCCAGTTCTAGCCTCAGCGTGCACCTCTGCCGGTATAAGACCTGTGTCTGAATCAACGGTAGGCAGGATAATCCATGGCCTCAAGGAAAAGGGCAGATTACCAAAGTCAACCAAGATCACCATCAATGCCAGAACTGGCAAGCTATTAGTGAGAGAGCACAGGAAACCAAGACAAAAACAACGACGAAAAGGGTTCTGCCCCACACAGCCAGGCGATATCGTCCAGATGGATACCGTCTCTATCTTTGCCTGTGGTATCAAACGTTACATCTTCACTGCAATCGATGTCAGCACCAGATTCGCATTTGCCTGCACCTATCCTTCCAACTCCTCAGCCAATGGCCGCGATTTCCTCAGAAAGTTTGTTACCGTTGCCCCTTTTAATACTGCCAGAATTCAGACAGACAACGGTGGCGAGTTCGAAAAACATTTCGATCAGGCCTGCCAGGAGTATGACCTGGTGCATTTTTTTAATTATCCCAGGCATCCTCGATCAAACAGCTACCTCGAGCGTTTCAATAGGACTATTCAAGAACAATTCGTGTACTGGCATATCGATTATCTGGATGAGCTGAATGACTTCAATGCCAAGATGATGGAATACTTGATCTGGTATAATACCGAAAAACCTCACCGGGGTATTGGCAACCTGTCACCACTCAGGTACTATATAGATAACTTCCTCATCCCTCCTCAAAAGTCCAATATGCTATGGACGCTTACACATGATTGACTCATCCAGCCTTGTTGTGCTATACTATTCCGTTTAAGATCTAAATATTCTCCGAGCTACTTTGCCTAAACCTTCATAAGGTATGACGGGTAGCCGAGAGGGTATTGTGGGAAACCGCAATGCCTCCCATGTTTGGAAAGTAGGATGAATACGAAAGTGCCTAAAGTACTTCCTCTGGAAGTGCTTGTTATTTATATGACTACCCCGGCTTAACCCTTTCTTGTAATACATCTAATAAAGGCACACCACAAAAAGTGATTTCGATAGGCATTTTTAATTGACCTTTTGCTGTTAAAGCACCTTTGTCTTGGAATTGTAGATTTGTAGGCAACACAGCGTTGTAATGACTTGGAACAAGTACATATATCTGAAAATTAAATAGGAGGTAAACTTGAAGAACCTTACATTAAAAGTTAATGGAATACAGCATCAGTTCATTGTCGAGGATGACATGGTGCTACTGGACCTGCTTCGGGAAGACCTAAAACTGACCGGTGCCAAGCAGGGATGTGACCGTAAGGGTCAATGCGGGGCCTGCACTGTTATTGTAAACGGCAAAACGGTGTTGTCCTGCCTGTCAAAGGTGGCAAACCTCGACGGCGCGGAGGTTATTACCGTGGAAGGGCTGGGTACGCCGGAGAATCCTCATCTGATACAAGAAGCCTTTGTCTTATCCGGGGCCATTCAATGTGGATACTGTACCCCCGGATTTATTATGGCCACTAAGGTTCTGTTGGACAGAAATCCAAATCCTACCCGCGATGAAATCAAAAAAGCCTTAAGGGGCCACCTGTGTCGCTGTACCGGATATGAGAGAATTGTCGACGCCGTTGATCTAGCCGGGCGTTTTCTCCGTGGAGAAATAAAGCCTTCTGAGGTAAGGCCTGACCCGAATGGAAAGCAGATTGGCGTTTCTCATCCTCGTCCCTGGTCTATGATCAAAGCCTGTGGTCTGGCGAAGTTTTCAGCCGACATCGTCATTCCTGGGGCTCTTCGAATTAGCTGTCGTGCGTAGTCCTCACCATAATGCCAGGATAAAGGGAATTGACTATTCCGAAGCGGGAAAGATGCCTGGCGTGGTCGGAGTTATGACGGCCAAGGACATCAAAGGTACTAATCTAGTAGACAAGGATCAACCGCTTCTTTGTACTGATATAGCTCCTGTTCTTGGTTCGCATGTGGCTATTGTGGCTGCCAGAACCCAGAAAGAAGCTCTGGCCGCGGCTGAAGCAGTCAAGGTGGAATATGAGGTCTTGCCTCGAATCGGTACAACGGCAGAGGCACTGGCGGAAAATGCTCCTCAGGTGCACCCGGGCATATCTAACATTCTTTTTACCAGACGACAGGTAAAGGGCGATGCTAAGACAGCTCTGGATTCATCGGCGACTGTGATCTCTGCAGAGTTTAATACGCAGTTTGTTCACCAGGCACCGCTGGAAGCGGAGGCTAGTGTTGCCTATCTAGATGGAGAGGGTGAGAGCGCTCAACTGGTTGTGATAGGGCGTTCCATCAGGATTCATGACCATGCCCGTTTGCTTAAAGAAGCTTTGGGTTGGAAAAATGTCCGTTATCAGGAAGCCTTTGTCGGCGGTCAGTTTGGCATAAAGCTTGACCTGACGTCTGAGCATATAGTCGGAGCGGCTGCCCTCCATTTTGGGAAACCAGTACGTTATATTCCAAGCATAAAAGAGTCCATGCAGATGACTACCAAAAGGCATCCCTTCAGTATGAAAGTGCGGTTGGGCGCCGATTCGAAGGGGAAGCTCACCGGATATGAGATGTATTGCACCGTGGAAAACGGGGCATACACTTCAGCAGGGGAGGTTGTCATCAGGCGTGTCCTGGCGATGCTCAGTGGTGGCTACAATATACCGAATGTATTCGCCGAGACCAAACTGGTATACACCAACAATGCTTGGGGGGGAGCGGCCCGGGGCGCGGGACCACCACAGATCAATTATGCCCTGGAATCGGCTATGGACCTTTTGGCGGCCAAACTGAACATGGACTTTCTCAAATTCAGGCAGATTAACGTGCTCCAGCCAGGGCAATCCACATCGAGTGGTCATGTGATGGAGGAATGGGCGTTAGACGCTTGTCTGAAAAGAATCGAACCTGAATATAAGCGGGCATTGAAGGAAGCCGGAGCCTTCAAATCCAAAAACCTCCGCCGAGGGGTGGGCTTGGCAGCATCAGGCTTTGGAATAGGCAATCCTCTTGACAAATCTGAAGTTGCGGTGGAACTTGATGCCGACGGAGGCATGACCATTTATGGTTCCGTTGCTGACCCTGGGGAGGGGAGTGATGCCATGCTAACCCAGATTGCCGCTCATTTCCTGCCCATGCCTAGAGAGAAAATTCGGCTGGTGACGCGGGATTCGGAAAGGACTCCTAATTCGGGCGTGTCTGCTGGATCCAGACAGACCTTTATATCTGGGCATGCTCTAGTAAAAGCTATGGAAGCCCTTCAAACTGCCATGAAGGAAGCTGGTGCCAAGAACTATCAAGACCTGGTTAAAGCCAGCAAGCCGACCCGTTACGTGGGTAGCCACAGCTTGCAGCATACGGGTATGAATCAGGAGACAGGTCAGGGTGAGTACTTTGCCTCTCGGTGTCACGGGGTTCAGATGGCTGAGGTCGAAGCTAATGTTGAAACCGGAGAGGTCAGGGTCGTGAAAATGACGGCCGTAGTTGATGCTGGAATCCTCATCAACCCCTTAGTTGTCATCGGTCAAATCGAGGGCGGTATGGATATGGGTGCCGGTATAGCCCTCCGGGAGAAATACGTTCATGGAGAAACGGTTGATTGGGTAACGTATAAGTATCCTACCATGAAGGATGCTTTTGAGAAGGAAACAATCCTTCTCGAAACACCACGCAAAAACGGGCCGTTTGGAGCCACTGGCGTAGGTGAATTCACCCTTATGCCAACCGCCCCGTCAATCTTAAATGCCATAGACAATGCCATTGGGGTAAGAATTTATGATCTGCCGGCTACACCCGAAAAGATTCTGATGGCTCTGAAAGCTAAGAAGACTTGAGTTCTGTTACCGAAATATAGTTGACATAGATATTGACTGCTTGTAATAGACGCAAAAAGAATACGGTCTCGCAATAGTACTAGCAGCTAGGGGATCAACAATTTCTTATCAAGAAAAAGTTCGGGGACGAGATAGTGTCCTTGAACTGGCCTGCTACAGCAGTTTGCATCGTACCCAGACATTGACAGCTATCTACCTTCGTGCTACTCTGCTCTATAAAAGCGCGCAGGGAATTATCTTTGCCTTTAGCACTGAGCAAAGTGAATAACTCTGCGATTCGATCTAATTGCTGAACGCAAATACTCCGATATTGATATAATTATTTTCTGATAACAGACTATAGGTGAGTGTAGATATAGATGGATTTGACAGTAGTCGAGGCGTGCACTATTGGAGATGCCTGGTTTCAGTGTCTTGAAAAGGCTCTGGTGGAAGGAAGGACATATCGCATACAGCAAGGTAGTTTTGAAGGCACTCATCGGAAAGAAATACCTCTCGTTGCCATTATAATTAGTAATCCTGGGGTGAGACCATTGAGACCCGATGTGCCTATGGGGGTGCCGGCGCCTACTACGGATGAAGTTATTGAAGAGTATATGTCATATTTGATGACTGCTACCAAACAGAAGAACGAAGAATACACTTACGGGGAGGACCTGGCTGAACAAATCGATGAGGTAATCAAGCGCTATAAGCTTGGGGTTGATACCAACCAGATGTGTATGACGATTGGCAACCGAAATAGTATTTACCTGAAGGACCCTCCGTGTCTAAGGGTATTGGACACTCGTGTTCAGGATGGCCGTCTCAATTTCGTTGTTTATTTCAGGAGCTGGGACCTGTGGGGTGGATTCCCTACAAACTTGGGTGGTTTGCAACTATTAAAAGAGCATATGGCTGAGCAGATTGGGGTAGATGACGGTTGCCTGATTGCCTTTAGTAAAGGGCTTCATTTGTATGAACATTGCTGGGACCTAGCTAAGATGGTGCTGCGTATGCCGTTGGAATGAGTAACCTGACGGTTTGTTTCTGCATAGTAGATCCATGGTTGCATGTAAAAACTGAAAAAACTAGGAGTTGAACAAATGGGCATCGATTGGCAAATGGTAGGGGCGATAAGTACCTCAATTGGCGTACTTGTCATTATGGGGTCACTTATATATGCTGCTCTTCAATTGAAGGAGGCCGAGCGAGGTAGGTATGCAGCGTTTATTATCGATTTATACAAAGTATTGCGTTCCTCTGAAGCAGTTAGTACGGCAAGGGATATATACAAACTTGATAATCTCGATCAGATAACACCTGAGCTACGTAACAGAATAGAGCATATTATTGATAATCTTGAGTTATTAGGGGCTCTTGGTTGCCACTGGATTAGCTGATAAAAGATTGGCATTAAACCTAATGCGTGCACAGCCCCTCAGATGCTGGTATAAGCTTGACAAGTTTATTTTGGGAGTAAGAGAAGAACAAGGACACTATGCCCGCTTTGTGGAGGACTACGTAATACGCAGTGTTAAGCATCAGCTAAAGAAGGTTCCAAAAGAGCAATGGACTAAGCTCCATGGGGTGAATTTGGTTGAATACTTTAAGGGAGATGTGGAAACAGGCAAGTGGAAAACTTGGAAGACGCCAAAATAACTCCTATCAGTTTCTTTCTTAAGAACCTTGAGCATATATGGTAGGGACCGACTTCATTGACGCTTACCACCTCGAAACCGGCGCTTCTATAAGTTGGGCCATATTTTGCAAGCCCCAGAGTTTATTGCCAGCCTAATTCTTTTCCTTGTTGATCGTGTTTAATAGTGAGAGCAGTTGCTCATCTGGTACGATGTCGCTCATGGAACTGCTATAGTGCTTGAAGCGGATAATGCCTTGTTTATCGATGACGAAAAGCGCTGGCATGCGTCCGAACTTTAGGGCATTGACTTCTTGATTGTACAGGTCGGCTACCTTGTGACCTTGGTCTGGTAGACCGACGAATGGGATCTGTTCTTTGTGCCAGAAGTTCCTAAGTGCCTGAGCATCATCTGGAGCGACAGCGATAACTTCAGTGTTCCTCTTAACAAATTTCTGGTAGTCCTGACGCAACTGCGCCATGTGATGGCGGCAGTGTGGTCAACCGAGGCCTCGATTAAAGACGAGGACAATGTGTTTCTTTCCCTTGTAATCTGAAAGGCGTATCTTTTTGCCTTGAGTATCGGTTAGCGAAAAGTACGGAGCAATGTCGGTTTTAAGTCCCTTGTACATAGTTACCCCCAGATAGCAGTGCCACAATGACTATTATAGCCCTTGTTGACAAAGGAGTGAACTTTAAGACTGGACATTTTAGCTTAGGAAGGTTTGGCAATTATCATATAATGGTAGGGGCCGATGTCCTTGATGCTTAACACCTCGAAACTAGCTGCTTCTATAAGTTGGGCTGATTTTTCTTTACTGAATCTTCTTTGCAATGGTGGGCCCAGTTGCGTGCTTATTTTCTTCCAGTCCAAATTAATAAGGCGTCCGGCAGGATTGAGCATTTTCTTAGCATTCTGCAAAACCTTAGCCGGGTTCTCAAAGTCGTGAAGAACTATTCCAAAGAAGACAATGTCAGCGCATGACTCACATAGCACCACGTCTTCGGCTTTGCCTACTGTCAGCTCCAGGTTATTCAAACCTTCTCTGCTGGCTAGCTCTCTCAGTTCGTTGATAGACTCGGCATTTGTGTCTATCCCGTAGACTTTTCCACTTTCACCAACTACTCTTGCCGCAGGCAGAGCAAAAAAGCCGCCTCCACAGCCGATGTCCATAAATATGAGGCCAGCCTTTAAGCCAATGTTAGCTAAAATGACCTCCGGGTTCTGCCATTTTCTTCTTTCCGGGTCATTAGCGTGTCTGCGATGGCTCATGTATATATTCGGTGAACTTTCTGAGTTGATATTAGGCTAGTTCACGCTTGTTTTCGCCCCGTGCTTTATGTCCTTACTCATTTTTTGCAAATTCCTGCTTCAATGTCTCAGCTATTTTCTTGAATGTTTCATTATGTTCGTCTCTGGTCTCCTTGAACTCTGGAAGAACCCATTCCATATCCTGCAGATTTTCTACCATACCCGGGAGCAAGTCCCAGGGAAGTGATATAACTATCAGACCTTCTGGTAATGCCCTCCTTGTTTTCATGCCCGAGTATAGACCGGTGACGGTAAAATTCAACTCTCCGCTCAAGTACGGATAAACAAATATCCAAGCGCATCCCATCACTGGCGTTCCCCTACCGGACCACATTTTCCCGGTAGTATAGCTGCTTGCTCTCAGTATAATTTCTGCTTGACTCGGGTTAGCAGTAATAACTAATACGTCTGGCTCGAACGACAGCTTATTTAAGGGAGAAAAAGCGACATAGTTAACGGTCCCCTTCATCATTCTTGGAATATACTGATAGATTCTTTTGTTGGCGCGTGCCTCCTTAAAGATTCCTAGCATGGGTCCCACCATCCCGCTCTCAAAGATCGGGTCAGGCTCTACCATACCCAATAGTAGCGGTCCCACGCACTCGAAATCCTCTCTTGTAACATAAAAAGGGCCTTTTTCTTGTGCTTCTCTAAGCATCTCACATAAAGCTAAAGTCTTGTCCAGCCTCTTGATCCCTTTTGGCTTAGTGGCTAAGAACTTAACGCCTACGGGCGGCCTCTCAAAATTAAATTTGTTAAATATGGATAAGTCTTGCTTGATTGAACTCATGTCATCCTCCTTTTTGGTTTGATTGTACACCGTGCTACATAGCTATTAAATATGAGTGTTTTTGATAATGTTCAATAGACATCTCCTA
>CAVSBU010000006.1:0-36386 GCA_963726215.1 uncultured Chloroflexia bacterium
CCTGGTCAGCGGGGACAGGAGCTCTTCGTCTTTGCGCAGATCGATGATGCGATCGCGGAGGAGGGCGGCTTTCTCGAACTCGAGATTTTTGGCGGCTTTTCGCATTTGCGCTTCAAGGTCCTTTAATCAGCCGCGGCTTGCTTTCCCCCCAGTGATCCCCTTTTCTTCCAGGATGATTCTGGTAGTCATTCTGGGCGACTTCTCCTACAAGCGTTGAACATTTGTCCAGTACACCGGCTTTTGCAGCTGCTTTAAACTCAGACGGGTCGTAGAGATTGTAGAATCTGCCAACTAACTTGGTCTGAATGTCAGCACATCGGCAGGTGCCATATTTTTCAAGAAACTGGTCATGCAGTTTCTTCGAGAGTATGCATCCAGCAGTTTCATCATATCGCCGAAGTCCTCTTCTTTTTCCTGCCATAGAGATAGCTTATGGCCATGACACCACCGGAAAGGGCCCCTCAATGTCCGTCTCCTGTTAAGCCTAACTCCATCGGCGAGACCGGCGGCGGCTCTGAAAACATCAGCGTTTTCAATGTCAAGTGCCTCGAAAATTCCGGCAAGGGCGCACTGCGAGCAGCCGCCGCTTTCCATCTCGTGCCGTTTGGCATTTTCGAATGCCTTGGTTAGTATATTTTCGTTGTCTTTTTCCATTAGGTTTCTCCCGATTATTGGTTTTTAGTATTGGTTTCACCATTCCCCGGCCCTTCCTCAAGGGAGAGGGCATTATTTATTCTCGAGATGAAGTAAACCTGGTCAGCGGTGACAGAATCTCTTCGTCTTTGCGCAGCTCGATGATGCGGTCGCGGAGCAGGGCGGCTTTCTCGAACTCCAGGTTTTTGGCGGCTTTTCGCATCTGCGCTTCCAGGTCTTTGATGAGCCGCATGACCTCTTCCTTGGATATGGGCGTGGGCGAGTAGGCGGCTCTGGCTTCGGCTACCACCTTGACCCGCTCGGTGATGTCCTTAATCGCCTTCTTTATGCCCTGCGGCGTGATGCCGTGCTCTTTGTTGTAAGCTTCCTGAATCCGGCGACGGCGCTGAGTCTCCTCGATGGCTTCATGCATGGCTCCGGTCACGGTATCGGCATACATGATGACGTGGCCGTCAATATGGCGGGCTGCCCTGCCCATCGTCTGGATGAGCGCCTGCTTCGACCTTAAGTAGCCTTCCTTGTCGGCATCGAGGATGGCTACCAGGCTGACCTCGGGCAAGTCCAGGCCTTCGCGGAGCAGGTTTATGCCGACCACCACATCGTAGACGCCGAGGCGGAGGTCGCGCAGAATCTCCACCCGCTCCAGCGTGTCAATCTCGGAATGAAGATAGTGCGTCCTTATCTCCATCTCCTTCAGGTAATCGTCCAACTGCTCAGCCATGCGCTTGGTCAGCGTGGTCACCAGGCAGCGCTCGCCTTTGTCCACCCTGGTCTTAATCTGGTAGATCAGGTCGTCGATTTGCCCTTTGCTGGGCTTGATCTCAATGGTCGGCTCGAGCAGGCCGGTGGGACGGACCAATTGCTCCGCCACCTGCTGGCTGTGGCTGTATTCATACTCGCTCGGGGTAGCCGAGACGTAGACAACCTGGTTGAGGCGCTGATTGAACTCATCGAAGTTAAGCGGACGGTTGTCCAGCGCCGACGGCAGGCGGAAGCCGTAATCAACCAGCGTCCGCTTGCGGGAGATGTCGCCGTGATACATGCCGCGTATTTGAGGCAGGGTCATGTGAGACTCATCGATAAACAGCAGGAAGTCATCGGGGAAATAGTCGAGCAACGTCCACGGCGCGCTGCCCGGTGCCCGACGCTGCAGATGGCGGGAATAGTTCTCCACGGCATGGCAGTAGCCGACCTCGCGGAGCATCTCGAGGTCGTAGTTGGTCCGGGCATCGAGCCTGGCGGCTTCGACCAGCTTGCCCTGGTCTTTAAGCTCTTTCAGCCTCTGCTCCAGCTCAACCTTGATATCCTCGATAGCCAGCAAAAGCTTGTCATGTGAAGTAACGAAGTGCTTGGCGGGGTAAATGTCCACCGTATCGCGCTCGGTCAGCAGCTCACCGGTGAGCGGGTCGACGTCAACGATGCGCTCGACCTCATCGCCGAAGAACTCAATCCGGATGGCTATTTCTTCGTACGCCGGCTGTACTTCCAGCGTGTCGCCGCGGATGCGAAACCGGCCGCGGGTGAAATCGAAGTCGTTTCTTTCATACTGCATGTCCACCAGGCGGCGGACGCAATTTGCCCCGGTTTAATTTTTCGCCCTTCTTAATAGTAGCCACGAAGCTGCGGTATTCCTCAGGCTCACCCAGGCTGTAAATGCAGGATACCGAAGCCACGATGAGCACGTCCCGGCGGTCGAACAAGGACCGGGTGGCGGCATGGCGCATCTTATCGATTTCCTCGTTTATGTCTATGTCCTTCTCGATGTAGGTGTCGGTGCTGGGGATATAGGCTTCCGGCTGGTAATAGTCGTAGTAGCTGACGAAATATTCCACGGCGTTGTCGGGGAAGTATTCCTTGAACTCGGTGGCAAGCTGGGCGGCCAGCGTCTTATTGTGGCAGATGACCAGCGTGGGCTTCTGGACCCTTTCCGCCACGTTGGCCATGGTGAAGGTCTTGCCGCTGCCGGTGACGCCGAGCAATGTCTGCTGCTTGTAGCCGTTATTCAGGCCTTCGACCAGCTTGTCTACCGCCTGCGGCTGGTCGCCGGTGAGCTGAAAGTCGGAAGATAATTTTGAAGTTACCCATCTTTGTCCTATGTCATTGCGAGCCCATCTCTTTTTGTCATTCTATGGCAGCATTTTCTCATCTTGTCATTCTGAGGGTTTTCTCTTTTTGTCATTCTGAAGGAGCAAAGCGACCGAAGAATCTGCGATTTTCTCTTTATAGATCCTTCGCTGCGCTCAGGATGACAATTGTACGGGGCTAGAATCGCCACGTCGTCCTTACGTGGAAGGACTCCTCGCGATGACAGACATCAGCTAATTATACAACCAATGTAGGCGGAGCATAAAGGAAATCCTTAGTCAGGCTCAGGATGAACGGGGGATTTATCCTAAGGGTTTGCGGGTTATAAGATAGTAAATCAGGCTTACAATCAAAGACAAGATTGGTAGACTCAGAATTGAAGCTAGTACGATTAGGGCTACTAACTTGACCCTACCTGGTTTTTTATTGCGGATCCACCCTACAATGAAAAGCACCAGTCCAATATCTACAATGAGTACTCCCGGCAGGTCTGAGTCTATTCCCCAGAGTCCATATAGCAGGGGGGTAAGGAGGAAAGCAATGACACCAATTCCCATCAGGAAAAAGGACACTACTATGAGCTTACCGAATCTGTTAATCCCTCTATCTATTAGATTCATTTAACACCCTCACCCCTCCCTCTCCCTCAAGGGAGAGGAGTAGGTTTTTACTAGAGGGGCTTCGCCACTCTTAAACTCCTCTTTTGCAATGTCTACTTATCTTGAAATGCGGTCGAACTCGTCTCGCAGTTTCTTGTAGGATTTATCCAGGTCTGCGGCTCTGTCGACGGCGTTCTTGAGATGCGTCTCGTAGAGCAGCCGCCACTTATCATCGATTTCAGTGAAACCGCGCGAAATACGGAGCAGGTCATTTTTAACATCTTCAGCCTGTTCCGAAAGCTTCTTGGCCTGAACGCCGGCTCTAATCAATTCAATCTTGGCGGAAAGCGTCAGCGGCGATACCACCTGGACGCCGCCTCTACTGTACTCCATCAGCATGTCATAGGCCTCGGTCAGCAGGTAATAATAAACGCTCTCGGACGGAATGTAAGCGAAGGCAAACTCGGCAGACCCTTTATCGGGACATACATAGTCATCGGCTATCTTGTCCAGACAGCGCCTGACGTCGGCGATGAAATCCTTCTTTAACCTCTGCTTCTCAGCCGGGTCTTCCGTGGCCAGCATCCTGCCGTAATTGTCCAGCGAAAACTTGGAATCTATGCAGACCAGGCCTTCGGTCGACTTTATATGGGCGTCGGGTCGCTTGCCGTCGAAAATCGTCTCCCTGATGCCGTACATGTCAGGTGGAAGCTGGTCGGCCAGTATGGTCTCCAGTGCCAGCTCACCGAATGACGCCCTCTCTTTGGGCACGCGAAGCATCTGCTCGAATGACCTGTAGCTGTCTTTGATGTCTCTGGCTTGAGTCTCTATGCTGCCTATTTTTTCGCCCAGCCCCAGCTCATTCCAGGTGCTGGAAATGACATTTTTGAGGTCGGTCGGCTCCACCCGCCGGCTACGGATGACCAGGAAAATAAGCACGCCTAAAAGCAATATAACAAAAGCCAGCAGGATTTCAATAAGCATATTTGCTCCCGACTACATGGCGGCCAGCTGCCTCAAAGCCAGCTTGACCTTCTCTTCCAGGTCAAGCTCTTCAACATTGGGCAAACCGGCAACAGCCTGGGTGGCTTCCTTCAGAGAATAACCGAGTGTGGTTAGAGCAGCCACGACATCGGCATCTTCCGGCGTCAAAGCCGGCGTTACGGCACCTGCCCATCCCTTCTCCAGCTTTCCCTTCAATTCAAGCACCACACGACCGGCCATTTTCTTGCCGATGCCGGGCACCTGGGTCAGCAGGTCGACGTTGCCGCTGACGATGGCCGAAGCCAGCTGCTCCACATTCAAGGTGGAAAGAAATGCCAGCGCTGCCTTGGGTCCGATGCCGGAAACGGAAATGAAGTTCTGGAAAAGCGCCAGCTCATCGGCGGAAGCGAAGCCGTACATAGCGATAATATCTTCCCTGACATACAAATGCGTGTGCAGATGGACCTTGTCGCCTATGGTGCCGAGCCGGCTTAAAGTAGAGCCGGGGACAGATACCAGCAGGCTGAGCGGGCCGACTTTAACCACCACCGAATCGATGCCGCGGGTTTCGAGTATACCTTCTAAAGCAACTATCATTTATTTACCTCTGGCCAGCAGAATCTCGATATGCTTTTGATGGAGGTGGCAGATGGCGACAGCCAGGGCATCGGCGGCATCGGAGGGTTCAGGACGTTCCGCCAGCCCGAGCTGAAGCCTGACCATCTCCTGCACCTGCTCTTTGCCGCTGCCGCCGTAATCGGTTACCTGCTGCTTCACCTGCGTCGGCAGGTAGCGAAAGACCGGTAAATTTTTATTGGCGGCGGCAAGTATGGCTATGGCCTGGGCTCTGCCTACAGCCAGAGCCGAGCGACGGTTGTCCGCCACAAACGGCTCCTCGATGGCTACCTCGTCAGGCTGATGGCGGGCTACAATTTCAACGAGTTTTTTATATAAAGAGGAAAGCCTTTGCTCGACAGGGATTTTAGAGGACAGGCTCACTACTCCGCAGTCAACCATTGCCATCTCACCCGCATCCTCATCCACCACACCGTAGCCCAGATTCAAAGTGCCCGGGTCAATGCCGAGAACACGCATAATTATGCCTGAGCCTGCAGCTTCTCCAGGACAGCCTCGTCGTAATCGAGATTAGCGCAAACACTCTGGACGTCATCGAGCTCTTCCAGATGGTCGAGCAGCTTCAGAGTTTGAATGGCTTCCTTTTCTTCCAGTACCACTGTTTTCTTAGCCACACGCATAACTTGAGCGGAAACAGGCGGCTTTATTTTCTCCACGGCTTTCCGCACCGTCTCTAAATTTTGCGGCGTGGTCTGAATTTCGAGATAGCCTTTTTCTTCTTTGACATCATCGGCGCCGGCATCTATGGCCGCCAGTGCCAGTTCTTCGGCTTGAGCGCCATCGGTCTCCACGACAATCACGCCTCTGTTATCGAACAGCCAGGAAACGGAGCCGTTGGTGGCGAGGCTGCCGCCGTGGCGGGCAAACAGGCTGCGCACCTCCTGGACGGTGCGATTGCGATTATCGGTCAGCGCATCCACCAGAACCGCTACGCCGTGAGGGCCGTAGCCTTCGAATGTTATCTCGGCAAGAGCTGCGGCTCCAGCCTCGCCGCTGCCCTTCTTTATGGCCCGCTCGATGTTATCGGACGGCATGTTGCATGTCGCGGGCTTTCTGTATGGTCAGTCGCAGGCGGAAATTATTCTCCGGGCTGGGGCCGCCTTCTCGCACCGCCACGATAATCTCGCGGGCAAGCTTGGTAAACAATTGCCCCCTGCGGTGGTCGGCTACGCCTTTCTGCCGCTTTATTTGCGCCCACTTAGAATGACCTGACATGCTTAACGCTCAGCCTAATTTTACCACCACAACCCTAAGAATAAAGCAAGACGTAAGGAATTTCAATCCAGTCATAAGCAAAAAGATTAAACATTAGCCATGCAAATTCAGATCAGGTGTACATTCTAATGATATTAATGCCTGGCAATGAGCTCGAATCCCCGGATAGAAAAACCGAAAGGTAGATTACGATAACTCATCAACTTAGGACTTATACTGCCATATCATGATATTACAATATATTCGAATTCATAACACAACTGATATCCTCCTGGGGATACGTCGGAATTTTCATCACCATGACGCTGGAATCCACCTTGATTCCAATCCCCAGCGAGGTTGTAATACCGTTCGCCGGATTCCTGGCTTATATGGGAGAAATGAACATCTGGTTAATCGTACTGGTCAGCTCCTTTGCCAATCTGACCGGTTCCATAATAGCCTATGAAATAGGCAAGTATCTCGGCAGAGGGTTTATTGAAAGATATGGGAAATATGTTCTGCTGAACATGGAGCATCTTAAACTGGTAGAAGGTGGTTTGAAAAGTATGGCAGTTTGACTGTCTTTTTCTCAAGAATGTTGCCTCTGGTGAGGACGGTTAATGCACTGCCGGCCGGCATCGGTAAGATGAATTTTCCCAAGTTCTGTTTATACACTTTTATCGGGTCGATACCGTGGAATCTGGCGCTGGTTTTTGTCGGTTACCTGCTCAAAGCAAAATTGGAATATCCTGGAAAAATATTCCCTGTACATCGATATACTTGCCGTTTTCGTGGCAGCGGCTGTCATATTCTATATAGCCAGAAGGATAAGGGTCGGCACAAAATCCGGATGATTACTGCGCTCGGCATATCAGAAGTTATCACCCCTTAAAGATTTTTTGACATATCAACATATATATGTTACCTTTATCCGGGAGATAAAAGACTATGGCCACAAATTTAAAACGAACGACTATTTTTCTGACCGAAGAGCAACATGAGCGGCTCCGCCGCCTAGCTTTTGAACAACGTACTTCAATGGCTAAACTCATCCGTGACGCCACGTTAGAGATACTGGAGGACGAGGAAGATATCAGGGAGGGACTAAAAGCTCTGGCCGATAAGAGAGGCACCGTTACCTGGGAAACATATCAACGTCACAGAAAAGAGCGGAGACTTCGGGGTGAGCTACAAGATTGAACTTAGACATGTAGCTCAAAAACAATTAGACGAGTTGCCGGAACGAGAGTATAAAGCCATCGCTGAAATTATTTCTTCCCTGGCGCAAAAACCCCGACCCCTACGAGTCAAGAAGCTGGCTGATAGCGGCCTGTGGCGTATTCGCGTGAAAAAATACAGAGTGGTATATGCCATAGACGACGAGGCACAGATGGTCACCATAGTGCGAATAGCCAGACGTAGAGAAGATACATACAAAAGCCTGTAAAGAATTACAAATCAGAAAGGTTTCACGGGTTTTGAAACTCAAAGAAGCAGCCGACAGCTACATGCAGCAGGTCCCTGAGGTCAGCGACTATATCGAGCGCTGCCTGCGGACCGAAAGATGGGATGGCAATGTCGTACTGATGGTGGTGGATGCTGCTTTTACTTCCATCGGCTTAAACTACTTCCAGTCAGTGGTGCCCAGGGTGGAGCAGTTCAGGCAGGAATTCGTTGAACTGGGAAAAATTCGCACTCTTGAGGATTTAGTTGTGGCCAATGATGCTGAGCTGGAGAGGGTCTGGAGAAACAAGCGCTCGTGGCAAATGGCGAAGTCGGTCGCCTCTTACCTGGCCAAGATCAAGAGAGAAAAGGGATTCGACGACAGGCAGGCTTTTATTTATTGGGCAAAGAACGCCAGCCTCGATAACTGGGAGAAAGACCCGATAGGCCGGATTAAAGGCGTGGGCATAAACAGCTTTCAATATCTGAGAATGATGGGCGGCATCGATACGGTGATGCCGGACAAGATAGTGAAACGAGTTATCGCTGAAATGTTAGCCAAGGCGAATATGGAGATGCCGTCAACGGACATCGAATTCGTCAAATTCATGGAGCGCATGGCGCCGGAAGTCGGCTACAAAGCTATAGCGCTTTGCTGGATGACCTGGATGATACAATCGGAGGCGGGCATGAGCCGTATGGAAAAATATGCAGCGCTGCTACCCAAGATTTGAGATTGCCTAAGCATAATCTCATTGTCATTGCGAGCCCTTCTCTTTTTGTCATTCTGAGGGAGCGAGGCGACCGAAGAATCTGTGGTTTTTTCTTTGTAGATTCTTCGCGGAGTTTACCCTGAGTGGAGATTCTTCGACAAGCTCAGATTCTTCGACAAGCTCAGAATGACCGTAATGAAGGGCTCAGAATGACAGGGAAAGGGCTGAGATCGCCACGTCGATGACGCTCCTCGCGATAACAGAATAAATAAGCCTCGAAATAAGAAACAAGTATTCTAATTACACCAAGCTGTTGTTATCTTTTGGCTGTGATATACTAGGCTGAAAAACTGCTCCGTCGCACTGAACAGGGATATTACAAGTGCCCTCAGAAAAAGTTTTCCGACCTGCCGACTATGTCAAGATAAGTATTTTCGCCGCTGCTTTATCGGTTCTGTGGCCCAGTATACACAGCCTAATAATTCCACTCCGGCTTCTGGAGTTCGCACCTGAAGCGCAGAAGAACACTTACCTTGGCCTACTGACATTCGTCGGCTCAATGATAGCCGTGTTTATTCAGCCGCTGGCAGGGGCATTCAGCGACCGCTTCGGCTCGTCCTGGGGCCGCCGGCGGCCTTTTATCTTTGTGGGAACGCTGCTGGCTCTGCTCTTCCTGCCCAGCATAGGCATTTCCGGCAGTTTCCTCTTCCTGCTTATAGGCTATTGCCTGCTGCAAGTGGCTACCAACATCGCGCAAGGCCCGTTTCAAGCATTCATCCCAGACCTGGTGCCGCGAGGACATCGAGGAGTAGCCTCCGGCGCCAAGGGCCTGGCGGAGATATTAGGCGGCGTGGTCTTCCTGCGCCTGGTGGCTTACTTCATGGACAATTACACTTCCAGTGGCAGTGATATATGGCTATGGGCAGCCATCGGCTTCCTCGGGCTGATATTACTGGCGGCAATGGTGGCTACTATGCTGACAGTAAAAGAGCAGCCGTCGTCTTCAACCGGCAAGCTGTCTGCCGTCAAAGCTATGGCCGGCGCCTACAAGATTGATGCTAAAGGAAATCCCAGTTTTATCTGGTTTCTTGTATCTCGATTGTTCATCTTGATGGCGATGGTGGTACTTCAGACCTTTGCCCTGTACTTCGTAATAGATGTAATCAATCATCCCAACCCGGCGGGAGTAGCCGCCGATTTACTGATTACCGTCGGCGTTTTTCTGCTCCTGGCAGTTTATCCTGCGGGACGGCTCTCCGACAGATTCGGCCGTAAGCCTATTATCCTCTTCTCGGGATTTATCGGCATCGTCGGTATACTGGTGCTATTATTTACGCGCAGCTATGTGGGCACACTGGTCTGCGGCGGTTTACTGGGGCTGTCGGCGGGAGCTTTTCTGAGCACCAACTGGGCGCTGGCTACCGACCTCGTTCCGGCAGGTGAAGAGGCCCGCTACCTGGGATTGACCAATATAGCCACCGCCGGCGCCGGAGCCTTAGCCCGGCTTATCGGACCGGTAATCGACTTCTTCAACAACCGACAGTCCGGCTTGGGCTATTCAGTCATGCTTCTGGTATGTGTAATATACTTTGTCATCGGCTCGGCTTCGGTGATACCGATTAAGCTGAAAAGTAAAGAAAGCTAATTAAACTATGCAGCAGACAGGCAACAAGGTAAAAAAGCGATTCTGGACAAGGGAGCGTTACCTTCAAATTCTGGCTTTGCTCTTCGTAGTGGCCCTGTCTGTTTTTATCATCCTTAACCGACAGAAGGTGGCCGAGCTTGAAGGATACGGCTATCTCGGCGTATTCCTTATCTCCATCATATCTTCCGCCAGCATAGTATTGCCTGTGCCCAGCTGGATTTTGGTAGCAACCATGGCCTTCACTCTGAACAATCCCATCTTAGTGGGAATCGTATCCGGGCTGGGAGGCACAATCGGCGAGATGACAGGCTATCTTTTGGGCTACGGTGGCCGGCTAGCTGTGGAAAACGTAGGTATCTACACCAGAATGGTACAGTGGATGAAAAGATGGGGAAGCGTCACTATCTTTGTCCTGGCCCTGATACCCAACCCGCTTTTCGATGTCGCCGGTGCTGCCGCTGGTTCGCTCCGTTTCCCGGTGTGGAAGTTCATACTCTTCGGCGCTGCCGGCAGGATACCCAAGAACATATTCTTCGCCTATATCGGCGTCTGGGGCTTGCACTTTCTGCCGCTATAGCCAAAAATAACCATAAAATATGCTAAGAAGGAGAAAAAGGAATGCTAGAAGAGATAGTACGTAAGAACAGAAGCTACCGGAGATTCTACCAGGATGTTCCTATAAAACTGGAGACGCTGAGAGAACTGGTTGACCTGGCCAGGTTGTCAGCTTCAGCGCTCAATCTGCAGCCACTCAAATATGTGCTCTCCTGTGAGCCCAAGAAGAATGCTTTGATATTTCCAAATCTCGGCTGGGCGGCTTACCTCAAAGACTGGCGGGGGCCGGAAGAGGGAGAAAGGCCGTCGGCTTATATAATCATGCTGGCTGATACCGAGATAAGCCGGTCTGTTGGCTGCGACCATGGAATAGCGGCCCAAAGCATCCTCTTGGGAGCTACGGAAAAAGGCTTAGGCGGCTGCATGATTGCCACGGTGAAAAGACAGGAGCTGAGCAAGGCGCTGGGAATAGAACCGCGCTATGAGATACTCCTCGTTATCGCCCTGGGCAAACCTAAGGAAAAGGTTGTCATCGACAAAGTTAAGCCCGATGGAGATGTCAAATACTGGCGGGACAGCCAGGGGGTACACCATGTGCCAAAGCGAGCGCTGGATGACATCATCATCGGCTAATTACAGGGAGACTGTCTAAATGTAGTTGGGGCGCAGATTGCGCCCCAACTGTCTCTTTCCGGAGCTTACGCTCACCGTTACTCTGCACTATAAGATTATAAAGCAATGAATAGTGGCCTGTGAGGCGACGAGAATCCAGGTAACCAGCATGGCACAGAGGAAAGCGCCAACGTATATGTGGCCTGTCTTGCGAAAGAAATAGGTATAAGCCAGTGCCACAATGGTCATTATCGGCAGGAACTGGAAGAGAATGATGGAGAATAGGATTTCACTGCGAAGGGTCAGCGTGCCACCCATCAAAAGCGGGATATATTGAAACGCCAGCAGACCAAAGAAGCCCAGGACCAGAAGGCCACGTTTATTGCCATCTCGCTGCCCAGGCTCATTCCCATCCCTTTGCGGGTGGGGCGAAGCTGCCCATTCAGCACCAGACCCAGAATGATGAAGTAGACGATAAAAGGAATCAGGTAAGACAAGAACATTCTGAACTGAATCGGCGACATCGGCTTCACTGCAAAGAGCCAGAAGCGGAAATCAACGTGAACAGCCAGCCTGAGAATACCAGGGTCAGATAACCGGCAAAGGCTACCAGGAAAGCCAGCAAGAATGACTTGCCGATCTTTGCCCAATCCAGCTTTTTGCCCCAGGTAAGGCCATAGTCACTGGCGGTGGCTTTTGCTTTGCGGTTGAACGCGAAATGCCATATCAGGAAGAGCACCACTGCGATGACAGCCGACCAGCAGCAGCCATACCAGCACTTGAGCGGTGATTGTTTGGGGAAAGATTTGGTTAGGTGCTATTTTGAACTTGGTAGCGTATTCTTTGAATGTGAAATAGGTTAACGGAGGCACGACGACAATGATAATGGCGGATATCCACCAGGCAATGCCTTTGGCGGACTTGGGTTTGGCCGGAGCTTCTTCCAATTCCTTGAAGAAATTAGCTCTCAAGAGCAGGCTGCCGACAGGGAAGAACAGCAATACCATGCCGATGAGGGCAATCAGATTGCCGATTTCCTTCCAGAACCAGATTTGGTCGGAAGGCGGCAAAGTGTTTGCCTCCCTGTAAGTGTTGCCTGGAACCAGTCAATGGCGTCACCAATGGCCTCGGGTGAGATGTGGACGCCGTGGTGCGTGGTGCGTGGCTGATAGAATTCGCGGGCGGTGCCGTCCGCAATCGAGCCGTACAATTTGCCCACCACCACGTCCTCCGATGTATTAAAAGCTTTTTTGAGCTTAGTCACTTTTGACGGCGTCCTTGGCCACAGGCGTGCCCCACAAGGCTTGTGAGAACTCGTCCCATTCGCCGTCAAAACCACACCCAGATTGCGTGGAAAGGTAGCAGGCTATACGTAGCCGATGCCGGAGCCCTCCAGGACCATGGCTTTATAGCCATCCGGGTAAATCTTTCGCCGCGTTGACTATCGCCCCAACCACCCATGGAGTGCCCTTCAAGACCGATGTTATTTTTGTCAACGATGTCGAGGCTGCGCAGGTAGCTGCAGACCATCGGTGGCCACCAGAAAGCGTTCGTAAAAGCCGGCGGGTCCGAATAGCCATGGCCGGTCTGGTCAATGGCCAGTACCACGTAACCGCGCCTGGCAAACTCAATGGCAAAGCCGTCCTGTGTTTCGCGAGTTGTTAATGTAGCCATGTATGGCAAGTATGCCGGGAGCCGGGTTCTTAGCAGTGACACCTTTGGGCTCGTACAGCAGAGCACTCATGATTATGCCGTTAGTTCCTGCAAAGCGCACATCACGTACTTTCACGTTGCCCCAGTCGGTTTGAATCGAACAGGCCAGCAGGTTACCCACCAGTATCAAAAACAGGGCAACCGCCAGCATTATTATATTCGTGCGCTTCGATTTATTTTCATTTGGCATTTCTTTCTCCTAAATTGGATTTTGGATTTGCGTAAATTTTATCGGGAGTTATAGTAGAATATTATAGAAGCAATAATTCCAGTCAGATGAACGAAGACAACTACTTCAAATTCGCATAATTCCCACCCCCTTCGAATGAAGTAATAGCAGAAAACCGAGGATTCGGCTAAGTATACACCGCTGTATTTACTAATACAATATCATATAAGAACTGATGATGATAGATGGATACTTGAGGCGCGTATTGACATGTTGAGGTATAATGCTAATTCCGCACAGGTGCCGATTAAGGCAGTAATTGCGGGAGAGCAATAATAGTGAATATAAAACGATTATCCGGCTCAGCTTTATTGTTGTTGGCACTGCTCTTCAGCGTGCTGAATTCTAACTGCATATCCAGTAGCAGCCATAATGTCAGCAAACAGCAGATGATTCAAATAACCACAGAAAATGCCTCTGTTTATTCAACCCCCGCAAAATATGATTACTCGTCATCTATCTTTAGCGGAGGGCTGCAACGTACCTATAACGTTCACATCAGCAGCTCCTATGACAAGACCAGACCGACACCTCTGATAATTGTCCTGCACGGCGGTGGAGGTACGGGTCAAGGTATGACTAAACTTACCAACTTCAATACTATTGCAGACAGAGAGAATTTCATCATTGTTTATCCTGACGGCTTCGAAAACCACTGGAACGACGGCAGAGGACTTTCACAATATAGTGCCCAGACTCAAAACGTTGATGACGTTGGCTTTATATCGGCTCTTATAGACCATCTTTCCGATGAACTCAACATCGATGCCAAAAGGATTTATGTAACCGGCATATCAAATGGAGGAATGATGTCGCACCGGCTTGGCTGCGAATTGTCTCAAAAAATAGCAGCTATTGCTCCGGTTGCCGGCAACATACCGGTAAACATGGCGTCAATATGGGCACCATCGAGGCCGGTACCGGTTCTGATAATTAACGGAACAGAAGACCCACTGGTGCCCTGGGCAGGCGGCGATATCCATTTTGGACAGGTCAAGCTGGGCCAGGTCCTATCCGTAGCCGATACAGTCAAGTTTTGGGTCACTAATGACAAATGCACTTCGTTACCGCTTGTTACACAATTGCCTGATAAAGACCCTTCCGATGGTACCAGAGTGCGGAGGGAAATCTACGGAGGATGTGCAGACGGCGCTGAAGTTGTTCTTTATGCAGTAGAAGGTGGCGGACATACCTGGCCGGGCGGACTACAGTATCTGCCCCAGTCAATAATCGGCCGGACATCCAGAGATTTCGATGCCAGCGAAGTGATATGGCAATTTTTCAAGGAACATCCGATGAGGTAATATTTAGCCAGACGGTAGGATGACAGTCTACGACTTTGTGTTAAATTGCACGCATTTTTCTGGAAATCAGTTGCTTCAGCGAGCTTCGTGGTGAGCCGCCAGGGGCTCGAACCCTGAACCTGCTGATTAAGAGTCAGCTGCTCTACCTGTTGAGCTAGCGGCCCAAGCGGGCTCATGTTAGCACCCACACCTTCTAAGTCAACATTATTTTGATTTCTTGACCCGTTCCCGACATGATATAATGAAATCTCCAGACAGCGTGAGTACAGTGAAGCCTTTCGAAATCATCGACCATACTGCAGATATCGGCATCGTTGCCTATGGCGCCGATATCAAACAGGTATTTGCCAATGCCGCCCTCGGACTTTTCAACCTGATGGCAGACCTGGACAATCTCAAGGAAGATACCAAACGCCAAATAGAACTGTCGGCCGAGGATGTCGAGGTTCTGCTGGTAGAATGGCTAAATGAGCTTATATACATTTCCGATGTTGAACATATCATCTTCAAAAGGTTTGAGATTAACGAGCTCAGCAATACCCAGCTCAGAGCCACGTGCTTCGGCGAAAAGATAAAGCCGGGACAACACAAGCTGAAAAGGGAAATTAAGGCAGCCACCTATCACATGTTGCGGCTAAATAAAGAGGACGGCAGCTACAAAGTTCAGATAATCTTCGATATCTAAAGGGTGAAAGTATGCCGAAATGGACGGGACAGCTTAATAAAATAGATGATTACCGCTGGGAGATTCCTAAGAGCTACAAACCTGGAATGCGGGTCCCGGGATTGGTCTACGCCGATGCAGCGATGCTGGAAGTCTATCAAGGAAGAGCAGTCTCTGGAACAGGTGGCTAATGTCGCTTTCTTGCCCGGCATAGTTAGCCGCTCGCTGGCTATGCCTGATATTCACTGGGGTTACGGCTTTCCCATAGGCGGGGTGGCAGCTACGCGAGTCAGCGACGGTGTCATATCGCCGGGTGGCGTCGGCTACGACATAAACTGCGGCGTTAGACTGCTACGGACTAATCTTACTGAAAATGAAGTAAAACCTAAGATAAAAGAACTCGTCAATACACTGTTCCACGATGTTCCCTCCGGTCTGGGCTCAGAAGGCAAAATAAGGGTGGGGGAAAAGGAAATAAACGAGGTACTGACTGATGGCGCTCACTGGGCGGTAAAACGTGGTTTCGGTCTGCCCGAAGACCTGGAGGCAACCGAGGAAACAGGCCGCATGAAAGGAGCCGACCCGGAGAAAGTAAGTGCTAGAGCTAAGAAGAGAGGAGCACCTCAATCAGGAACTTTAGGCTCGGGAAACCACTTCCTGGAGGTCCAGGTAGTAAGGGAAATCTACGATGAAATTGCCGCTAAAACCATGGGTATCGAGCGGATGGGACAGGTGCTGCTGCTCATACATACCGGCTCAAGAGGTCTGGGACATCAGGTCTGCGATGACTACCTGAGAATAATGGAGGAGGCGGTTACAAGATATGGCATCGGCCTACCTGATAGGCAACTGGCCTGTGCTCCGCTAGAGTCGAAGGAAGGGAAAGACTATCTGGCGGCAATGGCTTGTGCCGCCAACTATGCCTGGGCTAACCGCCAGTGTATTACTCACTGGGCACGGGAGTCATTCGTTAAGGTCTTCGGCAAGAGCCTTGAAGAGTTGGGTATGCAGCAAATTTATGACGTGGCTCACAACATCGCCAAGATAGAAGAACACATGGTAGATGGCCAAGAAGATTACAGTTTGTGTCCATCGCAAGGGAGCAACCAGGGCTTTCCCCGCCGGACACAAGGATATACCGATATCGCTATAAAGAAGTGGGACAACCGGTGCTCATTCCCGGCGATATGGGACGCTGCTCATATGTCGCCGTAGGCACCGAGAGAGCCATGGCGGAAACCTTCGGTTCCACCTGCCATGGCGCCGGCAGAATGCAGAGCCGCGGTGCCGCCAGGCGCAGCTTGAGAGGCATTGACGTCGCCGATGAGCTAAGAGCTAGAGGTATCACGGTAAAAACCGATAGCATGGCTTCACTGGCTGAAGAGGCGTCACAGGCCTATAAAGATGTTACTCAGGTAGTCGAGGTAACACACCGAGCCGGAATTTCAAGAAAAGTGGCGATGGCAAGCCCATATAGGAGTGATAAAAGGCTAGTGGTAAGGACAAAAGAAACTCCGATTAAGCTCCCTTCCCCAGTACCACGCGGGAAGCTATCACTGGAACAAGCCATCTCAAAACGAAGGTCGGTTAGAAGGTTTAAATCCGAGCCATTGTCTTTGGAACAGCTTTCCCAGCTATTATGGTCAGCCCAGGGCACCACGGGCACTGGCGGAAGAAGAGCTGTCCCCAGCGCCGGAGCTACCTATCCTTTAGAGATTTTTGTCGTTATCGGCGAACATGGCATACAAAGCCTGGCCGCGGGCATATATCACTATGACGTGGACAACCATTCTCTCAGCTTGCATCAGATTGGCGACTTTAGGCAGAAACTAGCTGATACGGCACTGGGTCAAAGCTCTATTGCCAGGTGCCCGGTGGACATGGTCATCTGCGCCATTCATCCCCGGACAGCCTATAGATATGGCAGGCGCGGCGAGAGATATATCCACATGGAAGTGGGCCATGTCGGCCAAAATGTCTCATTGCAGGCCGTGGCACTTGGCTTGGGTACGGTAATGGTCGGCGCCTTCGAAGACGAAGACGTGAGGAAAGTCCTGAAGCTCGAAGAACAAATCAAGCCATTATACATAATACCAATGGGCAAACCAGTATAATTACCTAAGCACAAAATCGATTGCCCCGTTCGTCGGAATATAGTACAATTAACTCACTAACCAAGGAGGATTAAAAATGCCACAAACTAGAGAAGCCGTAATAGTAGACTATCTGAGGTCTGGATTTTCAAGGTCGAGACCAAGAGAACCCGAGAAGGACGTTTTCAATGGCCTGAGAATGGACGTCGTTGCCGGGATGCTGATTAAGGAAATTCTCAAGAGAACCAAAGTCAGATCCCAAGGATATCAATGACATAGTGGTCGGCACCGCCTTTCCCGTAGCTGAGCAGTGGACATACGGAGGCAGAAACGTAGTATTTCAGGCTGAATTGCCGGTTACGTGTCCCGGCCGAACAAATCGACAGGCAGTGCGGGTCTTCAATGTCAACCATACATGAGGCGGCTATGGAGATAATGCTGGGATATTCCGATGTCGCCATTTCGTGTGGGATGGAGCACATGACGCATATCCCAATGGCCGTGCGACCGAGGGAGACCCCAGAGCACATATTAAGACAACCGGATACCCGCTTTGTAACAGACGAACGCTTTAAGAGATACGAGTTCCTGACCGCCATGAACATGGGCCTAACTGCAGAAAAGCTGTTTTTGGAATCCGGCCTTACCAGAGAGGACATGGATAAATGGGCGCTCAGAAGCCACCAACTGGCAGCCAAAGCTCTTAAAGAGGGATTTTTCAAAGGCGAGATAATGCCCATCGAGGTAACACTGGCTGACGGCACAAAGCAGGTCATCGACTGCGATTTGAGCCATAAGGGCAGACACAACAATGGAAGGCCTGGCGGCATTGAAGCCGGCATTCAGGCCGGACGGCCAAATAACCGCCGGTAACTCTTCGCCGCTAAACGCTGGCGCTACGGCAATGATGCTGATGTCGAAAGAAAAGGCAAAAGAGTACAAACTTAAGCCTTTGGCCACGATTGTCTCTATGGGATGGGCTGGCGTGGAGCCATCGGTTATGGGAAAGGGACCGGTACCTGCCAGCAAAATGGCATTAAAGCATGCCGGGCTGGATGTAAAAGACATTGACTTCTGGGAGATAAACGAGGCGTTTTGTATAGTCGCCCTTTATGCCATAAAAAAGCTGGGTATCGACCCCAACAAAGTCAACGTAAAAGGTGGCGGCTACCGCTATCGGCCATCCGCTCGGTGCCTCTGGAACCAGGCTTGTCGGCACATTGGCCAGAATACTGAATATGGAAGGCGGCACTTACGGCCTGGCTAACGCCTGCATCGGTGGCGGGCAAGGAGTAGCCACAGTTATCAAGAGGGAAAAGTAGTAAAGGCTTTAAGCTTTCGGACTTAATTGAATATAGAGTCGTGACTTAATAGCAGGCAACGCAATAGCGAATATTATTTTGATTTGCGTTGCCTGTTTTTATTCCGCTTAAGCAACCAGTATTCCATGCTATCAGCCAGAGCCAGCCAACTGGCCTCAATGATATTAGTCGAGCTGCCAACAGTTCTCCACTGCTTCTTGCCATCGCTCGACTCGATTAGCACCCGTACCTGCGAACCAGTGCCGGCACTTTCTTCCAAAATCCGGACCTTATAGTCCATCAGCTCAACGACAGTCAAATCAGGGTAAAACTCAACCAAAGCCTTTCGCAAAGCCCGGTCAAGTGCATTCACCGGACCGTTGCCCTCAGCAGCAGTATGCATTATCTTGTCGCCAACTTTCACTTTGACCGTTGCTTCCGAAAGCAACTCCGATTCATCTTCGCGAGATGGGCGGCGGTGCCTCTCGACCACCACCATAAAATCAATAAGTTCAAAAGGAGGCTTATATTCTGCCTGAGCGCGATGCAATAATAGTTCAAAGGAGGCATCAGCGCCTTCATATTGAAAGCCGCGGCTTTCCAATAGCTTTATTTGCTGCAATATCTGGCGCGTCTGTTTGCTCTTCGATGGCAGAGTGATACCCAGTTCCTTCGCCTTATAGACAATGTTGCCCTTGCCCGATAACTCGGACACAACTACATTAGGCTGATTTCCTACCAGCGACGGGTCGATATGCTGATAGCTGTCTTCCCACTTCATGATACCCGATACGTGCAGCCCTCCCTTATGGGCAAAAGCACTGGTGCCTACATAAGGAAGGTGGCTGGATGGAGCCAGGTTGGCTAATTCAGCCACGTAATGAGAAACTTCGGTGAGCTTAGCAAGCTGCTCATCTGTGATACAGTCAATGCCCAGTTTGAGCTTCAGGTCCGGGATAATCGAACAGAGGTTGGCGTTGCCACAGCGTTCACCATAGCCATTAATAGTACCGTGCACCTGAACGACTCCAGCTTGAACCGCAGCTAGCGAGTTGGCTACAGCCAGCTCTCCGTCGTTGTGTACATGAATGCCGAGCGCAACAGATACCCTTTTCTGAACAGCCTTCACCGCCGCAGTGATTTCAGAAGGTAAGGCACCACCGTTGGTATCACAAAGGACTACGCAATCAGCTCCAGCCTTCGGCCGCAGCCTTGACCACCTGGATTGCATATTCGGGATTCGCTTTATAGCCGTCAAAAAAATGCTCGGCATCGAAGAATACGGTAAGTCCTTTTGACTTAAGAAAGTCCACGGATTCAGCGATAATGCGCAGGTTATTCTCCAAATTGGTTTCCAGCACCTGGGTAACATGCGCATCCCAACTCTTGCCGACTATAGTAACCACCTTTGTCCCAGCTTCCACCAAAGCCCGCAAGCCGGCGTCTTTGCCCACCTCTGAGTCAGGGTGTCTGGTGCTGCCGAAGGCAACCAGGACCGAATTCTTCAACTTCAAGCCTTGAGCCTTAATAAAGAACTCCGTATCCTTGGGATTGGCTCCCGGCCAGCCGCCTTCAATAAAATGTATGCCTAACTCATCCAGCTTCTGGGCAATCTTGAGCTTATCGGCAACAGAGAAGGAAATGCCCTCCTGCTGAGCTCCATCTCGTAAAGTCGTATCATAAAGCTGAACTTGCATTATTGATTCTCCTGGTTATCCTCTCAGCAATTAGTCCGCCCATCTCCTTCGTCCCCACCTTGGTTTTACGTTCGTCCATTATATCATACGTACGATAACCTTCTTCTAAGACAGCTATCACTGCCCTCTCGATGGCTTCAGCTTCAGATGCCAGAGCAAAGGAATAGCGGAGCATCATGGCAGCACTTAATATTGTGGCGATGGGGTTAGCAATATTTTGTCCGGCTCGACTTGGCGCACTGCCATGAATCGGCTCATACAAGCCGAAGGCTTTAGAAGTACCCCCCTCAGGAATGCCGGCCAAACTGGCGGATGGCAGCATCCCCATGGAGCCTGCCAGCATCGAGGCTTCATCGGTTAGAATATCGCCGAACGTGTTCTCAGTAACTACGACATCAAATTGAGCCGGCCGCTGGATAAGACGCATAGAGCAGGCATCTACCAGCATATGCTCCAGCTCCACACCGGGATAATCAGCAGCGACCTCAGTAGCCACCTGCCGCCACAACCGGGACGACTCGAGAACGTTTGCTTTATCCACTGAGGTCAGCTTCTTGCGGCGGGTCAGCGCTATCTCAAAGCCAACTCTGACTATGCGCTCAATCTCACTTTCTGAATAGGCCATGGTATCAACGGCCCGTCTGCCTTCAGCCGTCTGCCACTGTTTCTTGGGCTGCCCGAAGTAAAGGCCGCCGGTAAGCTCTCTGACCACCATAAGGTCGACATCCTTTATAATTTCAGGCTTGAGACTTGTCGAATTGACCAGCATAGGCAGGACTTTCACCGGGCGCAAGTTGGCAAAAAGTCCCAGCTCCTGGCGCAAAGCCAAAAGCCCATCTTCGGGTCGCACTTTAGCCTTCGGGTCATCCCACTTCGGTCCGCCGACAGCCCCGAGCAATACAGCATCACTGTCCCGGCACATCTTCAGCGTTTCTTCAGTCAGGGCAACGCCGTGGACATCTATCGATGCCCCACCGACAAGGCCATGCTGAAATTGAAAGTCGTGACCGAATTTTTTACCCACGGCCTCCAGGACTTTTATGGCTTCATTGGCCACTTCAGGGCCGACGCCATCGCCTAACAATGCCGCGATATTGAACTGCACCTTTACAATCCTCCCGATAGTTTCTTCTTGGTATATTCAATAAGCCCACCGGCATTTATGATTCCCATCATAAAATCCGGATAAGGTTCGGCAACAAAAGTCTTGCCTCGAGTAACATTAACTATTTTCCCGGTAGCCAGGTCGACCTCAAGAACATCGCCGGCTTCGGTTCCGTCAACGGCTTCGATACATTCCAGAAGAGGCAATCCTATATTGATAGAATTGCGGAAGAAAATGCGGGCGAAGCTTTTAGCAATAATACAGGATACGCCGGCGGCTTTGATAGCTAACGGGGCGTGTTCCCGCGATGAGCCGCAACCGAAATTGGTGTCAGCCACAATTATATCTCCAGGCTTAACCCTGGTCAGGAATTCAGGGTCTACGTCTTCCATGCAATGTTGAGCCAGTTCCTCAGCCTCAGATAGATTGAGATAGCGAGCCGGAATAATGGCATCGGTATCCAGGTTAGCGCCATACTTATGGACTTTACCTTTAATTTTCAAATAATATTCCTCCTTCAAACCTAGACGGGAGTACCAATCTGCACCAATCACTTAAAGAAACACTAATACTGTTGTTCGTCATCCTGACTGACATCTCCTGCTTCAACTATAACCACGAGTAAAACTTCTCCCTGTGTTCTACCCATCTGTTTAGACCATATTCCTTAATTTTTCTCAAATTTCCCTTGGTCGTATCACCATGTATTGGCTTGAGAAATTCGAACTTATCACATCTTTCAAGTTCATCACACTCCCAGCAACCTTCGAGTATGTTTCGTCTGAACACAACTCTTAATTTCACAAGGTCCTAAGCATCCGTCGCCACCAGCTCTGCACGGAGTATCACATCCTAATTTAACTATGGCGTCTAAGACCTGAGGCATTCGTTATAGTGCTCTAGCTCTTTCACGGCAGCACTTTTGACCTCCGCATACTTATCGAATTGCACCGCCTGTAGCTCGCTCATCAAATCCCGTGCCAAGCCCGCGGCTTTACTCCGGTAACGAAGGCAGTCACCGCAATACAAGCCACAATAGGCAGTTAGCTCAGCTTCTAGATTATTCTTCTGATTCATAACACAGTCCCCAGGAAAAACAAGATGGCTACGGCTATCTTTACCGCCGGGCAAATCTTTATCGGCAAAATCGATGTTCTGGCTCCAGTTGACGCGGTCAATACAGCCATGACCACAAGCATCGCCGCAGAGTCCGATATACGATAATAGAAACCGCATTCTGAGACCCACCCCAAAGGGTGACAAACAGCACCAGCAAACCTATAAAGCACAGCGTCAGTCCTTCAGCAATCCACTCCATGGTTATTATTCGCCTGTTGTCTTGGGATATTTGCCCGAAACCGTTAACCACAGATTTAGTCGGGATAATATGGGCTATGCCCCACAGCGTAATTACACCAGCCCCCACATACAGCAATATATCACTAATCATGGCAAATTCCTCTTTTCAGTCTTATATCAGGCGGCGGCGCTGCCGAAAAATTATCTTTCCTCAACGCCGAACTGGTCCACAGACTATAGAAAACTCTCCGTTTACCTCTTGGAAATATATCCTTACCTTCTTCCCCTCATGGAAAATCGGCTGGTCTTCCACCGCCTGAGTAATTTCTCCAACCGTTCCGCCGGGAGTAACAATTTGAAGCTTATTTTCGGCAAACGGAGCCCCTTTCACGTAATTTTCAATTCTCAAGTCTGTATAAGTGAAGATACCGGTTCTCCCCTCGTTCCACCTGCTCTCTACTTTTTCAACCGTTCCCTCGACTATGTAATCGGCTGTCTGGGTTATATAAGACTTGTCGCTGCATTCTTTTATCAGCATCCCGGCACCACCGGACTGCTTCACTATAATCTGCCCCCCTGGTGGCGGTGTGCCGGTTGGTTTGTTTAAACATGCAGACGAACTAATCACAAAACCGACCGATATAAAAACTATTAAAACTGCGCGGATGCTTTTTACATTTTTCATCTTGGTCCCCCTGTTACGCAGGTATCAGCCTGCAATCTCTACCGGGCTGGCAATCTTCCCCACAATGGCGCTGGCGGCGGCGACTGCCGGATTTGCCAGATAGACTTCAGACTGAGGGCTGCCCATCCTGCCGACGAAGTTCCGGTTGGTCGTCGAGACACACCGCTCACCCGCAGCCAGCACTCCCATATATCCCCCAAGACAGGGGCCGCAGGTAGGCGTACTAACCACTGCCCCGGCTTTAATAAAAGTCTCTATCAAGCCTTCATGCAGCGCATCGAGATATACTTGCTGTGTGCCCGGAATGATGATGCACCTCACTTCAGGATTAACCTGCCTGCCTTTAAGTATGCTGGCAGCCAGCCTCAGGTCATCGAGACGCCCATTGGTGCAACTGCCGATGACCACCTGGTCAATCTTTATGTCAACTACCTGGCTTACCGGCTTCACGTTGGAAGGCAAGTGCGGCAAGGCTATCTGCGGCTCAATTTTGGATACATCATACTCAATTACTCTGGCGTATTCCGCATCATCGTCCGGTTCATAAGCTGTGTATGAACGATTAGCTCTACCTTTAACATATTGCTTTGTCTTACCGTCCACCCTGAAGATACCGGCTTTAGCCCCAGCCTCAATCGCCATATTCGCCATGGTGAAACGTCCATCCATGGATAGAGCATCGATGGCCTCGCCGGTAAACTCCATAACCGAATAAAGAGCGCCATCAACGCCGATATTGCCTATGGTGTAAAGGATAAGGTCCTTGCCACCCACCCATTTCCCCAGCTTTCCGTGGTAGACAAACTTTATAGTCGGCGGTACCTTCATCCATATCTCGCCGGTAGCCATAGCCACAGCAATATCAGTCGACCCCATACCGGTGGCGAAGGCACCCAAGGCTCCATAGGTGCAGGTATGAGAATCAGCGCCAACGACCACTTCTCCGGGCAAGACGAGGCCCTGCTCCGGCAAAAGCACATGCTCGATGCCCATCCTGCCGACTTCAAAATAAAGCAAGTCATATTGCCGGGCAAACTCACGCATCATCTTGGCTTGCTCGGCGGAGAGTATATCTTTATTGGGGCAGAAATGGTCGGGCACCATCACTACCCTTTTCGGGTCATATACCTTATTCACTCCCAGTCGGTGGAACTCTTTTATCGACAGAGGAGCCGTGATATCATTGGACAAAACCAAATCAACCCTGACGTTTATAAATTCGCCAGGGCTGACTCTATCTAAGCCCGAATGAGCTGCCAGAATCTTCTCAGCTAAAGTCAAAATTCATCACCTCAGTTCCCCAACTTATCCTTTCACTCTGGGAATCATGAGCACGAGCACAGCGATTACCGTACGATAGTCGCTATTAGATACATACCGACACCAGCCGCCATCCCTATAGCCGCTACGGCCCATATACTAGCCGCAGTAGTCAGGCCAACTACATGTTCGCCACGTACACCACGTAGTATAACCCCGGCACCTATGAAGCCGATACCGGTCACCACTCCAGCAGCCACTCGTGACGGGTCTACTCCGTACCCGAAACCGAATATTGAGACTACAGTGAACAGAGCGGAGCCAAGAGAAATCAACATATGGGTACGAAGACCAGCAGGCTTATTAGCCCGCTCCCGCTGGTAACCGATACCAGCTCCCAGTGCTGCCGCCAGCAGCAGGCGAAGGATCATATCTAATAACGTGTTCATGCACGTCTCTCACTTTCTTACTTTCTTGACCGCCAGGAGCCGGTTCAGAGCATTCATATAGGCTTTGGCGCTGGCGACCATAATGTCCGTGTCGGCACCACGCCCGGAATAACTTACACCATCGCTCTCAATCCTGATAAGCACCTCACCGATAGCATCGATACCTTCCGTAACCGATTTCACAGTGAACTCAGTGAGCTTGTTAGGCACCTTGACTATTCGATTAATGGCTTCGTATACAGCATCCACCGGTCCTGTACCCAGGGCAGCATCAGCTACAGCCTGCCATCAGGAGCTATCAGTCTCACCGTAGCCGTGGGAATGTTGTGATTGCCGCATGAAACCTCGACATGGTCAAGATGATAAACCTCGGAAACAGTGCGCAGTTCTTCAGCTATCAGAGACTCAATGTCACGGTCAGTGACTTCCCGCTTTTTATCAGCTAATTCCTTAAAAGCTTGGAAGGCATGTTTTAATGATTCCTCATCCATAATATAACCGAGTTCAGCCAGCCGCTCCTTAAAAGCGTGCCGACCGCTCAACTTACCCAGTACCAGGCTGCTGGATGGAATACCCACTGATTTCGGGTCCATAATCTCATAGGTAATCGCCTTTTTAATCACCCCATCCTGATGAATACCTGATTCATGGCGGAAGGCATTGGCACCGATAATAGCTTTATTAGGCTGGACAGCAAATCCGGTAAGCTCGCTCACCAGACGGCTCGTCTTATAAATCTGGGTGGTATCAATATTCGTGGTCAGATGATAAAAGTCACTTCGGGTTTTGAGCGCCATGACAATCTCTTCCATGGCAGCGTTACCTGCCCGCTCACCTATGCCATTGACGGTACATTCAACCTGCCGCGCACCCCTTCGTATCGCTTCCAGGCTATTGGCTACTGCCAGCCCCAAATCATTATGGCAATGCACGCTAACCACAGCCTTACTAATATTGGGCACGTTCTTAAATATGCCTTCAATCAAGTCACCCAAACTCTTGCGGCATGGCATAACCGACTGTATCCGGAATATTTAACGTAGTCGCGCCCGCCTTAATAACCGCCTCTGCTATACGATAAATATATGCCGGCTCAGTTCGGCTGGCATCCATCGGCGAGAATTCCACGTCATCCGTATATTTCTTGGCCCGCGCTACCATGTCACGTGAAATTTCCAGAATCTCCTCACGAGTCTTCTTCAGCTGATAAAGAAGATGTATATCGGAAGCAGAAAGGAAAATATGAATTCGAGGCCTTTTCGCTTTTTTAACGGCCTCCCATGCCCTATCTATGGCTTCGGCGTTGGCATGGGCCAGGGCGCACACTGATGACTTCTTAATTTCCCTGGCTATAAGCTGAACCGCTTCGAAATCGCCCGGCGAGCTTATAGGAAAGCCGGCCTCAATAACATCGATGCCTAGCTTTTCCAGCTGTTTGGCAATGTCCAGCTTCTCCTGGACGCTCAGTGCCGCCCCGGCTGCCTGCTCGCCATCCCGCAAAGTAGTATCGAAAATAATAACTTTGTCCATAGTATTCCGCTGTATAATCTAAGCCTTTTAGCCATGGCATCATGCTTCTTAATTTCTTTCCCACGATTTCAATCTCGATGTTCGGCATCCATTTTCCTCAAGGCATTGTAAGCGGGACGCCCTGCCTGGTTTTCCAGAATCCACTCCTTAGCAAAGCTGCCGTCTGAATTTCGGCGAGAATTTCCCTCATTCTGTCCTTAGTCATCTCATCGATGATCCTCGGCCCACGAGTATAGTCGCCATACTCGGCAGTATCGCTGACCGAGTAACGCATGTAGCTCAAGCCGCCCTGATACATCAGGTCGACTATAAGTTTCAGCTCATGAAAGCATTCGAAATAGGCGATTTCCGGCTGGTATCCAGCTTCCACTGTGTCTCAAATTCCGCCTTGACCAAAGAAGTAACCCCGCCGCAGAGCACCGTCTGCTCACCGAAAAGGTCGGTCTCTGTTTCCTCGGCGAAGGTGGTCTCTATTACTCCAGCTTTGGCGCAGCCTATGCCCCGAGCATAAGCTAAGGCAATTTCCTTCGCCTTGCCAGAAGCATCCTGATGGACCGCTACAATGGCTGGTGCCCCCGAACCCTCGGTATAAACCCGCCGCAGCATGTGCCCCGGACACTTCGGTGCAATCATGGTCACATCCACATTGGAGGGCGGCAAAATCTGCCCAAAATGAATATTAAATCCGTGGGCAAACATCAGCATCTTGCCCGCTGTCATCTCCTTTTCAATTGATTCCCGATAAACCTTCGCCTGTAAAGTGTCCGGAACAAGCATAACAATTATATCCGCTTCCTTGGCGACTTAGCAGCGTCGGTCACTTTGAACCTGCCTTTTTGGCCTCTTCCAGCCCTCAGGTCTCTTTGGCCTCAGCCACGACCACATGGCAGCCGCTGTCTCTCAGGTTCCGGGCATGGGCATGCCCCGAGGACCAAAACCAATAATGCCATAGCTTCCCTTTAAGTAGGTCTAATTTGGCGTCCTTTTCATGATAAATTTTTGCCATGAAACCTCCTTATAAATATGTATTCTATTGGTATTACCGGATTTGAGTATTATCGTAATTTTACCAGTCAGGTGGGCTTGCGGCTTCAGAGAGGCAGTGGCTTCGGCGGTTGCTTCATAGCCTTCGTCTGCATTGGCTCCTCAACTTGCAGCGGACCGGCACCACATCGTACAAGGCGATACGACCTGTCTGGTTATTTCCCTGATACCAAAGCCACGGAGAAGTTCTAGAAGAATTAACCTTGTTCGTCACCAGTGACCTCCACCATCAGCGGAATCCGGGGAAACATCCACTATATTAGCCCGAAAAATATCTACTATCTGGATGATTTCGCTCCGTGTAGAAGCGGTTGCTTTAACCTTAATCAATGCCAGCTCTCGAGCCACTGGGCTCATTGCTGGTTATGTCAACTATTTTAACCACATCAATAACCTTATCCAGTTGTTTCCCACCTGCTCTACCCTAGCATCATCGCCTTCTACAACGATAGTCATCCGTGACAGATCGGGTTGCTCGGTATGCCCTACGGCTATGCTCTCGATGTTGAAAGTTACGCCTTCGTAAAAGGCTGGACACCCGATTGAGCACTCCCAGGCCTATCTGCTACCAGAGCGATTAGGATGTTGTTTCGTGGCCAATTACCTCATCATCCTCTCATTCTCATTCTAAACTCACGTTACTAGAACGAGTCACCTTCTCTGGCTTGGGCATTTCGAGAGCCTCGACCAATGCTGCCCCAGGCGGCACTATTGGAAAAACATTCTCCTCAGGCTCCACTATAAAATCAATCAGGAACGGACCATTATATTCCATCGCTTTCTCTATAGCTGAGACCACTCAGTCTTCTTTATCTTTACACTCTCATTCCGGTATGCCATAAGCTTCGGCTATCTTAACGAAATCCGGACCGGAAAGCGGTGTGTGAACATAGCGCCGCCTGTAAAATAATTCCTGCCATTGCCTTACCATCCCCAGAAAAACCGTTGTTAATGATGGCTATCTTAACAGCCATATTTTCCTGTACTACCGTAGCCAGTTCCTGTATGGTCATCTGAAAACCACCATCACCGGCAATGCACCAACAGTCTCATCAGGCCGCCCGACTTTGGCCCCCATTGCGGCAGGAAGCTCAAACCCATAGTGCCCAAGCCGCCTGAGGAAACAAACTATTAGGTTGTCATACAAGATAAAACTGGGCTGACCACATCTGGTTTTGGCCCACGCCGGTGACTATAGTGGCATCCCCTTTGGTTACCTCATAGATCTGGCGAATGACATATTGGGGAAAAAGCGCATCTCATTCCCTGATTTCCAGTGCCGGATGCTCGTCTCGCCATTTATCCACTTGATTAAACCAGTCCAGGTGTTCACGGGGCACAATTTGTTGATTCAAAACCTCAAGAACATTCTTAACATCACCGACAATGGGCACATCAACCTGTACATTCTTGCCTATCTCGGCCGGGTCGATATCAATATGAACAACCCGAGCCTTAGGCGCAAAGTGGCTGACCACGCCGTCGCCCGGTCATCGAACCGCATCCCAATAGCAACGATAACGTCGGAATGGTGTACCGCCTTGTTGGCATAAGCCATGCCGTGCATGCCTAACCAGCCAAAGCTTAATACATGAGTTTCAGGAAAACAGCCGATCCCCAGAAGAGTGGTGATCACTGGTATCTGTGCACGTTCCGCCAGCCCCTTAAGCTCAGCGAAAGCCCTGGAGATTATCACCCCTCGACCGGCAATAATGATGGGACACTCAGCAGCATTTATCACCTCGGCCGCTCTTTTAATCTGTGCCGGATGTCCGAAGAGCGTCGGTTTATAGCCGGGCAAATTGACCTTATCCGGATAAACAAACTCCGCTTCTTGCTGAAAGACATCACGCGGTATGTCGATAAGCACCGGACCAGGTCTGCCGGTTTGAGCTATGTAAAAAGATTCCTTAACCACCATAGCCAGCTCTTTAGCATCTCGCACCAGATAGTTATGCTTGGTAATAGGCAGTGTAATACCGGTAATATCTATCTCCTGAAAAGCATCTTTGCCAATGAAAGGTCTGGCTACCTGACCGGTAATAGCCACCACAGGAGATGAATCCAGGCAAGCGTTGGCGATTCCAGTTACCAAATTAGTGGCTCCCGGACCTGAGGTTGCCAGACATACACCGGCTTTTCCCGTAGCTCGGGCATAGCCGTCGGCAGCATGAGCTGCTGCCTGCTCGTGACGAACTAGAATATGCCTGAGCTTCGGGTATTGCGGCAAAGTATCATACAAAGGCAATACCGATCCGCCGGGAAAGCCAAAAATGACTTCAACGCCTTCCTTAAGCAGGCTCTCACATAAAATCTGGGCACCGGTCTTCTTCATACATGTCTCCTATTTCGGGAATACTGCCCCTTTGCTGGCTGAGCCAACGTTTTCAATATATCTGCGCAGGTAACCCGTCTTTATCTTAGAACTATACTCGGGCAGCCTGGACAGACGTTTCTTAATCTCTGCGTCGCTCACCTTCAATTCCAGCTTATGTTCCGGGATATTTATGCTAATGATATCGCCCTTTTTGACTGCGGCTATAGGCCCGCGGCTGGCTGCTTCAGGCGCCACATGCCCTATGGCAGCCCCTTTGGTACCACCCGAAAATCTACCATCGGTTATCAGAGCTACGTCTTTATCCAGCCCCATACCGTCCAACAGCGAGGTCGGCGTCAACATCTCACGCATCCCCGGCCCACCTTTAGGTCCTTCGTAACGGATGACAATAACATCGCCCTTCTTAATCTCACCCTTCATTATCCCCCTGGTCGCGTCCTCTTCATTGTCGAAGACACGAGCCGGGCCTTCATGCACCATCATTTCGGGGTCAACCCCACCGCTCTTCACCACAGCCCCCTCAGGTGCCAGGTTCCCAAAAAGTATTGCCAGACCACCGGTCTTTGAGAATGGCTCAGCTATCGAACGGATAACCTCGCGGTTTTTAACTTTGCCTTCCTTTATGACGGTCGACATCGGCGCCAAAAGAACAGTCTTACACTTGCCGTTCATTAAGTTAGCTATCTCATGCATGACAGCGGGAATTCCGCCTGCCAAATCGAGGTCTTCGATGTGGACTTCACTGGCCGGACTCAGCTTAACGATATGCGGCACCCGCTGGTTTATCTTATTAATCGCCGGCAACGGGAAATCTATGCCCGCTTCATGTGCCACCGCTGTGAGATGCAGAACAGAATTTGTGCTGCCCCCGAGCGCCATATCGACGGCGAAGGCATTGGCAATGGAGTCCTTAGTAATAACATCCCTCGGTAACAGGTTCTTTTTCCATATAGCCATCATCTGCTTTCCCGCCTCCATGGCCAATACTATTCTCCTCGAATCCGCAGCCGGTATGGTGCCATTTCCAGGCAAGGCCATGCCCAACGCCTCGGTCAAGCAATTCATGGTGTTGGCAGTGTACATTCCGGAGCAGCTACCACAACCGGGGCACGCGGCAATCTCAATCTCCTCAAGCTCAGCCTCCGTCATCTTGCCACTGGCAACACTACCTACGGCGCTAAAAACAGTTATAAGGTCCACTGTTCGGCATTGACCGTCCTGATTCATATGCCCTGCCAGCATCGGACCGCCACTGATAAAAATAGCTGGAATATTCAACCTTACCGCAGCCATAAGCATACCGGGCACGATTTTATCGCAGTTAGGTATAAAAGCGAGAGCATCAAACCGGTGCGCCTCCACCATAATCTCTATGGAGTCAGCAATCAGTTCCCGGCTGGGCAAACTGTACTTCATCCCCGGATGGTTCATGGCTATGCCATCGCACACGCCGATTGTGTCGAATTCGAAGGGTACACCACCCTGGCTGCGAATTCCTGACTTTACTGCCTCAGCGATGCTTCGCAGATGAATATGGCCGGGCACGACCTCGTTAAAACTGTTGACCACGCCAATAAAAGGTTTGGAAAAGTCATCGCGACTAACGCCAACAGCCCGAAGCAAAGCGCGATGTGGTGCCCGCTCGATGCCTTTTTTAACACTATCACTACGCAATGTCTTCAAAACTGTCTCCTCATGCTGAAATGACGGTCGGTGCAGTAGAGTGAGGATATTGTAGTAAACTATCATAGCAGCTAGCTATTGTCAAGCTAAGCTGCTTCCAGACCGCGTATCTTTTCCAGACGACGCAAATGCCTGCCGCCCTCAAAAGCGGTGGAAAGATAAACTTTTACAATATCAAGAGCTGAAGCGCATCAAGCGCATCCTGACCTAAACAAAGAACATTGGCATCATTATGCCGCCGTGCCCGATCGGCACCTAACGTACTGCAACACAAAGCCGCCCTTATGCCCTTTACCTTGTTGGCCGCTATGCTCATGCCTATGCCGCTGCTGCAAATCAGAATCCCCTGGTCGAAATCTCCCGCGGCAACAGCTTCAGCTACCTGTTTGGCAATATCGGGATAGTCCACAGGGTCAGTACTGTAGCAGCCAAAATCCTGATAATCATGCCCTAACTCATCCAGGAGACCCATAATCGCCTGCTTAAGCTCTAAACCGCGATGGTCACAACCCAGAGCAATACGCACTTTTACCTACCTCCCTGTATATTCTTGACACACTTTCTTAATCTCTTCTTCGGATATAACTCCCTCGACGCAAAATGACCGGTATCTCACCGGTAACGTCAACCACCGTAGACTCCAATCCACCGGGGCATTTACCCATATCGATAATCAGGTCAACCTGGCTGCCAAGTTGTTGTTCGACTTCTTCGGCCGTCACCGGACTGGGCTTATCGCTGATATTGGCACTGGTTCCAATTATAGGCGCACCCAACCCACGAATCAGGGTAAGCGGTACAACATGGTCAGGAATTCTTACCGCTACTTTATTGCTACCGGCAGTAATGATATCAGGAAGTGTATCCTTTTTCGGCAGCACTAATGTCAATCCACCGGGCCAGAAATGCCTCATCAAGTACCGGGCTATTTCAGGTACTGAGGCGACGATATCATCCAGTTGCGCTGAGTCAGCCAGCAAAACCGGCAGCGGTAAATGCCTGGAACGCTGCTTAACTCTATAAATCCGCTCCACCGCCTCGATATTAAACACATCACCCCCCAACCCATAGACCGTATCCGTGGGGAAGGCAACAATGCCACCGTTTTTTAATATTTCGATGGCTTTGTCGACGCTGTAACATTACTTGATGAGATAGATTATCCAACTTCGATTCCGCCTTCGCTAAAAGAGTCAACTATTTTGTGCTGAAATTTTTAACCAGAAAGTCTTGAATCACCGGCCCAACGCCTGGATATTGCCACATATAATCATGTCCCGGCGCCTCCAATCCCAGACCGAAATTGTACGGCCCAAAGACCAGGACCGCCCTGGTCACGAGCCAGTCGAAGGGCGTGAAAGCAGGCGCCTTATTTAATATAAATAGCCTCACCAGATTGGCCTTTACAAGTCTCACAATATCTCTTTGAGTAAGCGCATCGGCTCCGACTCCATTATTGTCTATCACCAACGACTTGTCTGTTTTAGACACCCTATGCCAGAAAGGAATCCCAATCTGAATAGAATACACTTCCGGGTTTCCCTGCAGGCGCTTGATTACTTCGCCGGCGAAGGCAGCACCGTTGCTCTGCCCGGTAATTATCACCTTCAAGCCACTAACGTGCCTGGTTAGAAAATCGATCTTGGCTGCTAATTCTTTAGACTTCGAGGGATAATGCGTTAGCTGTTCCTTAAGTTCAATGAAATAGTCTCAATAAGCCCTTCCCCGTCCGGATATCTTCAACTTCGTAGTAATTATATCCCAGCTTGGTCAGCTCAGATTCGATTCCGACCAGCCAGGTCTGCCCCTGTGTATCAGCCTCCAGCGGCTTCTTGCCCCAACCGCCTGCCGTCCAGAAAATGGCGAAGTCGTGGTCTTTGACCTTGTAATAAAGGTCGAGTAACTGGCTGACGAACTGCTCCTGAGCTTTTTTGCTGCTTCCAACCACCTGTGAAGCCACATCCCAGGCCTGCTGCTCAATAGGGCTCATAGATTCAAAGTTAAGTGCCGGCTGGCTTGTCTCCTCACCATGAGCCTTGCCGAAATAAAAGACCAGGCCGGCAATACAGGCTACCAGAAACAGGGCCAACCCGCATCTAAAAAGCAAAAACCAAACGCCTTCTGTTTTTCATAAATTTAACCCCGCAGCATACCTATATTTTAACACCTTTACGATGTAGCTGCCCAGCTTGGAAACATCCCACAATCAATTTTGTTTTCTTACCTGTCATTTTGAAAAGCAGTGGATCTTGTCATCGCGAGGGGCGCAGCCTTGTGCGATCTCGGCGGTGGGCTGAAATACGGAGATTGCCACGTCCTTCAGCGGAAGGACTCGCAATGACAGAAAAAGGTATTTACCCATAGGAAAGGTGGGAAAATCCTCCTAGTTACGCCGCGTCGGGCTGTGATATACTTTAGCCAACCGACAAATAGATGGATAAAAAGAGAAAAAGCCATCGTGTAGCTACCAGCGACGACATCGAAGTATCTACCTACCTCGAAATCGCCAAAGAGCTTCAGGGCGAGCAACTTAAAGCCAAGGTAGAAACCATATCCCCGGGAACGCGAGAGGCGATAGCTGTCATCGATTTTGGCTCTCAGTATAGCCACCTGATTGCCCGGCGAGTCCGAGAGTGCCATGTCTACTGCGAGCTGATACCCTATGATGAACCATGGGAAAAAATAGCTTCCCTGCAACCTAAAGGCTTCATCCTCTCCGGAGGACCAGCCAGCGTATACCAGTCGAAAGCACCTTTAGCTCCAGCCCAGCTTTATGCCAGTCGCCTGCCCATCCTGGGTATCTGTTACGGAATGCAAGCCATCGCTCACCAGTTGGGGGGTAAGGTAGCACCGGCAGACAAGCACGAGTACGGCCAGGCCATCTTACATATAAGCGATAAAGAGTCGCCGCTCTTTACCGGCCTGCCCACCTCTATCCCGGTATGGATGAGCCACGGCGACCATATAGTAGAAATGCCGCCCGGATTCAAAGCTCTGGCTTACACTGAAAACTCGCCCGCCGCAGTTATAGGCAATGAGGCAAATATCTTCGGGCTGCAGTTTCACCCCGAAGTCGCCCACACCCCAAACGGGAAGACCATAATTCAGAACTTCCTCTACCGGATATGCGGCTGCCAGGGCACCTGGACGCCGAGCAGCTTCATCAACGAGAGCATAAACACAATTAAGCAACAGGTGAAGGATGGCAAGGTCATCTGCGCGCTCTCCGGCGGTGTCGACTCAGCGGTGGCAGCTACTCTTATCCATCAGGCTATCGGTAACAATTAACCTGTATCTTTGTTAATAACGGGCTACTGCGCCGTGAGGAGGCGGAACGAGCCCTTAACACCTTCCGGAATAACTTAAAAATGAACGTGGTCTATGTGGATGCTTCCGAAAGATTCCTCAGGCGCTTAAAAGGCGTAATTGACCCCGAGGTCAAGCGGCGTCGCATAGGCCAGGAGTTCATCAAGGTTTTTGAATACAAAGCAGGCAAACTGGGCAAAATCGATTTCCTGGCTCAGGGCACGCTCTATCCCGACGTCATTGAAAGCACCTCCAAAGAGACCAAGGCTGCCGCCAGAATAAAAACCCATCACAACGTCGGCGGCTTGCCTGCCAAAATGTTACTCACTCTGATTGAGCCGCTGCGCTACCTGTTCAAAGATGAGGTTCGTGAGGTCGGCATGGCTCTGGGCTTGCCTGAGGATATGGTCTGGCGTCAGCCCTTCCCCGGGCCAGGACTGGCTATCCGCATCATCGGAGAGGTAACCAAAGAACGCCTGGATATACTGCGAGCCGCCGATTGGATAGTCATGAACGAGATCAAAAAGGCAAAGCTCTATCGCCAGCTATGGCAAAGCTTTGCCATACTCACCGATGTCAGAAGCGTAGGTGTCATGGGAGACTTCCGTACCTACGGCTACCTGGTAGCTGTACGCGCCGTGACCAGCCAGGACGCTATGACCGCCGACTGGGCACGCCTCCCCTACGACCTACTGGCTCGCATCTCCAACCGCATCGTCAACGAGGTGCCCGGCGTCAACCGCGTGGTCTACGATATCACCAGCAAACCACCATCCACTATAGAGTGGGAATAAACAAAAGCCCAATTATGTTCGGATGGCTGATTGCCCTCATCACCTTCCCGGGCATCATACTTCACGAATGGGCTCACAAGTTTTTCTGCGACCGTACCAAGGTGCCCGTCTACAAAACATGTTATTTCAGGCTGGGCAACCCTGCAGGATACGTCATCCACGGCCCGGTAGATAACTACGGGAAGGCTTTTCTAATCAGCTACCGCCCCATTCCTGATAAATACAGCCATCGCCGTAATCTTGTTCTTTATCGCCGTAATCATTCCCTCGGGCTTAGCCGCCTACATCCTCTACTGGCTGGGCATATCCATAGCTATGCACTCCTTCCCCAGCAGCCAAGATGCCGACAACCTGTGGAGCTATTCAAAAAAAGCCTGGCGGCGTAATCCTCTGGTGCTATTCAGCTTCCCGGTCGTCGGCCTGATAAAGCTGGCCAGACTGCTTAGCGCCATCTGGTTTGACCTGCTCTATGCTATTGCCTTGCTCTTACTCATAGCTTTTCTTACCAAGGGAAGCAGCTTATTCACCGCCTTTCCACAATCATTCTGAGCCCTTCCCTGTCATTCTGAGCCCTTCCCTGTCATTCTGAGTCCCTCCCTGTAATCCTTAGCCCTCTCATGTCATTCTGAGCGCAGCGAAGAATCTCACCCCACGCCTGTAGGGGCCGTCCTTCAGGTCGGCCCAAACGGACAGTGCTAAAGCCGCTGTCACTACATGTGGGAGAACAGCGCCAAAATTTTTAAACAGAAGACGGACTTTTACGCTCGTG
>CAVSBU010000007.1:0-9866 GCA_963726215.1 uncultured Chloroflexia bacterium
CACAGATTGTCCACTAATCCAAAACAAGACACCGAAATCGCTCGATTTCTTAAACTAGAAGCCAGGCGGCAAAAGGACACTATAAATCTAATTGCCGCCGAAAATTACGCCAGCCGAGCTGTGCTCGAGGCTCAAGGCTCCATACTGACCAACAAATATGCCGAGGGTTACCCGCATCGCCGCTATTATGCCGGCTGCCCCAATATAGATGCTATCGAAAGCCTGGCAATCGAGCGAGCCAAGAAACTGTTCAACGCCGAGCATGCCAACGTCCAGCCCCATAGCGGCAGCCAGGCAAATATGGCAGCCTATTTCGCCTTTCTCGAACCCGGCGATACCGTTATGGGAATGAGCTTAAGCCATGGCGGTCATCTGACTCACGGTGCTCCAGCTAATTTCTCGGGCAAATGGTATAAATTTGTCACCTATGGACTCGACCCGAAAACTGAAAGGCTCGACTACGATAACATAGAAAAACTAGCTGTAAAGCATAAGCCAAAGCTTATTGTCTGTGGTGCCAGCGCCTATCCTCGAATCATTGACTTCCCCCGCTTCCGCAGAATAGCCGACGCCGCCGGTGCGCAGCTTGTGGCAGATATGGCTCACCTGGCTGGATTAGTAGCTGCTAAATTACATCCTTCTCCGGTACCTCATGCCCAAATAGTGACCTCATCGACTCATAAGACCTTGCGCGGTCCTCGAAGTGGTTTTATTTTATGTAAAGAAGACCTGGCTTCCAAAATAGATGCCGCCGTTTTCCCTACGATGCAGGGCGGACCGCTGATGCACGCCATCGCTGCCAAAGCCATAGCCTTCTTTGAAGCTATGCAACCTGAGTTCGTCACCTATCAGAAAGCCGTCCTGGAGAATGCCAGGGTTCTGGCTGCTGAACTTCAGCAACACGGTTTACGTCTGGTATCCGGCGGCACCGACAACCACCTCATCCTCGTTGACCTCACCTCCACCGGCATAACCGGCATTACCGCACAGGAAGCTCTTGAAGCTGCCGGCATTTTGGTGAACAGGAACTCTATACCTTCAGACCCCAGGTCACCGCAAATAACCAGCGGCATCAGACTGGGCACACCAGCCATTACCACCAGAGGCTTCGGCTCCAAGGAAATGAAGCAGATTGCCTCTTTTATTATTAAGGTACTTTCCGACCCCAAGGACAAAAAGATACAAAAGGAAATATCGGAACAAGTTGTCGATATATGCCGCCGTTTTCCCGCACCTGGAATCGACTAAGCAATTGTCAATGAAATGTTCCGCTAAATAGCAAAATACGAAAGCGAAGTGACAACTAACCACATTACCGTCGGATAACAGACCTTCCAGCAAATCGCTCTAAAAATTCAAAGATTGTAGTAAAACCATGGAACCAAAAACTGCCATAGAAACCAGGGATTTAACCAAGAAATACGGTGAGCTTACCGCGGTCGACAAGCTAAACCTTACCATAGACCACGGTGAGGTATTCGGACTGCTCGGCCCCAACGGTGCCGGCAAAACGACGATAATCTCAATGCTTTGCACCATAGTCAATCCCTCTTCAGGCAGCGCTACAGTGAATGGCTTCAACATATTGAAGCAGTCAGCGAAGGTCAGACGCAGTATAGGTATCGTTTTTCAGGACCCAAGCATTGACGACCGCCTCACCGGCAGAGAAAACTTGCAGCTTCATGCTTGCCTGTATGACGTGCCTGCGGAACTAGCCAAAAAGCGCATAGCGGAGGTTTTGAACCTGGTAGGATTGGAAGATAGAGCTGATTCCGCCATGAAAACCTACTCGGGTGGTATGAGAAGGCGATTGGAACTGGCCAGAGGTTTGCTTCATCACCCCAAGATTCTCTTCCTTGACGAGCCCACGCTGGGGCTCGACCCTCAAACCCGGGAGCACCTCTGGGAATACATCGAAAACCTGGCCAGAACCACTGAAATCACTATTATCCTCACCACCCATTACATGGAGGAAGCCGACCAGCTTTGCCAGCGGGTAGCCATCATTGACTACGGAAAAATCAAGGTCATCGACACACCGGCCAATTTGAAGACAGCTCTCAAAGGCGATGTCATAACCGTCACTACAACCCAGTCCGAAAAACTTGCCACCAGACTGACCGAACTCAGACTCAGCCACCAGATAGACTCATCAAAAGATTCCATAAGATTGACTGTGCCGAATGCCGAAAAGCTCATACCCAAGCTAATTAAAATCGCCACTGAGATTGGAGTAGAAGTCAGTTCCGTATCCATCCACCGTCCGACATTAAATGACGTGTTCCTTTACTACACAGGCCGAGATATAAGAGACGAAGAAGCCGAGTCGTCAGCTCAGGAAATTTATGATGAGGAGGCCAGGCAGATGAGCGAACTCAGGAAAATCTACGGATTATGGCACCGGGAAGTACTCAGATACTGGCGTGAAAAGTCACGGATTGTTTCTTCACTCATATTGCCCTTGCTCTGGCTCCTGGTTTTCGGTAGCGGCCTGCGCGGCATACAAGTATCCGGCGGACATGACCTACCAAACCTACATATTCCCTGGCATTCTAGGCATGACCCTTCTTTTCACCTCCGTCTTTTCCGGCGTGTCGGTGATTTGGGACAGAGAATTCGGCTTTCTAAAAGAGATTTTGGTGGCCCCTGTATCTCGTCACTGCAATCGTAATCGGTAAAGCTCTGGGCAGCGGAACCAGCGCTCTCATCCAGGGCACCATTTTGCTGCCTCTTTCATTTCTGGTCGGCGTCCACCTGTCGCCGATATCTTTCGTGATATTGCTCCCGACTATGGTTCTCATCTCAATCGGGCTGGTCTCTGTCGGGCTGCTCATGGCCTCGCTAATGACCAGCATGGAAGGTTTCAATTTCATCATGAGCCTGGTGATTATGCCTATGTTCTTCACCAGCGGAGCCCTGTTCCCATTGACCTCGGCTCCGGCCTGGCTGAGAGACTTCAGTTATATAAACCCACTAACTTACGGCGTGGATGTCTTGCGCTGGGCTGCTTTCAGCGGGGCAGATTCCTTATTACCAATTTATATCGAGTTTCTCATATTGGTATTATTTGCCGCAGCTATGATTGCAGCCTGTTCCTACACCTTCGGTCTCAAAAAATAGGCCGGATTCGCCACAAGCCATTCAGCGTCCTTCTCATCATAGAGCCGCCTCCTATTGATGGGCTTGATATGCCCGTTAATGGAATTTTTACCAAAACTTTACACAAGGATAAAACCGAGGCAACAATCCGCTGCTACACTGATAGTAGACTGTAGAAGTTGACTCAGGCCCTGGACAAAGGGCCCTGACATGGCCTGAAGTTACCTTCCAGTCAAAATAAAGGAGGTCATTAAGAAATGAAAGGAATACAAGATAGTTCTTGCCACCGTATTGGTGGCCGTAATGCTGGCCACAAGCCTGCCTTTTGTAGCTCTGGCTCAAGAAAGCGAAGCCCCGCAACGCCAGGGTGCCCTGATAGCTCGAGTCGCCGAAATACTGGGTATAGACCAGCAAAAACTGGAAGACGCAGTCAAACAGGCCCAGGAGAATTGCCAAAGGAAACTCCTGACGCCAGACTTCAGGAACTAATAGCCAATGGCACATTGACCCAGCAGCAAGCCGACGAGATTAAGGCGTGGATGGAATCAAGGCCGGCGGATATTCCAAATGTCCGACCCTGCAGAACTTAAAAAACTGCTGGATGAGGGCAAAATAACTCAGGAGCAGTTAGATGCATTCAAGGCATGGATAAAGGCCAGACCGGATATGCCGGAAGATTCGGCCTGAGTTACTCAAAGACAGGGCTGCAGAAAATCCAGGAAAACCGCGATGCACTGCTGACACGCGTGGCTGATATCCTGGGCATAGACAAACAAGACCTGGAAAATGCCTTCCAACAGGCTCAGCGTGAATTACGGGAAAATGCCCTGGACACCAGACTCCAAGAGCTGGTAAATCAGGGCGCATGGACGCAGCAGCAGGCGGATGCATACAAAGCCTGGATAAAAGCCAGGCCGGATGTGCCGCCACTTCAGCCTGGTCGCCAATTCGGACCACAAGGAGAGTAGGCAATACCATTCTTAATGATTGAACCGATAAAAACGATGTATTAATAACGATTGGCAAGCCAGGCATAGCCTGGCTTGCCAACATTTGAACCATAAGCATAGTAATAAGCTTTAAGATATAATTATTAAGACGTTTACCGAGGCAAGTAATGACAACTATACTGGTCGTCGACGACGAACCGAACATTGTAGCCCTGGCCAAACTCTACCTTGAGCAAGAAGGGTATCGGGTGGAAGGAGTTGGTAACGGCAATGATGCCCTGTCCAAAATGAACTCAATCAAGCCATCGCTCATCGTCCTGGATTTAATGCTGCCGGACATCGATGGCTTTGAGGTATGTCGCGAGATACGAAAGAAAAGCGACGTGCCCATTCTTATGCTTACCGCCCGAAAAGAAGATGTCGATAAAATAGTCGGCCTCGAGCTTGGAGCCGATGACTATATAACAAAACCGTTCAACCCTAGAGAGTTGGTGGCCAGAGTCAAGGCGATTCTTCGCCGTTATAAGGCCGGGCTCAAATCTGGAGAAGCCATAGAGGTAGGCAATCTACGAATTGACCAGGCCCGACGTGAAGTAACTTTAGATAGACAACCACTTCGACTGCGGACCAAGGAGTTCGACCTGCTGGCAACCCTGGCTCAAAACCTTGGAGTTGTCCTGACCAGAGATAGACTACTTGAGATAGTCTGGGAAACTGATTACTATGGGGAAACCCGGACTGTGGACATACATATTAACCACCTCCGGGATAAATTAGGCGGCGCCAACGTTTCGATAGAGACAGTCCGAGGTATAGGCTACAAGATGATACTGAAATCCCAGCACATCCGATAGTTGAAAGTGAAGTTTTTGTTCGGAAAAAGCCGTTCTATAGAGGTTTAGGATGAGCCTGCGCACACGTCTTATTCTTTCATACGTTCTAATCATAGTCTTATGCCTGGGCATAGTCGCTACTTCTCTGGTAGTTTTGCTCGGTGACCAAATTAACAGGCTGGCAATGGCACGCCTGGCTGACACTGCACTGCCTATTTACGTGCAGTTCAGAGCCGCAGCCAGAGGTCAAGTTCCCCTGAATCAGGCATGGACTAATCTGCAGGAGATGTCACAGGAAACAGGCACTTACATCTTTCTACTGGACGCTGAGGACACGGTTATCAAACAGGCGATACCTGAGGATAGTTCCTGGACACCGCCCTCTAAGCTTGAAATCACAAAACCACCTGTCCCCAGGCTAACACCTTACCGTGGAACTTATATTGCACCTGATGGAGAAAAATTCATATTTGTTGCCCAACCGCTTGCTGGATTGTTCAGACCAACCCAATCCACCCAATCCGGAGACCCTGGTTCTGGCCGTACCTCGCAGTCAGGCTCTTGCCATCTGGGCTGACTTTGCTAAACCATTTCTCTGGGCAGGGCTTGCCGCTCTGGCTGTCTCAATACTTATAGCCGTTGTCCTGGCTCGCTCCGTCTATGTACCTATCCGGCGCGTGACAAATGCCGCCGAAGAAATAGCTCGCGGTAACTACGAACAGGAGGTCCCGGTAGACGGCCCGAAAGAGGTAAAAGGCCTGGCCAAAAGTTTCAACCAGATGTCAAAACAGGTGAAGCACTCTCAACAGATGCTTCGCGACTTTGTCGCCGATGTCTCTCATGAGCTAAGAAGTCCGCTTACTTCCATCAAGGGATTCGCCCAGGCAATGGTCGATGGAACGGCTAAGGGCAAGGAAGCCCAGCTTAAAGCCGCCACAGTCATCGAGGACGAATCGAAGCGTATGATGAGGCTGGTGGAGGAACTGCTCGAGTTTTCCAGACTTGAATCGGGCCAAATAACTATGGTCAAGGAACCGGTGGATTTGAAGGAATTGCTGCAGCAGTGCTATGAGATATTTCTAATGCATGCCGAAGAAAAAGGTGTAAAACTGAAAAAAGACATTGAACCTTTGCCGCCTATAATCGGCGATATCGACCGCCTGGAGCAGGTCTTCAGCAACTTATTAGATAATGCCTTGAAACACACACCGGCCGGCGGTGATATAAACATCATTGCCCGGCACCCTAATCCCAATTTTGCTGAGATTTCCATAACCGATACCGGCCCCGGTATACCCGCCGAGCAGATGCGGCATGTCTTTGAACGCTTTTATCGGGCTGACCCTTCGGCCGGCAAAGCCGGCGCCGGACTTGGCCTGGCTATTGCCAGACAGATAGTCCTGGCTCATCGTGGAGACATCATGGCTAAAAGCACATTGGGCAAAGGGACGGAATTCGTAGTCAGATTGCCCGTCCAGTCCACTATTTCCCCACAAACTTCTCATAGCTAGGACACAATCTCCCCAACACACATTCCTTACAACGAGGTCGCTGAGCTTTGCATATCTTCCTGCCATGCTCTATCAACAAAACATGAAACTTATAGATGTCTTGAGGCGGCACAAGTCCCTCAAGTAGCCTGTGAGCTTTCTCCACAGAAACCTTAGAATCAATCAGGCCCAGCCTTTTAGCCACGCGGAAGACATGTGTATCCACCGGCAAAGCCGGCATCCCCAGGGAGAAAAGCAAAACAACACTCGCTGTTTTCATGCCCACCCCGGGCAACTGCCTCAGCCAATCCCTGGCTTCATCTACAGGCAGCTTTTTCAAAAAGTCCAGTTCGAACCCACCTTGCCTTCGCCGTATTTCCTCCAGAGCTTGCTTGATATACCTGGCTTTGACTGCTCCCAAGCCACCAGCTTTAATAGCCTCACAAATCTGACCAACACCGGCATCGGCTATCTCTTCCCAGCCATCAAAAGAGGCTAAAAGCTGCTCGAAAGCCCGTTCGGAGTTCCTATCTGACGTGTTCTGAGAAAGAATCGTCTGAACCAGCACCGCTATCGGGCTCTGCCGCGGTCGCCACCCGCGCTTTCCGTACTCTTTAGTCAACAACTTGAGAATTTGTTCAATGTCCATCATAACCATCTATAAAGTATTATACAGCACAAACTTAGCTTCCTTCATTCTCCGCAGACGAGAGTTATACACACTAAACATGTAGCCCCGAGGCTTCAGCCTCGGGAGCCTGACCCTAAAGGGTCGGCACTACATTTCCGGATAGTCACCGTCCCTGCGTCTATCTGAGGTTATATGTCATTACATTAGACCAGCAAAGTAGGGACGGGTCTTCAGACCTATGCCTACACCGCCTCTTGTCATTCTGAGCCCTTCATTACGCTCATTCTGAGCCTGTCGAAGAATCTCCACTCAGGGTAAACTCCGCGAAGAATCTCATAATACACCAGATGTACTCCCCAAAGGGTCTAGACCCTTCACTTCGTTCAGGGTGACAAAATAAACTCATTAGGACCAAGAATACTAGGACACAATAATCCATTTGGTGCTATAATTATTTCACAAAAATAGAGGGAGAGGTTTATGGATGAACTCAAGGTATTCACCGGCAATGCCCATCCTAAGTTAGCTCAGGCAATATGCGCCTACCTAAAAATACCTCTGGGCAAAGCTGAGGTCTTTGAATTCAGTAATGAGAATATCTTCGTTCGTATCCAGGAAAACGTACGTGAACGAGATATCTTTGTCGTTCAGCCACTGTCCACCCCGGTCAACAAAAACTTGGTCGAGCTCCTCATCATGATCGATGCTTTCAAGCGAGCCTCAGCCGGCAGAATCACCGCCGTCATCCCGTACTATGCCTACGGCCGCACCGACAAAAAAGACCAGCCCCGAGTGCCTATCACCGCCAGATTAATAGCTGACCTGCTTACCACCGCCGGCGCCAACCGCCTGTTAACCATGGACCTGCACGCCGCTCAAATTCAGGGCTTCTTCAACATACCGGTTGACGAACTCACCGCCCTCTTCATACTCAGCAATTACTGGAAAGAGAAAAAACTGGATAACCTGGTGGTGGTGGCTACTGATATCGGCATATCGGCGCGTGCCCGTGATATGGCAGCCAAGCTTAACGCCCGACTGGCAATCATCGAAAAGAGGCGCATAGGCAACGCTGACGCCACGGAAACCCTCGATATCATCGGTCACGTCGAGGGAATGTGCGCTCTAACCATAGACGATGAAATCGACACCGCGGGCTCATTGGTCGGCGCCGTACAGACACTTCTGGAACACGGTGCTACTGAAGTCTACTCCTGCTGCACCCACCCGGTATTCTCCGGGCCAGCTATTGAGCGAATAGCCAAATCCCCGGTTAAAGAGGTTGTCGTTACTGACACCCTTCCCAGCAATAAAAAGAAGAAGCTGGACAAGATAACCGTACTGCCCATAGCTCCGCTTTTCGGCGAAGCCATACACCGCATTCATACCGGCCTATCCGTTGGCGCCTTATTCGAGTAAAAAACAATGCTTAAGTGGCTAGGTAGCCTTATTGACTCCAACGAAAAAGAACTGAAGCGCCTTGAGCCTATTGTAGACCAAATAAATTCGCTCGAGCCAGACTTTCAGAAGCTCAGTGACGCTGAACTTCGCGCCAAGACCGATGAGTTCAAAGCCCGACTTAAAAACGGCGAGACGCTGGATGACATACTGCCTGAAGCCTTTGCCGCCGTCAGAGAAGCTTCCAGGCGCACCATAGGTGAGCGCCACTTCGATGTCCAGCTTATGGGCGGCATGGTCCTCCATCAGGGCAAAATCGCCGAGATGAAGACCGGCGAGGGTAAAACTCTGGTTGCCACCTTATCGCTATATCTGAATGCACTTACCGGCGATGGCTGCCATCTAGTTACCGTCAACGATTATCTGGCGCGGCGAGATGCCTACTGGATGGGTCCCATATACCATGCGCTTGGCTTAACGGTCGGCAGTATCTACCCAACGCAGGGTCCCACTGGCCAACTACCCGCCCTCCTTTATGACCCCGACTACACGGATGAAAAAGACACCCGCTGGCCCCATTTCCGGCCTGTCACCCGCCGCCAGGCCTACGAGGCTGACATAACCTACGGCACTAATAACGAATTCGGCTTCGACTACCTCAGAGACAACATGGCTATAGACCTGTCTCAATGCGTCCAGCGCACGCTAAATTACGCCATCGTCGACGAGGTAGATAATATACTCATCGACGAAGCCCGCACCCCGCTTATAATCAGCGGCACTGGCGAAGAAGCCGCTCAAAAATACTACACCTTCGCCCGCCTGGTTCCTCAGCTCAAAAAAGATGAGGACTACACCGTTGAAGAAAAAGAACGCCAGACCTATCTCACCGACTCTGGCATGACCAAAATGGAAAAATGGCTGCGTCATGATGGCTTGCTTAAAGCTCCCAGCCTCTATGACCCGGCTAACTACAGCTTAACTCAATACGTCGAAAATGCACTGAAAGCCCATGTGCTGTTCAAGATAGACCGCGACTACATGGTCAAAGACGGACAGGTCATCATCGTCGACGAGTTCACGGGCAGGCTCATGTTCGGCCGCAGATACTCAGAAGGTCTACACCAGGCCATCGAAGCCAAGGAAAGGGTCAAAATCCAGCGGGAGAGCATAACCCTGGCTACCATCACCTTCCAGAACTACTTCCGCCTTTATAAGAAGCTGGCCGGCATGACCGGTACCGCCGCCACCGAAGCCGAGGAATTTCACAAAATTTACAAGCTTGAAGTGGTCATTGTACCCACCAATAAACCGATGATTCGCATCGATAACCCCGACCAGATTTACAAGGACGAAGACACCAAATTCAAGGCCGTTGCCAGGGAGATTGAAAATCTGCATCAGCAGGGTGCGCCAGTGCTCATCGGCACCGTCTCCATCGAGAAATCCGAGCTTTTGAGCGACC
>CAVSBU010000008.1:0-59949 GCA_963726215.1 uncultured Chloroflexia bacterium
CGAATTTGAGATGTTGCTTGAGCATCACTAGTCCAGCGGCCGATAGCCCCAAATATCCCGTAACGGCTACGGTCGCCAGGTACGGCTGCCGAGCGGGTTAGCGCCGACGCGGATTCCAGACTGCCCAAAACAGTCACATTAATTATCGTTTTGTTTGCGGAAGCGATGTTGCCGCCCACTATAGCGACTCCGAACCGGTTGGCTATCTGAGCCATTCCCTGATACAGGCTTGAGACATTATCTGTTTCGAGCTCACCGGGCAAAGCCAGAGAAATAAGCGCGTATTTTGGAGTGCCGCCCATGGCTGCAATATCACTCAAGTTCACGGCAATGGCTTTCCAGCCCAGCTCTTCCCAGGTGATGATATTCAGGTCGAAGTGTGTATCTTGAACCAGGCTGTCTGTAGTGGCTAGTTGGATGGCATTGTCTACTTGCCAGGCAGCGGCATCGTCACCGATACCGATGAGCAACCGTTGCCAAGAGACATCTTTTGGATTTTTGGTACTGTCGACGATATCGGCCAGAAGCTCAATTAAGCCAAATTCGCCCAGCTCGGAGACCTTCATGGTTGCGATTATAACATACGGCTCGTATTTTGGACTAAACTTTAATCGTTTTTTACATATGGCGGTTGAAAGAGTCTTGTATGTGGCAAATGCAAGTTATATAATGCGATTAAATAGCTAAGGAGGTTAGTGATATGGAGCAGATGGTCAGATGCGCTAACTGTGGCACAGCAAACCCTGCGGGACAACAGTTCTGTGGGAAATGTGGAGCCAAGCTCGTTACTGAGGTACAGCAGCAAAAAATCAAATGTCCCAACTGCGGCTTCATGAATCTGCCCGGACAGCAGTTTTGTGGAAGTTGCGGAGCCAGATTGGTTGCTGTGGTTCACCAGGCTACAACTACACCGGCTCAGCAAGCGCCAACTGCCCCGGCTCAGCAGATATCAACTACGCCGACTCAGGAAGTGCCGGCTGTTCCAGTGCAGCAGGTGCCGGCCAAGGCTGTAAAACCTGTCTTCCCTCGTCAGCAAGTTGAAGTCAAGCCGACCTGGGGTTTGGCCTGGGGTCTGTGGTGGCGGCTGCTGTTACTGAGCATATTAATCTTTGGCATACTATATTTAATCGTTGTCATGGTGATGGTCCTTGCCTTCAACTACAAGCTTCCATTTATGGCCTGAGTAGCACGAGGTTTTTAATAACACATGCAACAACAAGTAGTTAGATGCCCACATTGCGGCGCGGATAGTGCCGGTCCACAGTTTTGTACAACTTGCGGAGAAAGATTGCCAGGTGCTATTCAGCAGCCAGTTCGGGAGCCGCAACCGGCAGCGCCTGCCAAACCGGCAGTGAAGGAAACCGTACCATCCGGGAAATACGGGGCTTTAAGAGCTGTAGCCACCGTTTATAGAATTATCGGCTGGGTAGTGATGATAGGCGGCAGCCTTTTTTCGATTGCTCTGGCTGTGTTAGCACTCGGCGGCACAGGAGCATTGACTGAATTCATACCCTTGAGTGCCGGTCTGGGCACGGTGGGCATAGCGGTGGTCGGTCTCATAGCTTCGATATTATCCGGCTTGTTTCTAGTGGCTTTTGCCGACCTTTGTTATGTGCTTATAGATATAGAAAAGAACACCAGGTCAAAAGAATGAGGCTCAAACTATTTGCCAGTCCCGGTATCCTTGTTGAATAACAGCCAGATATTCCGGTGCAGGCTTTAGTTCCCGCGATTGGTCAATCTTGATATAAGTTATAGCTTCTACCGGTTCGTTGGTCTCCGTCCAAACAGTTACTTTGCGTCGGTCGTAGATTGTAGGATAACCCTCATACCCATCCAGCCGCTTCAAATCCCTCTCCGATATTTCGTAGACAGCACCTAACACCTTTTCTCCCCGGTGCGGCGTTATGCTGGCAACTCCACCTTGACGGCCGGCCCGTGCCGTGAACGTCAGTTTAAAATTAGGCAAGGTGGCGATGAATTTCGGCTTGCTGTCCGGAGCGCGCTCCGCCATCTGTTTCCGATTCAGATTGGAGGCATAAGCGAAGTAATACATTATCGACTTTCCCTGATACGTTACTTCTGAAGTTATCTTCAACACTATTTTACCTATTTCTATTTTTTTGTCCATACCCTTAGAGCGTCAACTTAACAAATCGGCCTTCTAGATGGTATAGTTAGGCGTTATGCGCTTTGCAATCCTGGCTGATATTCACAGCAATCTGGCAGCTTTTGAGGCGGTGCTTAGCGATGCTGATAGCAGGGGTGGCTTTGATAAGATATGGTGTCTTGGCGATGTGGTGGGCTACGGTCCTGACCCTCATGAGTGCATTAAGCGTCTGCGTCAATTTGAACATGTATGCATTGCCGGCAATCATGATTGGGCAGCCATAGGCAAGATGGATACCTCTGAATTCAATCCGGTGGCGGCTGCGGCTGCTCACTGGACAGCGCAGCAGCTAACTGCTGAAGACAGAGATTATTTGCTTAACTTGCCTCTCACACTTCGTGAGAACGGTTTTACACTGGCTCATGGCAGCCCACGGGAGCCTATCTGGGAATACTTGCTATCGACCGAAGCCGCCCAGGATAACTTTGCTTATTTTGAAACGGCTTACTGCCTGGTAGGGCATTCCCACGTCCCGCTCATTTTCGAGCTTGTCGCCAATAAGGCAGTCTACAGAGAGTTTCCGGAAGGAACCAACTTGAAGCTGGAAGAGAAACGTATGATTATTAATCCCGGTGGTGTTGGGCAGCCGCGGGATGGCGACCCGAGAGCGAGCTATGCTATTTATGATTCTGAAGCTCAGACTGTCCGCCATTACCGGGTTGAATATGATATTCCAGCTACGCAAAAGAAGATGGCAGAGCAGGGATTGCCCACGCCGCTCATTTTGCGCTTAAGCGTGGGCTGGTAGTCTTGAAAAGTCCAGGCTCCATAGTAGTATGTGACTGGGTCGTGCTAGACGGGGAACTAGCGGTGCCCTGTACCCGAGATCCGCTATAGCGGGGTTGAAGTCCGGCTCGAGGTTTTTGTCTTTCAGGACTGCTCCGGTCAAGTGGCGTTGAGGGCTGGGTCTTGCGCGGCGGAGAACTATGAATCCCGTCAGGTCCGGAAGGAAGCAGCGGTAAATAGTATTCTCCGGGTGCCGCAAGGCTACCTGGTCGGAGCCGGCTAACTGGAGTAAGCTAAAAGGCAGAAATCGACAGTCGGTGCACGGCCCATAATTTAAGAAATCTGGGAGTTCAGAAATGGATTTAAATCTGGCTGGTAAGACGGTGATTGTTACCGGCGGCGGCTCGAATATCGGTCGGGCTATAGTCCTGGCTTTTGCCAGGGAAAAATCGAACGTAGTAATTGCCGATATAGATGAAGCCCAGGGGCAAAAGGCGGCTAAAGAGGCTGCTTCTCTGGGCGGTAAGGTTATAGCTATCAAAACCGATGTCACCAGTTTTGATTCGGTGACGGCTACGGTTAAAAGAACAATTGAGGAATTCGGGAAATTGGATGTTTTGGTAAATAATGTGGGCTGGACTTTAGACCGGCTATTTATTGAGAAGCCGAGGTCGGAATTAGAGAAGGAAGTAAATATTAATTTCTGGGGTGTCGATAAATTGTACCAGAGCTGTCTTGGACCATATGATTGAGCGGAAATACGGAAAGATTATCAGCATCGGCTCTGATGCCGGCAGGATGGGTGAATACAGGGAGGCAGTCTATGCCGCTTGTAAGGGCGGCGTTATTGCCCTGTCTAAATCTTTGGCCCGGGAGCTGGGTCGCTATGGCATAAATGTTAACGTGGTTTGCCCTGGAGTTACTGTGCCGGAAAATCCCGAATATGCCGGCGAAATTGAGTATGTGGAAGGGCCCGATGGCTCAAGTTTTTACCCCTGAGGTCCAGGAGAAGGCAGCCAAAGCTTATCCATTGCGCCGGCTGGGTAAACCGGAGGACATTGCCAATGCTGTCGTCTTTTTGGCTTCGGACGCGGCCAGCTTTATAACGGGACAGACCATCAGCGTTAGCGGCGGCTACACTATGATGTAACAGGAGATATTGGAATGAAAGCTATCGATGTTCATGCCCATCCCAGCACGGCTGCTTTCGACCGCAAACGTATGTGGGGGCCGGAGATGGTGGAGTACATTTCCAAGTATTATGGAGTTGAATACAAAGTCAAGACAGATGAGGAGATGGCGCAGGATTTCAGGGAGCTGGACTTAAAGGCTATCTTAATAGGCTGGGATACGGAATCTGTGAGCGGCTATGATACCAGCAATACCAATGACGAGGTGGCCAGGCTAATCAAGAAGTTTCCCGACGTGTTTATCGGCGGCTGGGCGATGATTGACCCGTGGAAGGGGAAGGCGGCTATAAGAGAATTGGAAAGATGCGTTAAGGAGCTGGGGTTGATGGGGCTGAAGTTTCAGCAGGCTCTCCAGGCTTTCTTCCCCAATGACAGGCGGTTTTATCCACTTTATGAGAAGTGCGTTGAGCTGAAAATACCGGTTTCTTTTCACACCGGGACTACCGGTGCCGGGGCTGGCATGCCCGGTGGTTACGGGATACGTCTAAAATACACCATGCCTATTCCGTATATCGATGATGTGGCGGCTGATTTCCCCGAGCTGACGATAGTTATGATTCATCCTGCCTGGCCGTGGCATGAAGAGCAAATTGCTGTTTTGCTTCATAAAGGTAATGTCTATGCCGACCTCTCCGGCTGGGCACCGAAGTATTTCCCTGAAGTTATAAAGAGAGAGGTCAATGGACGCCTCCAGGATAAGTTTATGTTTGGCTCTGACTATCCTGAAATTCCACCGAAGCGGTGGCTTCAGGAATTTGAAAGCGGCGGCTATAAGCCGGAAGTGATTGAGAAAGTCCTGTATAAGAACGCCCAGAGAATTCTTAAGCTAAAAGTTTGAAGGCGTCAAGTGCCTGATAAAACAACCCCATTTTCAGCTCAGGTCAAAAATCTGCTTCGCCAGTCTGGCCTCAAAGCCAGGAAAAGCCTGGGACAGCATTTCCTTATTGACGAGGCGGTTTTAAACACCATCGTTGAAGCTGCTGAGCTTTCTCCTGAAGATACTGTAATTGAAGTTGGTCCAGGTCTGGGCATATTGACTGTCGAGCTAGCCCGGCATGCTGGGAATGTCATCGCTGTGGAACTCGATACCAGGCTGGCTTCTCTGTTGCAGCGCCGGCTAGCTTCACTGTCAAATTTACGTGTGATTAATGCTGATATACTTAAAGTCACTCCATCACAACTATTAGGCGGTAAAAGCAAGTATAAAGTGGTGGCTAATCTGCCGTATTATATTACCTCACCCGTGTTACGTTACTTTGTGGAAGCCTCGCCTAAGCCATCTTTGATGGTGATGATGGTGCAGAAGGAGGTTGGCGAGGCTATTGTTGCCGGCCCGGGCAAGATGTCTCTGCTGGCGGTTAGCCTTCAGATGTATAGTAAACCGAGAATTATATCGTATGTGCCGTCTCGATGCTTTTATCCTCAGCCGAAAGTTGATTCGGTTATACTGCGATTTGATGTGTTGCCGGAGCCTGCGGTTAAAGTGGCTGATATGAATGGCTTTTTCGAAGTGGTCAAAAGTGGCTTTAGCTCACCTCGAAAGCAATTGCATAATTCGCTGGCTCATGGTTTGGGAATGAAACCGAGCTGAAGTTGCCCCGTTGTTGAAGCAAGGCGGATATAGACCCTAAACGCCGGGCTGAAACGCTCAGCCTGGAAGAGTGGGCGAAGTTGTATGAAGTCTTGGAATCCGCAAAGGTAGAAATGTGGACGTTAACAATTATCGTTTTCGAAATGTCATTTGCGAGGAGTTCCACGAAATAGGAACTTGGAAAGAGTAGACCTTCGCTGGCTCAGAGTGAAAAACATTTCTGGATACAATGCTGAAGTATCTGGCTCCGGCTAAAATTAACCTTGTCCTCGAAGTTCTGGGCAAGCGGGACGATGGCTACCACGAAATTCGCAGCCTGGTTCAGACAATTAGCCTGTGCGATGTCATTTCTTTTGAGCTTGCTGATGAGATTTCTCTGGAATGCAGTGAGCCGAGTTTACAGACTTCGGATAATCTGGTGGTTCAAGCGGCTGAATTGCTCAGAGAAGTCAGCGGTTGCCAGAAAGGAGTCAAGATTAAGCTTGAGAAACGAATTCCCTGGGGTGCTGGTTTGGGTGGTGGCAGCAGCGATGGGGCGGCTACTTTGTTGGCTCTGAACAGGCTCTGGAAACTGAAACTGAAAACTTCGGATTTAGTTGAACTGGCAGCCAGACTGGGTTCAGACGTACCCTTTTTTATATATGGAGGGGCAGCTTTGATAGAGGGCAGAGGAGAAAAGGTAACTCCTTTGGCGGTTTCGGCTGCCGAGGTGGTTTGTCTTGCTGGTACCACCTTTGCCCAAAATACCCAATAAAACACAGCAGCTTTATTCTCGTTTGAGACGCGGCATTTCACCGATGGGCAGTTAGTTGACAGAGCAGTGAAAATCTGGTCTAAGGATAAGCAGATTGCTTCCAACTTGTTTTTTAACGTTTTTGACAAGGTAGCCTTTGATGCTTTTCCCGGGCTGGAAGCTTACTGGGAGCGTTTTGCGGAAGCTGGTGCTAAGGATATACATTTGGCTGGCTCGGGCCCGGCTTTGTTTGCTCCCGTGGATAGTGAGGCAAAGGCTGAGGAAATGCATCGGCGACTTCGTCAGCAGGGACTTGAAGCTTATGCTGTATCTACCGTTATCTCAGAGACGCTATAACTGCGCTCGTTTTCATTTGGTGTGCAGCCAGCTATGAACCAATTTTTCCTCTTCTTTTCTGTGTCCTTACCTCTCCGTTAAGCTTTGCCTTATGTAGTGCGTTTAAAATCTCTCCTATCTGGCCCTGCAGGAATTCCCATTCTTTTCAAGTCTTCGCCGTTCAACAGCGGCTTTACATAACGTAATTTGTTCAGATACAAATTTAGGTGCTGGCTGACTACTGGTGATTCTGATGCCAGGGCATTGGCTTGAATGGCTGGTGCTGAATAGCCATGAAGCGACTGGTAAATATCGCTGGGCTTCAGCTTGGGGTTTGCCAGGTTGTGAAGTTGTGCCTTAAGTTGCAGCGTCTGGCGCATGGCTTGAGCCAAGCTTTTGGGGAAGTTGAGACGTGAGATGAACTCCTCGTTTTCCTTTTCAGTCAGGTTGTAGATAAGCAGGCACAGGTAAAGTGGTTGAAAGTGAGGTCCGTATATCAGCTTGACGAGCTTTGGCGAACATTTTGCTGAGCCAGCCATTGCCTTTGAGCGACGGATGCAGTTGGCTGAGGACTCCCAGCTCTTCAGCTCGTCTAAGGGCTCGCTCCGGTTCATCTTCTTTCAGGATTAGCTCCAGCTCATGCCTTATGCGGTCGCCGCTTATGGTATCGAGCATAGCCACATCGCGGCGGAGCAATTTTTCGGTTTCCGCCTCCAGTTTGAAGCCTAATCTTTGCTCGTAGCGTATTGCCCTTAAGATTCGGGTGGCATCGTCGATGAAGCTTTTTGGGTGCAGTATACGGATGAGGCGACGTTCGAGGTCGTCTTTGCCGTGATACAGGTCAATAAGCTCGCCGAAGCGTTGGGGGTTAAGGTGCAGGGCCATGGCATTGATGGAGAAGTCCCTGCGGATGAGGTCATCTTTGAGGCTGCCCGGCTTAACGGTGGGTAAGGCTCCCGGTTTGCTGTAGGTTTCACTGCGGGCGGTGGCTAAGTCAAGGCTGAAGCCAGGATAATTAAGTTTGGCAGTGCCGAAGCGAGAATGAACTGTTAATTTGCCTGGCTGTCTTTTGCTAGCTTTCTGGCAAGTCTGATGGCATCTCCTTCGACCACCAAATCGAAGTCGAAGTTGGCACGACCCAGAAACAGGTCGCGCACCACCCCGCCGACAAGATATAGCTCCTGCCCCAGCTCACTGGCCTCTTTGCCGGCAATTTTTACCAGAGCTAGAACCGGCGGCGGCAGATATTTTTCAAGATGTGACGAAAGATTTTCAGGCATAATCTAGTAATTGAGTTGCTAGAATTCAACATCAATAGATTAGCTGCATTAGATGTACATCCAGCAGCTGGCCAAACTTTTTACCTACCTCTCTCATAGTTCCTATGTACTGGAACCCGAAAGATTTGCATAGGTCGGCACTTATCTTGTTGCTGCCAGCTATTCTGGCAATTACTGTATGCAGGCCTGCCGTTTTACCTTCCTGGATAATTGCTTTCATAAGTTGTTTCCCAATTCCTTTTCCCCGGTATTCTTCCTTGACGTAGAGCGATATTTCGGCAGTATCACTATAGGCGCATCTGTCAGACCATTGGCTCAAAGATGCCCAGGCGATAATAAGGCCATCCTCGTTCGGCAATTAATACAGGATGACTGGCATCATGGTTGGCAAACCAGCTTTCTTGTTCTTCAAGAGTCTTGGGTTCAGTGTCAAATGTAGCGGTTGTTTTTTGAATAGCGTCATTGTAAATTTCGGTGATTTGCCCTAAATCTGCCAGTGTTGCTTGCCTGATGGTTAACATGTCTATGCTCGATGGCTCTCATGCGTCTATTATACATTTGGCATTCTACTGCTTGGTGTAGGGGTGGTCAAGACCATTGCCTTAAAAATCAGGGAAATTGACTGTTTGCTTTAGCAGGTGATATAGTTAAAAAGAAGGGCTCAAGTAGGAGAAAGGGGTTTAAGGCTATGTGCAAGACCTGTGCGGCTCATGCCAAGAAGGCTGAAAAGCCAGCCAAGAAAGCCGGCGCCAAAAAGAAATAGTTTACCTGTTAGCTCTTTGACTATCTGACGGCTTGAGGTCAGTCCGGTTGTCTGGTAAACGCAATGAATTTTTGCCAGGCAACCGACCTGATAATTTCTAGTTTTAAGAAGTAACTTTTTCTCTCAGTCTTTTTATTACCCATTCGGCTTCGGCGACTGTTTTTTCAATTAGATCCTGGCATGTAGGTATATCGTCTATCCTGCCGGCGACCTGTCCCAGGGGCACGACTATATCGTTCACGTCGCCGGGCTCTTGTAGGGCTTTAAGAGAATCGACGCTGACAGCTTGACGGGCCAGGTCTTGGACACCTCTCTGCTTTAAACCGCTCAGGAAAAGTTTAAAGAAGGGAACATCTAGCATTTTCTTTATCCGCCATCCACTGGATACGGCCTGAGTCAGTGATACCTTTCCTTCTGCCCGCTCCATAGCTGCTTTGTTCTTCCAGTACCTGCCGGGTAGGCCATCGATTTTATCGGAGCGAAAAGTGTCTTCGGCTGTAGCTTTAACACCAACCTCTTTAACGGTTAGATGTACCGGGCTCTCTTGTGTAAGCATGAACCTGGTGCCCATAGATATGCCGTCAGCGCCCAGAGCCAAAGCTGCTGCCAGTCCTCTGCCATCGCAAAAACCACCGGCGGCTATAATAGGAATCTTTACCTGGCTGGCTATTAGAGGTATGAGCACCAGTGAAGTAGGTTCGCCGCCATGTGCTGCTGCCTCCAGGCCGGTGACGACAAGAGCGTCAGCGCCGTCCAGTTCAGCACGCCGTGCATGTCGTTCTGTGGCTACGGTGGCTATAACCTTGCCGCCGTACTCGTGCACGGCTTTGATAAGCCAATCGCCTTTTCCCAGCGCATAGTTCAGGATGGGCACTTTTTCTTCCATGGCTACTTCTGCATTCTCCCTGGCGTTGGGGAACAGTAATGTAACATTTATACCGAACGGTTTATCGGTGAGCGACTTAATCTCTTTGATGATGTCTTTCATCTGGTCGGGTGTGTTGGCCACGCTATTGAACATGCCCAGGCCGCCGGCATTGGAAACGGCAGCTACAATCTTGGGCAGGCTGACGAAAGCCATTCCGGCCAACATGATAGGATGCTGTATTCCGAATAGCTCAGTCATTCTTGTTCTCATTGATAGGCCTCCTTTATCATAAGGATTTGTTTACCCGCAAATAGCCACGAGAAGTCTAACAGAAGCGAGGAGGTGAATCAAAGACACTGTTTATAATCTTTTATCGCTGCTCTTGCTGGGCTATAATTGTGCCTGGATAGAGATAGTCATATTTCATATTTGGAGGCAACCCGTGAAAACTAGAATGACGAAACTTTTTGGTATCAAATACCCAATTATGTGCGGCGGCATGATGTGGCTGGCTAAACCTGAGCTGTGCGCTGCGATTTCAAACGCCGGCGGACTTGGCAATTTGACCTCCGGGAACTATGACTCTGGAGATGACCTTAGCAAAGCTATAGATAAGACGCGGCAATTGACGGACAAGCCGTTCTGCGTAAACATTACGTTGCTGCCTTCTGTGCGGATTACCAAAGAGATGCACCAGGATTATTTTCGAGTCTGCTGTGAAAAAGGGGTGGCTGCTATTGAAATCTCGGGTGCGCCCTTAGATAAATATCTGGGCGTGGATGCTATTAGTCAGGCGAAGAAAGCGGGTGTAAAACTGATACATAAAGTCGGTTCCGTGAAGCATGCCAGGCATGCTGAGGAAGCTGGCTATGATGCCGTCATCGCTGCCGGTTTTGAGGAAGGGGGGCACCCTTTGAATGACGATGTAACGACGATGCTGCTGACTCCCCGGATTTCCGAGTCGGTGAAGATTCCGGTTATTACTGCTGGAGGTATAGCCGATGGCAGAAGCCTGGCTGCCGCACTGGTTCTTGGGGCAGAAGGGGTGATGATGGCTTCACGATTTATCGCCACCAAAGAGTGTCCGGCACATCCCAAAATTAAGGAGGAAATCATTCGCCGTCAGGAAAATGATACTACGCTTATATGCCGGACAATTGATTTGCAGATGCGAGCTCTGAAAAACGAATTAGTCGGCAAGGTACTGGAGGTCGAGAGGCGGCATGGGGGGCTGGAGGAGATAATACCTCTGATATCCGGTAAGCGCTCCGAGAAAGCCTGGGAAAACGGTGATGTGGATGGAGCTCCCTTCGCTGTTGGTCAATCTATCGGTCTCATTAAGGAAATCGTCAGTTGCCGGGAACTCCTGGAGACGATGGTGCGGGAGGCGGAACATATTCTAAGTGAGATACAGCGGCGACTCCGAGGCTGAGATAGTTAGAATCCTACGGGCTGGCGTTGTGTTGTATTGTAAGAACGTAGCCTTTCTATGATTTCCCAATCTTTTTTCTGGTTGCTTCCAGCGTCTCTTCGGCCTCGGCTATTACTCCGTTGATAATCTCCTTAACGCTGAGCAACTCATTTATAGCGCCGGAACATTCTCCGGCAAACAAAATGCCTTCCTTTTCGTCACCTTCATTTATTGCCTTCAAATGTCTTCTCGTGCCGGCAACCTGACGGGCTTGCACCCAGAGAGGTGAGCCCTCTTCGGACCTCATCATCTGGAAGCTGAGGCGAACGAATTGCCAGAATGAAAGCTTAAGCAATTGTTTTATTTCTCCGGCTCCCTTAAAGGCTTCTATCAGAGGGAACCCGCTTTTGGTCATGTCCTCAGTCACTTTGGTTTTCAGCGCTCTACCGGGCATGCCATCGAAGCGGTCGCTGTACAGTGTATCCTGTTCAGTAGCCTGCAGGCAGAGCTTCTTAAAATTATCATGGACTCGACTCTCTTTAGAGAGCATAAACCTGGTCCCCATGGATATGCCGTCAGCCCCTAATACCAGAGCTGCGGCCAGTCCTCTGCCGTCGTAGAATCCGCCGGCGGCTATAAGCGGAACTTTTATCTGACTGGATACAAGAGGTATTAACACCATTGAGGTAGCATTAGCTCCATGAGCTGCTGCCTCCTGGCCGGTGATTACGATAGCATCACAACCTAATTCTGCGGCTCTGACCGCATGCCTGGCAATTGCAGTGGTCCCTAAGACTTTCCCACCGTACGCGTGGACTTGCTCGATGAACCATGGCTTTCCCAATGAGTAGTTTATGATGGGAACTTTCTCCTCTATGGCTATATCTATGTTCTCCTTTGCCCCGGGACCTATGAGAATTTGGTTGACACCGAACGGTTTATCTGTAAGCTTTCTAATTTGTCTGATGCTTTTTCTTGTCTCCTCCGGGGTGGTGGCGGCGGTAGCCAGAACACCTAATCCACCGGCATTGCAAACTGCAGCTACCAGCTCTGGCTCAGTTATCCAGTTCATCCCGGCGAGCATGATGGGGTGCTTTATTCCAAATAGCTCAGTCATGCGTGTCTTTATCATTGTATCCTCTCCTTTTGGTGCCTATTCTAGCATAAGTGACTGGCTTTGTGACGGTACTGGTTTGATTTTTTATGCAGGTCATGCCAGAAGGCAACAGTATGTATTTATCTAGCCGGTTCCGGATTTTTTAACTGGTTGTGTTTTAGTGTCTGCTTGGCTGGCAGCATCCTTCGATGGACTCGCAATTGCTCGAATGTACCAAAGGCAGTCAAACTGCTTTCCTTTTCCACAGTGCTGTTCGGGCCTGGATTAGGAATCAATGCGCCATCCTTCTTTTTAAAAGCCAGAATTCTTATTCCGGCAAATCGCTCTTCTATCTCTTTTATTGTGGAGCCAACCAGTGGTGAGCCTTCTGCCGCCTCTATCTCTTCCACTAGCAGTTGTTTCTCTCGGCCGAATAAGACTGTCTCGATAAATTCCACGGATTGTGGGCGCAGGGCTAACATGGCCATTCGCGCTCCGCCGATGGCTTCCGGAGCTACTACACGCTCGGCTCCGGCTTGCTGCAATTTTCTCTCGGCATCTTCATTGTTGGCTCGGGCAACTATGGGTAACGTCGCATTAAGCTCTTGTGGCAGCAAGTGTGGTATAAATATTATCGGCGTCATCGCCCAGGGCTATGATTATTCCTCTGGCAGTGTCTATCCTTGCCTGTTTCAGCGATTCATCCTTAGTGGCATCACCGTGAAATAGTCAAATAACCTGCTTGTTGTGCCTTTTTGACGGCTTCTCTGTCTCGGTCGATAACTACAAATTTAGCACCCTTGCTGTCTGAGTATATTGGCAATTGCCTGTCCAACTCGTCCGTAACCGCAGAGGATGAAATGGTTGTTAAGTCTTCTTAATTTTGGCTTCCATGCGTTGCCTCCCTATTCTGAATCCGAATTCTCCCTCAATGATGTATCGCACCAGGCTGGTGAGAATATAAAAGGCGGTGCCGACTCCGCCCAGAATCAGGAAAATAGTGAATATTTGTCCGGCTGTCGACAGTGGGTGTACCTCAGCATATCCCACAGTGGTTATGGTTGTAACTGTCATGTACAGGGAATCCAGTGAAGGACCAACCTTCGATTAGCCTGTAGCCGATGGTGCCGGCAATCACGACGAGGAGCAGCGCGCCTAATCCTCTAGCCAGGTCCTGCAGCGCACCTAAAAATCTCATGTTCCTGCTTGTATGGAAGATGGTAAGAACAACTTGCCCGGCTTCTATTGCAGAGAATCGAGCATGCTCTCTACTTCGCCGGGGCTTTCGAAGGCATCATCTTTTATCGCCCTGATAATGCCGTTGCTATCGATAAGGAAAGCTGTGGGGGCACCGCGCTTATATGCTGTACATACCGTTCCTTCCGGGTCAAGCAGCACAGGGAAGGAAGGTTTCAAGCGGTCAACTATGCTGTGCACAGTCTGACTGCTTTCCCCGCAATTGATAGCGAGTATAACCACTTGCTGGTCTGTTCGGTTATCAGACGCTGTTTGCAAGTAAGGTAGTTCTGATACACAAGCATCGCACGAGCTCATCCAGAAGTTCAATAATACAGTTTTACCTCGGAAGTCACTCAATGAGATGCTTTGACCATCAATGGTTTGCAGGGTGAAATCCGGGGCAACGTTGCCAATCTCGGGACCGGTTTCAGTTTTAGGACTAAGGATAAGGGATGGGAACACGCTTTTGATAGCGCTTTCCATCGCATTTTCGTTCTGGAAGGCGCCAATCTGGTATGCCTTGAGGATGCCCTGGCCATCAATAAAGTAGGTCGTGGGCACACCGACGATTCCGTAGTCCTGGGCGACTTGACCTTGCGGGTCGAGCAGTACAGGGTAAGTTATTCCACGGCTAGTCACATAGTCTTTGACGTCTGATGCTCTGTCTCCGACATTAATAGTTAGCACTGCCAGCGAGTCGCTCGACCACTTATCGTAAAGCGCCTGTGTAAAAGGCATCTGGAATTGGCAAGCAGAGCAATTAATTCGCCAGAAAGTAAGCATGACCGGCCTGCCGCGAAAATCATTCAGATTAATAGTCGACCCATTTACGCTCTGCAGCGTGAACTCGGGAGCATAAGTGGTTTCTTCAGATTTGGTGCAGGCTGCAGCCGAGCCTAACGAAATAAGAACTAGTCCCAGGACTAGAAGCGTATACCATTTATGTCTTTTCATAATTCACTCTCGTGTCCTACGTTATTTTATATTACAGAATACTGATATTGCAATTATAATTCAGCTATAAGTATAGCGCTTTCTATGTTTTTCAGGGTGTTTAGGTGGAGAATCAAAGCTGTAAAAAGCGGTGAATTCAGTTATTTAAGATAAATCGTGCTTAGAGGGACTTGAGTATGTTTTCTATCTCAAATTGACTCGTAAAGCGTCCCGACTTGATTCTCTTAATAATGCCATCGGCGTCGATAAAAAAGGTAGTGGGGAAAGAGGATACCTGGTAGATATTGCTGACTGCTTCGTCCGAATCGAGCAATGCGGGGAAAGTCAATCCTCTACTATCAATAAAGCTTTGCACAAATGCTGCTCGTTCTCCAACGCTAACGGCAAGTATTTCCAGGTCGTCACGTGGCCATCCGTCAAAGACTGCTTGTATATATGGCGTTTCTTCGGCGCAGGCGCTGCATGAAGTTTCCCAGAAGTTTACCATCACTATCTTGCCTCTAAACTGACTCAGGCTAGTTTCTTTGCCGTCAATGGTTGGCAAGGTGAAATCTGGAGCTCGGTCGCCTATTCGAGTCCCAATTTCAACGGCGGCTGTCTTGCGTGGTGTTACAAGTTCTAATGCAAATCTGGCTTCTTTACCTTGTTTATTTTTTGACATTACAGTTAGCTCATATATTGTATTCGGCTCGATGTTAGTTAGCGTTGCTGAATGGTTAGTAACCAGTGATTCGTCTGGTTTTAACGAAGTACAGTTGTCGGAGCTGCATATGGTGACCTCGCTGGTGGCAGGTTCGTTAGTCTGCCAGTTAATAATGGCGCTTGTTTGGGCTATATCTGAAACTGATATCTTTTGAATTACAGGAGCTGTTGTTATATCTCTGTTCAGCATGAAGATGCTGAAGCCTAATAAGCCCCAGGCACAAGACGATGGCAGCAATGGATATCTTTGGCCACAGCCCAGGGCTATGATACGTTGCCTTTTAGTAGATGGTCGGCGCCTTCTTTTTCGACGCTTTTCAACTATAGGTTCTGGTTCGTCAGCGCTATTTTTATCTTGTTGAGGATTGTCTCTGTTCGGTACTGTCATTCTCTAACATATATTTCACCTTAAGCTTTTAGTCATGGTCGAGTAAAAAATTTCTTGAGAGTAAGTCAGAAGTTTATGGATTACGAGAGTTATAATATATCATTGTATGGAATTAAGTATGCTTTCTACTTGCGTAAAACTTTTTAAAGTAGCCGGGTAATAATTTGTATCCCTTACAATTCCCTGGGCATCAATAAAGATAGTAACCGGGCTTCGAGTGACATTATATTTTGCCGCCACCTCTCCTGTTTCATCAAGAAGGACGGGTAAAGTCAGGCCCTTGCTGCTAACTACGGCCTGCGTGAGTGCCTGGGTCTGTTTCCAACTGATGGCAAGCACTGCTAACTTGTCCCGTGGCCATTTCACATAAACTTCTTGTATTAGGGACAGCTCATTTCTGCTTTGCTGGACGTCCTGCCAGAAGTTAATCATTACTATCTTGCCTCGGAACTCACTTAAGCTTACCTGTTTGCCATCGAGTGTTGGCAAAGTGAAATCAGGAGCGCGCATGCCCACATCGGTTCCCACCTCTGTTGAAGTTGACACAGTGCTACGAGTGGTAAAAGTCTGGTCTTGAGATGCCGCTTCGTTTCCGCTGCCGTCTTGCGACGTAACTTTGAAATGATAGGTAGTACTGGGCGTTAGGCCGGCTAATGTGGCGCTGTGGCTGGTGGCCAATTTCTGGTCAAGTGTTGTGGTTGAGCCATAGGCATTCGTGACGCCGAATAATACCTGGCTGGTAGCTGGTTTGTCAGTTGCCCAGCTTACGGTACCCGCTAAGTCGGTGATGTTGGATACATTGATTCCTGAAATCGATAATGGTGCTGTCGTGGCTTCGGCTGAGGTTGTGAAATCGCCTTCAGCAGTCCCTTGATTTGCGCAGGCGTCCGTTGATGTTGCCGTGAAGTGATAGGCCGTGTTGGGCTTCAGGTCAATTACATTTACTGAATGGTCGGTAACCATATTTTCATCAAGCTCGGTCCAGGTGCAGCCACCGCCTGATTCGCATATCATTACTTGACTGGTAGACGGTTCATCTGTTTGCCAGGTTATGACTGCGCTGGCCGTGGTTATGTTTGAAACCGAGGCGTTTTGAGCATGTAGGAGGTGTAGTATCTTTGTTACCGAAAGGCAACCACTGTGGTAGTTTGATTCCACTAACAAATTCCTGAACGCTGTTAAGCGGGGCTTCAAGCCAGCCGGCTTTGAAGACAGCAAAACCTGAAAGGCCAACAGCAGCGACAATGAGAATGATAACCAGGGCTGGAGAAAACCGCCTTACTCGTATCGGGCCGGTGTCCCTAAATCTTCTGTCAGTACTGGACGGTTGTTGCATACCGGCATATGGCATACCGCCGGGTGAGCCATAAGCTCCCGGCTGTTGGTCACCCGTCCCGTATTGCTGGGGTGGCATGGGTTGGGGGATTGGTGTTCCCGGTATGGTACCTTGTGTCGCAGGATACGATGGCGGTTGTCCGGGCTGCGGTCCAATTATGCCACCCTGTGATGAAGGAAATTGTCTGGGCTGCGGTCCTATTATGCCGCCCTGTGACTGAGTAAACGGTCTGGGTGGTGGTATAGGTGGCTGCTGTTCTGCGGCGCCGGGCACTGCCGGACCAACCGAAAAGCCGCAGTGCGGGCAGTAAATCGCTCTGGGTGGGACAGGCCCGTGGCAACCGGGACATATTCTGGCGGTGCAGTGTACACAGAACCGACTGTTCGAATCGATTTCCTGGCCGCAACTAGGACATCTGATTATCCCTGGCACAATACTCCTATTTCCCAGTCGCTTCTGTATCCGAATTAAAGCCTATATAATTTTCCATATTATACATCCTAGAGAAAAACGAAACTAGGAGTCTTTTAGTTTATTATCTTATCGGCAAGCCTTAGCCTCGCTGCAACGCGGCTGACTATAAAGACTTGAGTATATCCTCAATTTCCTCCTGACTCTGGAAACGCCCTATCTTTTTGTACTTGATTATTCCTGCCGCGTCTATGATGAAATTTGTTGGCGGGTATCGTGTGGCGCCGTAAGAATTGGCAACTGTATTGTTCGGGTCGGGGAGAGCGGGGAAGGTAGTAAACTGCTTGTTTGTTACGTAATCCCGGACTAATCTGGGGTCGTAAATCATGTGGTAGATATCTAAGACCGCCAGTTTCCCATTTTCTTGCTGGTATGCTCCAACTAAATAAGGCATTTGATTTTCACACTCTTTGCAGTTGACACTGGTGAACACAATTAATACTATTTTACCTTGAAAATCACTCAAGCTTATGTTTTTTGCCGTCAATGCTTTCCAGAGTAAAAGCGGGAGCTTTATCACCTACTTGAGGTATCTTGGCTGTACCACAGCCAATCATTGTCATCAATATGAGGGCAGCGACCGCCAATATTATCGGTGTTTTTCTTTGCAATTAATGAACGCTCCTTTCATTGACTGAGTTCAAACGGGACGAATTGACCTAACCACGCCAGGTTGCCAGTAAGCATAAGTATGCCAACGACTATAAGCAGCGCACCACTTACTATGGAAATAATTCCGAGGTAGCGGTTTATACTTTTCCACAGCGGCATTATAGCCCCCCAGGCGAGGCCAATAATGATGAAGGGAATACCCAACCCCAACGAGTATACGGTGAGCAATAGGGCACCTTGCGCTACAGTCTGGGAGCTACAGGCTAGCATAAGAATGGCGCCTAATATTGGGCCGATGCAGGGTGTCCATCCCAGGGCAAAGGCAGCCCCGATACCGACCGAGCGGAAGTAGCCCGGATTGCTGCTGGCTGTTGTTTTGAGGCGTTTTTCATAGTTCAGCCACGGTAATTTATAGGCAGCTATAAGGAATATACCAAAGGCGATAATCAAACCGCCGGCAATATAGCGGAGCAGTAATGAATGGGCAGTTATGGTGTTGCCTATTAAGCCGACTGACGCGCCCAGGCCAATGAAGATTATAGAGAAGCCGAGCACGAAGGCGAGGGAGTGAAACAAAGCCGGCAGGTAGCTTTTCCTGCTATTAGGGTCGATGGCGGTAATGCCAGCCAGATTGGCTAGATAGGCTGGCACCAGCGGTAGGACGCAGGGTGAAAAGAAGGAAAGCAGTCCGCCGGTAAGTGCCACGATATAGGAAATCTGGTTCATTGATTGGCCTGTTTCGCTAGTGCGTTATCCAGCAGTTTCTTTAGCTGTTCCTTGGGCTGGTAGCCGATGGCATGCTGCATAGGTTTTCCACCTTTAAATACCATAATAGTTGGGATGCTCATAACCCCATATTTTGAGGCTACGAATGGAGATTCATCTACATTCACCTTGGCGAATTCTATTTTTCCTTTGTATTCCTTAGCTAACTCCTCGACGACGGGGGCAACTGCCTTGCATGGGCCGCACCAGGGCGCCCAGAAGTCGACCAGCACCGGCATTTGTGAATCTAAAACAGCTTTTTGAAAGCTATTGTGGTCCACGTTAATTATGTTTTCTGACATCGTTATCGGCCTCCTGAATATGTTATTTGGGCAAATATAATATTACTTCTTTGCCTGTGCGATGATAGCGCCTTCCATATGGACATTATTATCAATGCAGCTATTGCTAGCTACAATACAATCTTTTAAGACGGCTTGCTCACCAATGGTAGCATTTTGCCATATAACAGAGTTTTCAATGCTGGCACCGTCATGAATCTTGCATCCTGAGCCGATGACTACCGGCCCTTTGAGTTGAACCCCTTTGCCTATATTGCAGTTCTTATCAATCAGTATGGGTCCGACCAACTTGGACTGTGGATGGACATAGCTTTGTTTGTCAATACGGATGTCTGTTGCCTTAAAGTCAACCTGAGTGCTTTTGCCGCAAAGCAAGTCACCGTTCAGTTGTAAATATTTTTCCGGGGTACCCATATCCATCCAGTAGGCATCAGTAGTATAACCGAAAACAGGTTCTCCATCAGCTACCAGCGAGGGAAAGATATCATGTTCAAACATGCAGCGTTTGCCTTCCGGTATACGCTTCAGGACTTCAGTTTCGATGACATAAACTCCAGCATTTATCATGTTGCTGGTTACTTGCTCGCGGCGTGGTTTTTCTACGAAGCGAGTTACGCGCTGCTTGCTGTCGGTTTCAACAACACCAAATCGAGTAGGGTCTTCTACCGGCGTCAGGGCTATGGTTACTTTGGCGCCTTTATTTTTATGGAAATGTAACATATCGGTAAAGTTCAGGTCAGTGAAGATATCGCCATTCATGGCAAAGAGAGTATCGTCTATATATGGCTCAGCGTTCTTGACAGCCCCAGCAGTGCCCAGTGGGTCTGTTTCGATGCTGTAAACGAGCTTTGTGCCGAGTTGACTTTCATCGGTGAAATATTCGGTAATGCGGTCGGGCTGGTAACCTATGGCTAAGATAATCTCGCTGATGTTGTGGTGGCTGAGGTGTCGGATGATATATTCGATGAACGGCTTGTTCAGAACCGGCACCATAGCTTTCACTGTGAGATAAGTTAAGCGGACGTAGCCTGGTGCCTTCGCCACCAACGAGGACCACAGCTTTCACTGAGTGTTTAGTTTGCTCCTCTCAGCTTTCTCCTGAATTCTTAAGTCGCTATTTTACTCCATTTACCATGTCGTGGCAAAGTTTATACTGCTTAGGCACTCAAGCGAAAGAATTCAATGGCGCTGTGTGTCGTCTGCTGAGCGATAGCGGACTCGTCAGTTCCTTTCAACGCTGCCACCGCTTTCAGGCTTCTTAAGATATCTGCAGGTTGGGAGCGATACTTGTTTTCTCTGCCGTACATCACCGGACAGTCTGTCTCCAGTAGTAGTCTGTCCGGCGGTGTTTCCTTTATAGCCCGTCTGTGCTCCTCATGGTATTCCGCGGCTGGGGTAGCTGAAATGAGATAGCCGGCTTCCAGTATATCTTTGAGCACACCGGAAAACCCGGTAAACCAGTGAAAAACAGCTTTTTCAATGCCGGCTTCTTTAACGAGCTCAAAGCTGTCTTTCCAGGCGTAGCGGCTGTGGACGGATACCGGCTTTGTGTACTGCCTGGCTAAAGCCAAGAGGCATTTCAAGGTCTCTTTTTGCAGCTCTTTCGGTGCTACTTTGATGACCCTTTTATCATAGTCCAGCCCTATTTCTCCTATGGCCACGATTTGTGAGATTTTTTCTTCGATGAACTTGAGGGTCACGTTGATTCCGTGAGAGTCCAGATTACCCAGTTCCCAGGGGTGTAAACCGAGAGCCGGATAGACGAAGCTGGGATGGCTATCGCTGATTCCCATCACCTTCTGGTTTGACTGGTGGTTGGAGCCAACAGCAACAACGGCGACAACGCCAGCTTCTTTGGCTTTATTCAGCGCAGGTTCGAGGTTTTCCAGCTCATCAAGATGAGCATGTGTGTCAATGACCTTGAGCAATCATTCTCCTTTTGAAGTGGAGAGATGTGCCATTTCCTCTGCTTTTTCCTCGATGTAGGCGATGACCAGGCTTGGCTGCATGGTGCCTTTTTCGGTTATTATGCCGGTTACCAGGTTGAGCGGAGTCTTATCGAAGGCCGGCTCCAGCTCCGTTGATTTTGTTACGTAACCCCGGATGGTGAATTTGGCGCTCTCGCAGACAACATAGAAGGGTATCTTTTTGTTTTTAGCCGCCTGGGCAAGTAATAATGTCGGTTTGCCGTTAATAAGATAGCCGTCGGCTGTTATGCTATCGGCACCGACTAAAGCTTTATCTGCTTTTGATATGCGAAGATTTATTTGCCCATCGCCAATTATTTCTACTGGAATCTGGTACTTCATGAGCTGCTCGGCAGTGATTTCCCCGTAGGCTTTGTCATTAAACTTAGATTCAGCAGCGATAACTCGGAACCTTGTTTCTCTTTGCCTGGCCAGTTCAAGAACCTGGCAGACCGTGGAGCTGTAGCTGCAGGTTATTACTGTATCGAGGTCGCCGATGATTCCGCACGCGTACTCAACAGCTTTAGAGACGGCTTTTGTTGCCGATTTTACGAAGTTCCTTTCCTTTAATTTCGGCGAAGCTTTTCAGAGCCTCCAGGTTATTCTCATTTTGAGACCTCGTTATAATCTGATGCAGGAACTGGTTAGCATAGTTGGCTATAGGAGTAATGCTGGGTCTGGCACTTGTCAGCTTCCTCTGCTACCTCTTTTATTTCCTGGACAAAGTCGGCAACAGTCCCAGCCTGGCTTTCGCTCACCGCTAAGATTAAAGTGTTGATGGCGTGCAGTGATAGCCAGCTGGCGCCGTGTATATAGTCGTTCTTAAGTTTATTGATTTCCTCGAGCACTTTGCTATTCATAGTATCGAATTGTCCTTTAGTATATAATAACTGGTGACGAAAGTCTTGATTTCTAAGTGTGGTGGGTTAAATGGATGAGGGGGTCCTGAGGGGTAAATTCATAGGGGCGCTGGTTGGCACGGCGGTGGGGGATGCCGTTGGCGCTGGATTTGAAGGACGGCGTGCGGCTGAGGCTGAGGCGATTGAGTGGGCGGCTGACAGACGGGAACTTCTAGCCTACACCGATGATACCCACATGATGATTGGTATGGCTGAATCATTGGTGCAGAAAGAAGGTTTTGATGGTGAGCACATGGCGCACGTTTTTATTCGGAACTATGAGCTTGAACCATGGCGTGGCTATGGGCCGGGTCCGCCGAGTATATTCCGCATGATAAGGGCTGGTGAAGCCTGGGATAAGGCGGCTGAAAAATTGTACCATGGCGGCTCTTATGGCAATGGGTCGGCGATGAGGATTGCACCCATAGCTGTCTTTTATCATGACGATTTAGCCATGCTGAGAGAGGTAGCTTACAGGTCGAGCCGAATTACCCACAGCCATGAGTTGGGTAAAGAAGGTGCGGCTTTGCAGGCATACGCAGTTGCTTTAGCTGTGGGACTGGAGCCAGGCAAAGCCTTTAGCTCACAGGAGTTTTTATCCAGGCTAGGTGAGCTTGTTCAACACGAGGCGTATAAGCAGAAATTGGCGAGTATAGGAATGCTCCTGGGTGAGGCGGATAAGGCTAAAGTGGTTGCCGAGCTGGGCAATGGCGTGGAAGCTTTCAACTCGGTGCCGACGGCCATATATTCGTTTCTGTCTCATCCGGATTCATTGAAAGAGGCGATACTATTTGCTGTCAGTCTCGGCGGTGATACTGATACCATAGCGGCGATGACGGGGGCTATAGCCGGTGCTTATTTGGGCATAGACGCTGTGCCGAGCAAGTGGCGGATGAAGCTGGAAAATCGTGCGTACATAGAGGAGCTGGCGGCAGTGCTGTACGATGTCTGGGTCCGAGGGCGCAAGTGCCCGGCCTAGATATGTAGCTCGATTATGTCGTTATCTTTCAGCACATGGTCTTGACTGACCCTCTGCCCATCGAATTTTCCCGAGCCCCACACCACAGCGTACTTCAGTTTGGCCTTGAAATCTTTGTGAACGTCTTCGGCGGCATTTTTTACCGTGCTGCCCGTTTTGAGGATTATGGGGTCGGTCAAATCCGGTTTCTGGCCCGGACTCTTGGTGTGGACTCTGATAATATCCAGAGCTTGAAAAATACTCTTCTTGAGGTCTTGCAGATTGTTGCCGCTTGTGGCGGACACAGCTATCATGGGGAACTGGGAACCGTAACGTGTTTTTAATCGGCGCCAACCGGCATCCGAGGTATCGAGGTCACTTTTATTGCCGATAATCAGCATTTTTCTTGGTCGTTTGCCTATTAAGCTTTCCGGAGACACATTTGTTGCCGGCACTATGCCTACACTTTCCAGTTCCTGAAGAGTTGCTTCTACTTGTTCCACCGGACTGTTGCTCAGGTCGACAACTATGACTATGAGGTCGGCGTTTCTGGCGACATTATTCAGCCAGACGCGGGAATCACGGCCTGTAACTGGAGGTGTATCTACCATTTGGATTTGAATGTTTTCGAACTTCATCATACCTATATTGGGAGTCTTGGTAGTGAAGGGGTAATCAGCTATTTCAGGTAAGGCATCGGTGACGGCGGCCAGGAGCTGTGACTTGCCGGCATTGGGCAGCCCAACCAGAGCTACCTGACCGGCGCCTTCTTTTCTGATGTAGAAGCTGGCTCGGCTGGTGGCAGCTTTTCGTTCCGCCTCTTCGGTGAGCTTGGCGATTTTTCGTCTCAGGTCGCCGTGCAGATGGTCGGTGCCCTTGTGCTTGGGCATGATGGCCAGCATGGTTTCCAGCGCCTCGATTTTATCCTCCGGAGTTCTGGCCGCCCGATAGCGTTTTTCAGCGTCGAAGTACTGCGGTGGTAAATTTGCCGGCATGGTCTTCTAACCTGTTTTCCGTCTAATTCTAGCATAATCCGCCTGAGCAGATTAAGATTTAGCTTGTTGCGATTTGCTAAAAACCGATTTCATCTCAGTTAGTAAAATGATTGCCCCTTCTGGTACAATGCGAAATATGAGAATCAGGGATATTCTGAAGCTGGTGGTGAGCATTGTCGCCTGCCTGGCTGCCGGTGCCATCGGCTCTGTATTTACGCGAAGTGCCATTCCGACCTGGTATGCGACGCTGGAAAAGCCGTTTTTTACTCCACCGAACTGGCTGTTTGCCCCGGTGTGGACACTTCTGTATATACTGATGGGCATAGCCGCATTTCTGGTGTGGCGTAAGGGGTTGGAGAATCGACAGGTCAGAATAGCACTAATCGTCTTTCTGATACAGCTGATTTTAAATGCCTTATGGTCGGTGGTTTTCTTCGGTCTCGAGTCTCCTTTGTACGGATTAATTGTAATCTCAGTTCTGTGGGTGGCGATATTAGTTCACCGTTATTAAATTTTTCAAGATATCTCGGGTGGCCAGCGTGCTTATGTGGCCTTATCTGCTGTGGGTAACTTTTGCCGCGGTTTTGAATGCATCGATATGGCTGTTAAACCGATAGGTCGGCAGAGCAGCCCACGGCTATCCGATTTGCGCATTGACTTTATGAAATGAAAGCTTCTAATTATTGCTATGAGTGCCTGCAAAAGCTGGCTTATCAGGCTGCGGAGCTGGCGGCGAATGACGAACGGGCTAAAGCCAGAGCTATAGAGGAAAGCCTGAAGATACTTCATGACGATTTCTCTACTGGACTGTGTATCCATTGTTGTCGCCACTAAAATGCATGATGCGATAAAGAGGATAACCGGAAACCCTGACCCTTACCGGGAAATGAAAGATAAGGAGATTGCGGTTGCCAGGGAGCTATCGAAGCAGATAAAAGTTGAGCATGATAGCTTTACGAGTTGCCTCAAGTTTGCCGCGCTGGGAAATACCATAGATTTCTTCAGACCTCTGGATGTTATTCAGCAGGACATGAAAGAGCCGGTGAATTTTGTCATCGATGATTCGGAGCGGTTTGAAGCCAAACTCAAGCATGCCAGAAGGGTTTTATATCTGGCGGATAATGCCGGTGAGGCGTTTTTCGATTTACCGCTTATCAGATGGATGAGAAAACAGGCATCTGTTGCTTACGTGGTTAAGTCGGCGCCGGTTCAAGATGACATTACTGTGGAAGATATCAGGCGAGCCGGGCTTGAGGCTGAACTGGGTGAGATATTAACCACCGGTACGGCTACACCGGGCATAGATTTCTCTCAGGCATCAGCGGAGTTTAAGCACGAGTTTAACTCCGCAGACCTCATCTTTGCCAAAGGCATGGGCTACTATGAGTCTCTATCCGAACTGCCGGCGGAAGGCAGGGTTTTCTACTGTCTCAGGGCGAAATGCCAGCCGGTGGCAGATTCACTTAAAGTGCCGTTGAACAGCTATGTAGCCATGCTTCGGTAGGTCAGTCTGAGTGAGATGTCTCCAGTTATAGGGGTTTGAGCCGCCCGAAATTATCTGTTCTGTGTTCGGTCTTTGTCCGCTTTATGCGCTCTGCCCGTAAGTTAGGGTGCAGAGAATATCGTTGGCGTCGCATTGCTGACATTCCATCTGGAGCGTGGTGTGCTTTATGTGGAATCGCTCTCGCAGCACGTCTTCGATTTTCTGACGGATACCGGCTGCTTGAGTGGTAGAGAGGTCATCGATAAGCACATGACAGCTCATGGCATGCAGCTCCGGTGAAATGCTCCATACATGGACATCATGGATATCCTTTACTCCAGGCAATTGGTTCAAGGCATTTACCATCTCGGTGATATCCACATGCCCGGGCGCAGCCTCTAAAAGAACTCTCAAACCTTCTCTCAATATGCGCCAGGCAGCCAGGATAATGACAAAACCTATAAGTACGCTAATAATCGGGTCCACCAAGAACCATCCGGTGAGTAGTATGATGATTCCCCCAATGATTACCCCGATTGATGCCAAGGCATCGCCCAGGGCATGCCAGAAGGCACTACGCACATTAAGATTACCTTGCTGTTCCCGGCGTAGCCAGAAGGCAACAAAAGCATTAACCGCAAGCCCCAGCGATAGCTACAAGTAGCATCAGCAGGCTGTTAACCTCTGGTGGCTGTTGAAAGCGGTGGTAGGCCTCATAAAGGATAATTGCTGCAATAGCGAAGATGCTGACGGCGTTAACGATAGCTACTATCACTCCCACCCTGTGATAGCCAAATGTCATGCGGGTGCTGGGAGGACGCTCGGCTTGCCTCACCCCATACCAGCTGAGGGAGAGCGCTAAGATATCAGCAAATACATGGCCAGCATCACTAAGTAAAGCCAGACTATTAGATATGAGTCCACCAGCCACTTCTGCCACCAGAATGAAGCCAGTGAGAATAATGCCGAATTTCAGTTTATTGCCTACAGGCTGGGCATGATGAGTATGCTCGGTCAACTATTTACCACCTGAATTAAAGAATATCCTGAGTCCAGCAATGCAACGGTGACCTGTTACCAATGTTAAGCCAAAAAGGGACTCAACTATCAAGCTAGACGTATTGGGTGATTTCGGTGAGGCTGTGGATTCGGGGGCAGTCAGTGATGTCCGGGAAATAATCGTTGCGGTCGATGAGCAATGCCTTAATGCCGACACCGCGGGCGCCGACGATGTCTATCTGGTACTGGTCACCGACATATAGCGCTTCTTCGGGCTTGACTTTAGCTTTCTCGAGCGCCGCCAGGAATATCTCCGGCCGGGGCTTATCGTAGCCCACCTCAGCTGAGGTTACTTTGAAATTGAGGTATGGTTGCAGTCCCAGCTTGGTATATGTGGACTCCATATCCTGAGCCACATTTGAAATAAGCCCCAGGATTAAGCCGCGTTTCTTAAGTGTTTCTAAGGTGGGTAGGGTATCATCGTAAACTTTGAATTCCCATTTATACTCTCTGATTTTAGCCAGTATTTGAAGTGCCGCGTCACGGCCAATTTCTGCCCCGGCTCCGCTAAGTATTCTGGTTACGTATTCGATATAGAAGTTGATTTTTTCCTCTGGGGTTTTGTTGTCTATGGGCGAGCGGGAGTTTTCATTGCGGTAAAAAATATCGGCGGCGGCTAAGGAGGTGAAGAGCGCCTTGGCTTCTACCTTGATGCCGAGTTCACGGCAAGCATCTAATATAGACATCTTCCCGAGGCGGATGGTAGCTGGCCAACGTGTTGTAGAAGTCAAAGAAGACGGCTTTAATCATAGCGAATGGAAATTGTAGGAGATAGCGAGCCAGAGGTGTCAAACTAAAGGTCAATCAGCCCTATCTGGTTCCAGGTAAAGCCGTTATTAGTGCTTACCGAGAAGGCGCTCTGGTCATTGCTGCCGCCAGCCGGAGCGCTGGTGCCGCAGTAAGCAACTCTGCCGTCAGCAGACCAGGCGACACGGGCCTGGGCGGGGCCGGTGGGCGGTTTCTGGCTGTTTTGCCAGGTGGGATATGGCGAATGGGGGTTAGACGTAAAGTATACCTGAGGACCGCGGAAAAGCGACACAGTTGATGCCGTGACAGCCCCAGCCAGTAGCTTGCCCCGACTGAACATACCGTAGTGCGCCAGGCTGCAGATGACGTCAGTACGAACCAGAAGCCTGTAGCAGACAGTGTCGTCAATACGGTACACATCGTCATTAGGATTGCCGGAGGTGGCTACTCCCGGCGGGTTGTCGCTCCAGCAAGCGTAGACATGCCGGCTTGCGGGAGAGGTTCCAATATAGTCTGCGGGCAAGGCTATATCCGCGTAGGTAAGCGGTGTCCCTGGCGTATCCTGCCCTGATTGAGAGATTTCCACAGGATAGCCTGAGGAATTATTCCAGGTTGTGGTATTTCCGCCAAGGTCTCTGAAACCGATGTAGAGAAAAGTGTCGTCGGAATTCGGTGGTGGTCCGGTGGCGGCGACGGCCAGCAATGTGCCATCAACGGCAAATCCCGGTGAATACTCGATAGCGAAGATGTCGGCATTTGACCAGCCAGTGGCGCCGGTGCTCATGTCCTGCCAGCCTCTGGGAAAGCCATTCATTATGTTTACCCATACCTTGCCGTTACCGCTGCCTGTGGATGTGCCTACAGCTATATCCCGGCGGCCATAACCCGGGGAGATAGCGAGGCATTGCACTCGCTCACTGCCGCCCAGTTTGCCGCTTAATCCGGTAGCAGCGAAGTTGGTACCACCATCGGTTGACACGAATACTTCGGTTCCGATTGGTCACTACCGCAACTATTCTGGGGTCATCCGGGGCTATAGCCAGTTCGGTCCAGGGTGCGGCTGCGCCAAGGCCTCTTGATATGTCAGTCCAGCCGTAGCCGCCGTGGTCTGATTTGTAAAGCCTGGCATGGGGAGAATCGAGTGCATAGATTGTGTTGTCGTAGCCAACCGCGATATGGCTGACATCGCTGTTCGGTACTATGAGCAACGTGCTGACAATAGGTGGTTACGGTTTCGGTCTTTTCTTCCGGCTTGGGAGTAGCTATGGTGAATTTGACGGATGCCGGTGTGAGGTCTACATTATCAGCTTCATCATGAGATTTGACGTAAAACGTATAAGTACCATCGGGCAAATTTGTGTAGGTCTTAGTACGTGTCAGAGGTGAAGGAAGAATAACTGGCGTCATGACCTTCTAGATAATATGAATAGGTCAGTTTATTGGTTGGTGTCCTGTCATCGCTGCCGGTCCATTCGAAGGTGACTTTGCCAGAAGTGATAGTTTCAGCCGGAGCCACGGTGATTACTGTTTGCGGCGGTGTTGTATCCGGAGGCGGCAGTTCTTGTTGAGGTGGGGGAGGTGACGGTGGAGGAGTTATGGGTTGAGGGAGACAAGAGTTGCCTGCCAGAATCAGCGAGCACCAGAAACAGGGTAAATAATAATCCGAGACTTATTGATTGTCTTCATCAGTAGACTTATGTAATGTCAGTATGTTTCGATTCTAACACAATTACGTAAAAACATCACTTGGGAGTTTTTGACACTCGGACATAAAGTTGCTAAGCTTGGGTAAGCTTCGGAGGGGATTAAATTGCCTGAGGAAAAAAGCAAAGTAGATATGGAAAAAATCGTCTCGCTGTGTAAGCGGCGTGGCTTTATTTTCCCCAGCAGCGAAATTTATGGCGGGCTGGGCAGCAGTTGGGATTATGGGCCGCTGGGGACGGAACTAAAGCGAAATGTTAAAAACGCCTGGTGGCGGGCAGTGGTTCAAGAACGGGATGATATGGTTGGTTTGGATGCCAGCATAATTATGCATCCCCAGACGTGGGTCGCCAGTGGCCATGTGGAGAGCTTTTCCGACCCGTTGGTGGAATGTAAGTCCTGTCACCTTAGACGGCGAGCTACCGATTTAATTGGAAATATATGTCCCGATTGCGGTGGCGCTCTGACAGAGCCGAAGCAGTTCAATTTGATGTTCAAGACTTTTATGGGACCGGTGGAGGATGATGCCAGCGTCGTTTATCTGCGACCGGAGACAGCTCAGGGCATTTTCGTTAACTTCGATAATGTACTGGCTACTTCCAGAAAAAAGCTGCCCTTTGGTATTGCGCAAATAGGCAAGTCCTTCCGCAACGAAATCACGACCGGTAATTTTATTTTCAGGACCAGAGAGTTTGAGCAGATGGAGATTGAGTTCTTCGTTAAGCCGGGAACCGATGAGGAGTGGTTCAATTATTGGGTGAAGGAGCGCTTTGAGTGGTACTTAAAGCTTGGAATCAAACAGGATAATCTGCGTCTACGCCCGCATTGTGATGAGGAACTGGCTCATTATGCGAAGGGTTGCTACGATGTCGAATATCTTTTCCCCATGGGTTGGGCTGAGCTGGAGGGTATTGCCAACAGGGGTGACTTCGACCTGGTGCAACATGCTAAATATAGCGGTAAAAATTTGAGTTATTTCGATGAAGATTCTGGTGAGCGCTATGTGCCCTATGTTATTGAGCCTTCGGCAGGAGTCGACCGCTCACTGCTGGCGTTTCTCGTAGATGCTTATGATGAGGATTTGGCTGATGGGGAAACGAGAGTGGTTTTGCGTCTTCACCGTGAGCTGGCTCCAATCAAAGTGGCTGTTTTGCCGTTGAGCAGAAATGAGAAGCTGGCGCCGCTAGCCAGGGAGGTCTATGCTGAACTTCGTCGCCATTTTGTAACGCAATATGATGATGCCCAGAGCATTGGTCGGCGTTATCGACGTCAAGACGAAGTCGGTACTCCTTTCTGCGTTACTATTGATTTTAAGTCGCTGGAGGATAATCAGATTACTATTCGAGAGCGCGATAGCTTGGCGCAGATTAGATTGCCGATAAAAGAGTTAGTCAAAACTTTGCAAGCGAAGTTAAGCGGTGAAGCTTTTGACACGCAGCCTTTGTGGGCAACTAGAACGTCTGATGCTTTGGAACAATGAAGATTCTTCATTTTGCTGACCTCCATCTGGGCATGGAGACTTATGGTGGTGTTGACCCGGCTACGGGATTATCGACGAGGTTGATTGATGTCCTGAAGGCTCTGGACGAGGTGGTGGAATATGCGGTGGACAATGGTGTCGACCTGGTTCTCTTTTGTGGAGATGCCTACAAGAATCGTGACCCTTCCCAGACTCAACAGCGAGAATTTGCCAAACGACTCAGACGACTATCAGAAAGTGGAATCCCGGTTTTTCTATTGGTAGGCAATCATGACCTGCCCAACGCAATTGGCCGAGCTAACGCTGTGGAGATTTTCGATACATTATCTGTCAACCACATTCATGTTGGTAACCGACCGGATATTTATAGTATACCGACCAAAAAGGGTAATGTTCAGATAGTGGCTTTGCCCTGGCTGAAGCGAAGCGCATTGCTTAGTCGGGAAGAAGCGAAAAATCTCAGCATAGAGCAGGCAAATGACCAACTTCAGGAAATGATGACTCGCAGGCTGTTAGACCTTATTTCTGAGCTTGACCCGGGCTTGCCGACATTGCTGGCTGCCCACGTAGCGGTATCGACAGCTAAACCCGGGTCGGAGAGGAGTATGGTGGTGGGGAGGGACCCTGTTTTGCTGCTGGGAAATGTCGCTCTGCCTGTTTTTGACTACGTGGCTTTGGGACATATTCACCGGCACCAGGTTTTACTTCAAAACCCACCTGTTGTTTATGCCGGTAGTCTGGAGCGTTTCGACTTCGGCGACGAAGATGAAGATAAAGGTTTCTACGTGGTTGATGTGGAGATGACAGGTAAGGAAAAGCGCGTAGCCTATGAATTCCACAAAGTTAATGCCCGGCGCTTCGTGACTGTTACGGTCGATGTCGATATTGAAGATGCAGACCCAACCGAGTACTGTTTTGAAGGCTATTACTCAGCAGCATGCCGCTATCGAAAATGCTGTAGTCAGAGTTCACATTTGCTTGCCCGCTGCTCTGGAGGCCTCTGTTCGGGAGGTAGAGATAAACAAGGCTCTCAAAGCGGCTCATTATGCTGTCATTGCCAAAGAAGTAAGGCAGGAGGCACGTCTTAGGTTGGGTGAATTAACAAGCCAGAGATTGAGCCCTATTGAAGCTCTAAAGAGATACTTAGAGACTAAGAAAGTACGGGATGAGCGTCAGAAAGTTTTACTTGAATATGGAGAAAAGTTGATATGGGAAGCGGAGCAAAGAACAGAAGAGAGTTTGGAGGTGGGAAAGTAGAATGAAAGTGCGGCTCGGCATAAGATCTAAAATTCTTATCTTTTTTTTGGCTTTGTCTTTCATCTCGTTGGGTGTTATAAGCTCGCTGGCATTTCGTACCATATATCAGGTCAGCTCTCTGGTCAAACAGAATAGCACGAGTATGGGAGAAGAAGTTGCCCGTCAGAGCATCTCTGCTTTGGAAGACCTGGGCCGGACTCTAATACAGCGGCGCGCGTTATATGTTGCCGATGAGATAGGGCTTTTCATTCAGTATCATCCAAACTTAGGCATTTCGGAGCTGAAGGCGAATGACTGAACTGCGCGATATAGCGGTGCAGACGTGTTGGTCAAACCGGTTCTACATTCGTCTATGATAATACTGGCACAGTCTATTTCGATGTGGACCCGAAGCTGGTGGGTGTTAACTTGCTTAAAGTGGGTGGTGAACCTGTTTCCTTTGCGTCTATTGTAGAGAGGAGTTTTAAGGGGGAAGCGTCAGGCTTATATGACTGGAAGGATGAAAAAGGGAACGTAAGGACAAAATATATGCATTGTATACCCGTTGAGGGCACGAATCTGGTAGTAGCTGCAGCTACCTACATCGACGAGTACTCGGCGCCAGCCGAAGAGCTAGAGTCCCATATAAACTACACGGTCAAGGCGACCAATGACTATATAGATGAGCAGGTACAGAAAACGCAGTGGATTTTCACTGGCGTTTTCGGTGGTATGATTCTTCTGGCTACTGCAGTGATATTTTTACTATCGGGGGCGATTACCCGACCGATACTGGCGCTAACCAAGGGTGCTGAAGTCATAGCCAAGGGCGAGCTCGACTATAACATTAAGGCCGAGACCGGAGATGAAATCCAGCAGTTAGCTGAACAATTCAACGATATGGCTAAGGCACTCAAAGAATCTTACACCGGTCTGGAGCAGAAGGTTGCTGAGAGGACCAAGCAGGAGCGTCAGAGAGCAGAGCAACTGCGTACCGTCAACGAAGTTAGTCGCAAGATTAGCTCTATTGTAAAACTCGATGAGCTTCTGCCGTATGTGAGGCAACTTACTTCGTGAGACCTTTCACTACTATAATGTCAACATATATTTATTCGAACCTTCCTCCGGTACACTGGCGCTTAAAGCGCTGTGTTTGAGCGGGCAGAAAAGCGTTATACCTGTTGGGGTACCTCTGGAGGTGGATGAAGAGAGCATAGTTGGCTGGGTAGCCCAGACAGGGGAACCTATTTTAGCCAATGATGTAAGTGAGGATCCGAGGTATCGTGCTGTCGAGGCGCTAAGAGACACCAAATCTGAGCTTGCTGTGCCGGTGAAGATGGGGAACAATGTTATTGGAGTTCTCGATATTGAGAGCACCGACGTCGATGCTTTTGGTGAAGCTGATTTATATACTGCTCAAACACTGGCTGACCAGCTGGCGGTGGCTATTGACAATGCACGTCTGTATGATGAGACACGTCAAATGGCGGTGATGGAAGAACGTAACCGGATGGCTAGGGAGATTCATGACACGCTGGCTCAAGGGTTCAGCGGCATTATTTTGCAACTTGAGGCAGCGAGAACAAGCGTTGGGCAGTGATTTGCCGGCGTTACAGCGCCATTTGAACCAGGCTCGAAATCTGGCTAGAAAAAGCCTGGCCGAGGCTAGGCGCTCGGTATGGAACTTACGTCCTCAGGCTCTGGAGCAGCGGCCATTGGCTGATGCGATTAAACAAGAGGTAGACAGATTCAGCCAAAGCACAGGTGTAAATGTGAAATTCAATATTTTGGGTGACAGGCGTGACTTGCCACCTGAGCTGGAAGCAGGCATTCTTCGCATTTTTCAGGAGTCCATGGCTAACGTGAGAAAGCATGCCAAAGCTACTGAAGTCGAGGTAAATCTGACTTTTAATGAATCGGCAGCGGAACTGGCCGTTCGAGACAATGGCGTTGGCTTCAAACCGAAAGTATCGGGTGATGGAGATAAGGGAAAGAAGAAACGGGATACCTTCGGTTTAATAAGTATGCGGGAACGAGCTCGGGGCTTAGGAGGTACGTTTGAAGTGCAAAGCCAGAGAGGTAAAGGAACGCTGGTGAAGATAGTTATTCCTACCGGCAAGGAGGTTTCGTAGTGGAAGCTATAAAGATTTTGATTGCTGATGACCATCCGGTAGTAAGAGAAGGATTGATTGCCATGCTGAGCCGGGAGGTTGACTTTAAAGTGGTTGGGGAAGCTAAGGACGGGGTAGAAGCAGTGAATAAGGCCAGGGAATTGAGCCCGGACGTAGTGCTTATGGACCTTCGGATGCCGGAGATGGACGGCGTCGAAGCTATGCGGCAGATTCGCTCAGCAATGCCCGATATCAAATTTATAATCCTGACTACCTACAGCGATGACGATTATATATTTAGCGGTATAGAGGCTGGTGCCCGGGCCTATCTCCTTAAGGATGCCCCGAGAGAGGATTTGTTTAAAGCAATAAGGTCTGTTTATCGAGGTGAGTCACTTATCCAGCCAGTGGTAGCATCAAAGCTGCTTGACCGGTTCTCCCAACTATCTCGCCGGACACCATCCGGTGAGGAGCTTTCTGAGCGGGAGCTGGAAGTATTGTGCCTTATGGCCAAAGGTGCGGCAAATAAAGAGATTAGCGCGGAGCTTAATATTGCCCAGAGTACGGTAAAAACGCATATTACTAATATTTTTCAAAAACTGGGAGTGAATGACCGTACCGAAGCCGTAACTCAAGCTTTAAAGAAGGGTATAATCCGTCTTTAGAGTCATACTAAAGTACTACTCGATATCAGAGAAAAGGTTGAGATTGTAAGTCCGCCTTTTTGCCCAGTTGAAACCAGCCACTCTCCCGATTGTATAATAGAATTGAGACGGTAAACTTATAACTAAAGATACGAGAGACACGGCTGGATACAGGAGAAAGAATGGAAAAGATTAGGGTACTGATAGTCGATGATAATGAAGTAGTAAGAGAGGGGCTGAAGAGCATACTTGAGCCCCAGGCTGATATAGGTGTGATTGGTGAGGCTGTGGATGGTCTGGATGCGGTGGCCAAAGCGGAAAAACTGAATCCAGACGTCATTTTGATGGACGCCCACATGCCGGGCATGGATGGCACAGAGGCAACCCGTCGCATAAAGCGAAGCCTACCTGAAGTCAAAATTCTGTTTCTGACGGTCTACGGTGATTACGTGGGGGCTGCGCTTGAGGCTGGTGCCAGTTGGTATCTGACCAAAGATTGCCGGCGTCAGGATTTGATGGAGGCTATCAGAGTCCTGGCGCGAAGCACCCGAGCCAGGGCAGAAAAAGCCAGCTGAGCCTGGTTTTACCCCTTAAAGCTACCCAAATCAAGACTATCTCAAACGGGCTAAAACTGCGTCGTAGTCGTCAACTATGTTTCGAATTATCTCAGCGACGCTTTTTATTTCCTTTATCATGCCGGCTATGGAACCACAATAAGCTTCACCATTGGCAAGGTCACCTTCAAACTGTCCTGTCCGTGACCGGCTGCTGCCGATAAAAGCTAGAAGCTCTTCAGCTGAAGCTCCAGCCGCTTCCATATCCAGTAGCTTAGCGGCTATTTCGTTCTTTAGTATTCGGGTTGGTCCAAGTTTCCTGCCAGTAATCGCTGTATCAGTATCGCTAGCCTTCACTATAGCATCTTTGAAATTTTGGTGGGCGGCACACTCACGAGTGGCGACAAAGCGAGTGCCCATCTGAACACCATCGGCCCCTAATGCCAGCGCGGCAACTACCCCCCTGGCATCAGCGATGCCTCCGGCAGCCACTACCGGAATTGTCACCGCGTCCACCACCTGCGGCACCAGAGTCAAGGTGGTCAGCTCATCCAGGCCGTTGTGACCGCCAGCCTCATAGCCTTCAGCGATAACTGCATCCACGCCTCGTTTTTCCGCACTTTGGGCATGTCTCACAGCCGCTACCAGATGGAGGACTTTTATCCCGGCTTCTTTGAAGCGGCTGGTGTATAGGGCTGGATTGCCAGCAGCTGTTACCACGACTTTGACTTTAGCCTTAATAACCGCGTCGACGAGCGCCTCAATCTGGGGATTGTTTAATATGGGTAAATTGACCCCGAAGGGTTTAGAAGTTAGACCTTTCGCTATTTCTATCTGCTTCTTTAGATTTTCTACCTGGTCGCCATTGCGGCTCATACCTGCGTTGGGACTGATTAAGCCTAAACCACCGGCATTGGAAACTGCTGCAGCTAATTCAGCATTGGCAATCCATACCATCCCGCCCTGAATTATTGGGTAATCAATGCCGAGTAAGTCACAAAGTCTTGTTTTTTTCATTGCCTAGACCTCCGTTATTAAAGATTTAGCCTGAGTTTACTACTATAATTTGAGACCCATGAAATGGCTGCGGATTTTCATGAGGTGTTAATTAACTTGAATTCTATTACGTCTACCAGCCCCATGTCAGTTAATCTAAGTTCAGGTATTACAGGTAAAGCTATGAAAGAAAGAAGCGCAAACACGGCCGGTGGGACATTTCCAAGCTCAGATGCGGTTTTTTCCACGTTGTTAAATTTTCTCACAACAGCTTCCAAGGGCTCCGGTGAAAGTAGACCGGCGATAGGTAGAGGTAAAGCTGCCGCTATTTTACCATCTATGCACACCACTAACCCACCTTTTAGTCTTTCTATCTCTTTTATTGATGTGAAAATGTCAAGGTCGTTTGTGCCGACTGCTACTATATTGTGAGAGTCGTGGGCGATAGAAGAGGCTAGCGCACCTCGTTTTAAGCCGAAGCCTTTAACCAGACCCAAACCAATACGGCCACTTGCCTTGTGCCTCTCGACGACCACCAGCTTCAATATGTCTTCATCCAGGTCAGGTACCACTACGCCATCTTTGGTTTTCACCCTCTCGATTCTTTTCTTGGTCAATATCTGGCCGGGGATGATTTCGATAACCGGAAGGCTTCTCCCGCTGGTGGTTAATTTCAGTGCTTCTATATTGAAAGGTTTGATGCGGACAGTATCGGTTAGCTCCACACCCAAGGTTTTTGACACAGGTCCAAGGTATTTGCCCTTTTTAGCTACCAGGCGGCCTTTATAGAAGACCATATCTGTATTCAGTTGTGGAAGGTCGGTGAAAGGTTACCAGGTTGGCTATGTAGCCGGGGGCGATGCCTCCCCGGTCGTACAGCCTGAAATATTCAGCGGTATTTATAGTTGCCATTTGTATGGCCCGTATCGGTTCGAGGCCCTTTTGAATTGCTTTTCTGACAACAGCATCTATGTCGCCTTCGCGAAGCAAATCGGAGCAACTACGGTCATCGACGACGAAAAAGCACCGCTTATAAGTCTTGTCGTTCACCAGGGGTAAAAGGGCTTCCAGATTTTTTTCGGAAGAGCCCTCCCGTATCATCAGGTGCATCCCCCGCCTTAGCTTTTCTCTGCCTTCCTCTGTAGAAGTTGATTCGTGGTCTGAGTAGATGCCGGCGGCTATGTAGGCATTCAAATGTTTATTGGTAACGCCGGGTGCATGTCCATCAATGACTTTTCCCTGGGCAGCGGCTATCTTTTTTAGAACCTCTCTGTCACCGTTGATAACGCCTGGGAAATTCATCATTTCGCCCAGTCCGATGACATTTTGCAATTTTAAAGCCTTCTTAATTTCTTGAGCGGTGATTTCGGCGCCGCTAGTTTCCATATGTGTTGCTGGTACACATGAAGGTGCCATAAAGAATATGTCCATAGGCAGCTTCTTTGCCCAGTCCATTACAAATTTAATACCGTCGAAGCCAGCCACGTTGGTTATTTCGTGCAGGTCCGTGACCACCGTAGAAGTCCCTCTAGGAACTACAGCTTGCGCATAATGGGCAGGATGGAGCATTGAGCTTTCTATATGAGTGTGGCCGTCAATTAACCCCGGAGCCAGATAGCCGCCCTTTATATCAATTGTCTCCTTCGCCTTAACATAGTTACCGATTCCGGCAATTCTGTCGCCGTAAATTGCCACATTGCCCTCTTCTATTATGCCGACGAAAGTATTTATTATTTTGGCGTTCTTAAGCAGCAAGTCCGCTGGAGCATCTCCACGGGCAACTGAAATCAGTTTAGCTAAACTCATATTCTTTCATTCCACAAATTAGTCTATGAAACATAAGCTTGTAAGGCCTTCAGGTCTGCCGCTATTCCACTCTCTCCGATGGCAGAGGGCGAAGTTGATAGTGAACTGTTAGTCTATGAAACATATGTCCCGCAGGTGACGAAATTTCTCATTCCAATCGATGCCGTAGCCTACGACAAACTTATCAGGCACGGTGAAACCGAGGTAATCAATTGTTACCGGGACTTTATGTTGTGATGGCTTATCAGCCAGGACGCAGAGCTTTAAAGAGGCAGGTTTTTTCTTCCGTAAATAGTCCATAAGAAACGAAACGGTCAGCCCGGTATCACTATGTCTTCGACTACCAATACATCTCTGCCTTTTATTTGGGTCTTCAATCCATGCACTACTTTGACCTTGCCCGAAGTCCTGGTGCCTGCGCCGTAGCTGGAGAGTTTAACGAAGTCCACCTCTACCGGCAGGTCAAGCTCACGAACCAGGTCAGCCATAAAAACGAAGGAACCTTTAAGGATGCCGATTAGTAGTGGTTGCTTGCCCCGGTAATCTCGCCTGATTTCGGCCGCTAGCTTGGCAACAGCCTGATTGATTTTTTCCTGGGTGATTAAGAGCTTGGGCTGCCGAGACACGGGGTGATTATACCCGCAACTTTCCCCATTGTCTACAGGTGAACCAGCAAGATAATTGATTAGGGTAACATCGTCTGTTAGGTCGGAGCATCGGTTCCATTTATGTGTAACCGATAGTCGATTCAGGGCCCGTCATCGCCATTTAACTAAGGGCGGTCAGCGCTTAACGATTAGTTTTTTAACCGCTTGCTGAAGGCCTTCGATGGTCAGCTCAAACATGGGGAAGATTTTTCTAACCATGGCAATGGTAGGTTCATTCCAGTAAGTTGTTGATTCAGGGTTTAGCCAGACGCAGTGGCTGAAATGGTCAGCGATTTGTTTAAACCGGACTATTCCCGGCTTACGATTTCGTTCATAATAGTAGATGGCACCGTAAACGCTGTTTAGCTCCGATGGTGCCATCCAGGCATCTCCCACCAATATCAGCTTATAATCCGGCTCTATACTCTGCAGCAAATGGTCGATGGATATTGCGTCCCGGTGCTCGATGTCTTTATAAACGTAGTCGTAGACGCAGTTGTGGAAGTAGTAATATTGAAAATCCTTGAAGTGCGTACTTCGATGTGCCGCCGAGAAGAGCAGGCTGCATAGGTGAGCGAAGGGGTCCATCGAGCCTCCGACATCCATAAGAAGAAGCAGCTTAACCTTGTTCTTTCTGCTTCTTCTCCAGATCATCTCTATGTCACCGGCATTCTTGGCGGTAGCATCGATAGTCTTATCCAGATCTAGCTCGTCCTCCGGTCCGGTCCGATTGAATTGTCGCAGCCCTTTTAAGGCGACTTCGATTTGGCGGATATCTAGCGTGACATCGTGGCGGTAGTTACGGAATTGCCTTTGCTCGGCGATTTGAATGGCACTTCTGCCGCCACCTCCGCCGCCCATTCTGAAGCCTGAGGGATGCTGTCCGGAATGTCCGAAAGGTGAGGTGCCCCCTCTGCCAATCCAGTAGGCGCCTCCATCATGTTGCTCTGTCTGTTCGCGAAGCCTTTTCTCAAGCTCCTCAAGTAGCTCATCCAAATCCATTCTATCCAGCAATGCCCTTTCCTCTTCGGTTAGGAGAAGCCTGTTGAAGGGGTCTTTAAGCCAGTTGAGAATTTCCTCTGAGATTTGCGGCGGGCCTTCGATGCCTTTGAAGTACTCCTGGAAGGCAACATCATAGTGGTCAAAGTAAGCCTCGCTTTTGACCAGTATAGCTCGGGCGAGATAATAGAAATCGTTCAGACTGGAAATATAACCTCTGGATAGGGCTTCCATGAGGGTCATCCACTCCGTGATTGAAACTGGTACCTTTCTTTCCCTTAATGTGTAAAAAAAGCTGGTAAACATGCGGGTGCCTAGCTCTGTCAGCGAATTGAATCTTAGTTGTCTGGGGTCTTTGTGGTTTGTTTTTTCTTCATAAAGGTATTTACAAAGTAGGCATAATCAGTTTCTTTCTTCAGCAGAGTGCCGGCAAAGGGAATCTCGGTGGCTATTACCTTATCCGGCGTGCTGCTGGCTATAAGAACGCGAATCCAATCTATGAGTTCGCTTGTCGAAGGTTTCTTACGAAAATCATCAATTTTTCGCAGTGAATAGAATGTCGCCAAAGCCTGGCGAAGTAAATTATCCCTGATGTCAGGGAAATGTACTCTTACGATTTCCTCCATTAGATTAGGGTCCGGGAATTCAATGTAGTGAAATATGCAGCGTCTGAGAAAGGCATCGGGGAGTTCCTTCTCAGCGTTACTGGTTATGATTACTATAGGTCTATGTGCTGCCACAATTGTCTCACCTGTTTCCGGGATATAGAAGCTCATCTCATCCAGCTCGTTGAGGAGGTCATTGGGAAATTCGAGGTCGGCTTTATCTACCTCGTCAATGAGGAGCACAAGCTCTTCCTTAGAGGCAAAGGCCTCTCCCAATTTACCCAGCTTTATATATTGACTAATATCGGAGATATTTTTATCACCGAAGCGGCTGTCGTTTAGCCTTTGGACAGTGTCATAAACATATAGGCCTTCCTGGGCTTTGGTGGTTGATTTTATGTTCCAGACGATTAACTTCTTGCCCAGACCTTTGGCGACGCTATGGGACAGAAGTGTTTTTCCTGTTCCGGGTTCGCCTCTGACTAATAAAGGCCTCTTCAAGGCAATGGCTACGTTAACCGCATTTCTTAGAGCTTCAGAGGTAACGTAATCTGGCGAGCCTTTAAATTTGTCGAATCCATCTATTATCCATTATATTCAGTTCGCCTCCGTTAAAGCTTATCCGGCATCGCTAATTGTAGTTGATATTGGAAGCTAAAGCAATTTGGCTGGTAGGTGTTGTCAGAAAATATTTAAAAATATTTTGTGTAGAACTGTTTAAGACCCCTTGACAAGAAATAAAATTGGTGGTAAACTATGTGTTTACTGCATTGAAATGCCGTGTCGACTTCTTAGTAATTCTTTTCCCCATTACTACTCTTAATTACAATCTAACGCTTGGTTAAAGAACCACTGTTGAGACATTTGTCTTAATTTTCTGATGGGAGAGTTATGTCTATTACATTAGCGTCTGAAAAACGGAACGTTGCTTCGGAACAGAGAGTGTCCTTTGCCAAACTACCCACAGTCTTGGAGATTCCCAATCTAATTAAGGTCCAGCTTGATTCCTTTCGTTGGTTTCAGGAAGAGGGGTTGAAGGAGCTTTTCGAAGAAGTTTCCCCCATCCATGACTTCACCGGTACACGGATAGAGTTGCATTTCGTTGGCTACGAGTTTCGCGAACCTCCGTACACAATAGACCAATGTCGTCAGCGTGATATGACATACGCAGCTCCGCTCTATGTTAGAGCCAGGTTGATAGTTAAAGAACCCAGGGGGGAGATTCCGGAGCAGGAAATATTTTTCGGTGATTTTCCTCTTATGACGGATAAAGGCACCTTTATCATCAGCGGTGCGGAAAGGGTAGTAGTTAATCAACTGCTTCGTTCCCCGGGTATTTATTTTAGCCTGCAAGAGGACACGGCTAGTGGTCGCGAGTTATGCGCTGCAAAGTTGATACCCGAACACGGTGCCTGGCTGGAGTTTGAGACATCCAACAGGGATGTGATATTTGTCAAAGTAGATGGCAAGAGGAAGATTCCTGTGGCAATTTTGCTACGTGCCATCGGCTATGATAATGATAATGAACTGCTTGGTTATTTTCAGGACGTGGAAACATCATCGGAGCATAGCTTTATACAAACTACAATAGAGAGAGAGCCTTCCGTCAAGACCAGGCAAGAGGCTCTGGTTGATATCTATAAACGATTGCGCCCCGGTGAACCGCCTACTGTCGACAATGCGCAGAATCTCCTGAATAACCTTTTCTTTAATCCCAGGCGCTATGACCTGGGAAGGGTTGGACGGTATAAGCTCAACCACAGGCTAGGTCTTAGTATCGATGAAAGCCGCCGCTGTTTAACCAAAGAAGATTTTATAGAAATAGTGAGACGCATTATCAAGATCAATAATGGAAGGGAAGAGCCGGACGATATCGACCACTTACGTAATCGGCGAGTGCGGACTGCGGGGCATCTCATACAAAACCAGTTTCGCATTGGCATATTGCGTTTAGAGAGAACAATTAAGGAACGTATGAGCATTGTTGGCCCGGAAGCTGCCACTCCGTCTACTTTAATTAATAACCGCCCTGTGGTGGCTGCTATGAGGGAGTTTTTCGGAGGCTCACAGCTCTCACAATTTATGGACCAAACAAATCCCCTGGCTGAACTAACTCATAAACGTCGCCTTTCAGCAATGGGACCAGGTGGTCTCTCGCGTGAGCGTGCCGGTTTTGATGTTCGAGACGTGCATCATTCTCATTACGGAAAAATCTGTCCTATTGAGACTCCGGAAGGGCCGAATATCGGTCTCATCGGGTCTTTGGCCACTTATGCATCAATTAATGATTATGGCTTTATACAGACGCCCTATCGCAAGGTTATTCATGAGGTTTCCAATACCATTGAGAACCTGCTTAATAGAACTGTTGTAGAGGATGTAGCTACCTCCGGTGGCAAAGTCATTATTTCCAAAAGAAACTCAATTACTAAAGAGATTGCCAAGAAGATAGCCTCTCTACATTCTCGCAATATAAAGGTTGTTCCTTTTGTTTCGGAACAGATTGAATATCTAACTGCCGACGAGGAAGAGCAATATACGATTGCTCAAGCTAACGCTCTTCTTAATGAAAGAAACGAATTCGTAGAGGATAGGATTGGGGTTATAAGAGGCGGTAAGTATCTCAAAGAGCCTGCAGATAAGATAGATTTCATGGACGTATCACCGAAGCAGGTTTTCAGCGTTACCACATCCCTGATACCTTTCCTGGAGCACGATGATGCTAACAGAGCCTTGATGGGCTCAAACATGCAGCGTCAGGCTGTTCCTTTGCTGCGTCCTGAGGCACCATTGATAGCTACGGGGATGGAAAAGGAAGTGGCTAAATACAGTGGACAGGTTGTATTTGCCAGGGACGATGGTGAAGTCGTTGCGGTTGACAGTAAGCAAATCACTATTGCCGAAGAGGACGGGAATGAGCATGACTACCCGCTGATGAAATTCGTTCGAACTAATCAGGGGACGTGTGTCAATCAGCGCCCCGTTGTATCTAAAGGCGATAAAGTCAAAAAGGGGCAAGTTATAGCTGATGGTTCAGCGACAGACCATGGTGAGCTTGCTTTAGGGCAGAATATCCTTTGTGCCTTCATGAGCTGGCGGGGATATAATTTTGAGGATGCTATTATCATTAGTGATCAGACTGGTCAAGAATGATAGATTCACCTCTATCCATATCGAGAAGTATGAAATAGAAGCCCGCGAGACAAAACTGGGCACGGAGGAGATTACCAGAGACATACCCAATGTAGGCGAAGAGAGTTTGCGCGATTTGGATGAGACCGGCATCATCCGCGTGGGTGCTGAAGTTGGGCCAGGCTCCATTTTGGTAGGTAAAATCAGTCCGAAAGGTGAGACCGAATTAACTGCTGAAGAAAAATTGCTGCGAGCTATCTTTGGTGAGAAGGCGCGCGAGGTTAAAGATAGCTCTTTAAGAGTGCCACATGGTGAGTGCGGGAAGGTCATCGAAGTCAAGATTTTTACTCGTCATAATAATAGTGATTTACCGGCCGGAGTTCATTCTCTAGTGCGGGTCTGGGTGGCGCAGAAGAGGAAAATCTCCGTCGGGGACAAAATGGCTGGTCGGCATGGTAATAAAGGTGTTATTTCCTGTATCTTGCCCGAGGAAGACATGCCTTATCTGCCTGATGGTAGACCGGTAGATATAATTCTGAATCCTATCGGTGTCCCGTCACGCATGAATATCGGGCAAATCTTAGAGACTCATTTAGGTTGGGCCGCTGAAACACTGGGGCTTAAAGTGCTAAACCCGATTTTTGACGGGGCTAATGATGTTAATATTGAAGATGCTTTAGCCAGAGCATGGATAGTCCAGCAGGCAGGAGCAATAAATCCGCTAAGTCGAGATGACCTTAACTCTGTTAAGCTTGACCAGGCTAAGACATGGCTGGCCGACAATGGTTACAACGCTGCGAAAGTATTTGATGACAGCTATCCCAGGGGAAGCGAAGAGAGTTTGTCTCCGCTTATGGCTTGAGACACTGGGTGTGAAAGTTTATGGTCTTAAAGATGACGAAGTAGCTGAGCTTGTGGAAAAAGCTTATGTCGAACAGAAGCAATCACCGCCGGTGTTCGGTAAAGTTATTCTTTGTGATGGGCGAACTGGCGAACCATTCGACCAACCGGTGACCGTAGGCAGCATTTACATGATGAAGCTTATTCATCTTGTTGAGGATAAAGTACATGCTCGGTCTACTGGTCCTTATTCTCTAATCACGCAGCAACCCCTTGGCGGAAAGGCTCAGTTTGGCGGCCAGCGGTTTGGTGAGATGGAGGTTTGGGCATTGGAAGCATATGGCGCCAGTCACACGCTTCAGGAACTGCTCACTGTTAAGTCCGACGATGTAGCCGGCCGGGCTAAGGCGTATGAGTCGCTGGTTAAAGGTGAGGATATATTCCAACCGGGCGTTCCCGAGTCCTTTAAGGTTTTATTTATGGAATTGCGTAGCTTAGGTCTTGCTGTTGAGCTGCTTAACGAAGAGGAGGAAATGGTAAGTTTCCTCGAAGAGCGTAAGAAAATTGGGACTAAACTCAAAGGTTTGAGCTAAAGGAGACAGATGACTGAGGTTAATGATTTTAATGCCATCCGGATTTCGCTGGCTTCGCCAGAGCAAGTTAAAAGCTGGTCATACGGTGAGGTAACTGAGCCGGAGACGATAAATTATCGAACTCTAAAGCCAGAAAAAGACGGACTTTTCTGCGAAAGAATCTTCGGGCCAACTAAGAATTACGAATGTTATTGCGGGAAATATAAGAAAATACGCTATCGTGGCGTTACCTGTGATAGATGTGGAGTTACGGTAGAGCATTCTAGAGTACGCCGGACGCGTATGGGCCATATTGAATTAGCGGCTCCGGTGGCTCATATTTGGTTTGCCAAAGGAGTGCCCAGCCGTCTGGCATTGCTTCTTGATGTTTCCCCTCGGAACCTGGAAAGAGTACTTTATTTTGCACAATATATTGTTACCACTGTCGATGCTTCGATTCGTGACGAGCAGATTAAAAGACTCAAAGAAAGGTTATCTCAGCTCGTTGCGGAACAAGAGCATCTATTGGAGAAGAAGATTGCAGATATAGAGGCAGGAGTTGAGTCAGCTCCAGACCAGAAAGCTATTGAGAATATCAATCAACTACGTCGCGAATTTGGTGATAAAAGAGCTGAACTTGAAAACGAGTACCACGATAGAATCTCGGAGTTGGAGAATGTGCGAGAGTTAAGGCTTCTTGCTGAAAACCAATATCAAGCGCTAAGGCAGGAGTTCGGTGACTTTTTCGCAGTTAGCATGGGGGCGGAAGCCATATTGGACGTTCTCAAAGGAATTGACCTTGAAAAACTGCGTCATGACCTGATTGAAGAGGTCCGTTCCAGTTCGGGTCAGCGTCGCAAGAAGGCTAGCAAACGATTGCGAGTGGTTGAAGCCTTTTGGCGCAGCGGTAACAAGCCTGAGTGGATGATTTTGACCGTGCTTCCGGTATTGCCTCCCGAGCTTCGACCCATTGTCCAACTGGACGGAGGCCGATTTGCCACGAGCGACCTTAACGACCTTTATCGTCGCGTCATCAATCGCAATAATCGCCTGAGGCGACTGATTGATTTGGGAGCCCCAGAGATAATTATCCGCAACGAAAAGCGCATGCTTCAAGAGGCTGTGGATGCACTTATCGACAGCGGGCGAAAGGGACGAGCGCCCATGGTTAGTGGTGCTCATAAATTGAAATCACTGTCAGATATGCTTAGAGGTAAGCAAGGCCGTTTCCGCCAGAACCTTTTGGGCAAACGAGTGGATTACAGCGGTCGTTCAGTCATTGTTGTTGGCCCCGAATTGAAGCTCCACCAATGTGGTTTGCCCAAGAACATGGCTTTGGAGTTGTTCAAGCCTTTTGTTATGCGCCGGTTAATTGAGCAAGGTTATGCTCATAACATAAAGAGCGCTCGAAGGCAGGTAGAAAAAGCTAGACCCGAGGTGTGGGATATTTTGGCTGAAGTGGTTAAGGAGCGCCCGGTACTGCTTAACCGGGCTCCAACATTGCATCGCTTAAGTGTCCAGGCTTTTGAGCCGGTACTTATTGACGGCAGTGCTATTCAGATTCATCCTTTGGTATGTACTGCTTTCAATGCTGATTTCGATGGAGACCAGATGGCTGTCCATGTACCTCTTTCCCGGGCAGCAGTGAGAGAAGCCAGGGAGAAGATGCTCAGCATCTACAATATGTTATTGCCGAGTTGTGGCGAGCCAGTAATGACACCGACTCTGGATATGGTTCTGGGTTGTTATTATCTCACCAATATCAGACCGGGTGCCAAGGGTGAGGGGATGGTTTTTTACGATTTTGAAGAAGCTAAACTTGCTTATGAGCTAGGGGTTGTAAACTTAGATGCTGAGATAAAGGTCAGGAGCGAAGCAGGGGACGGCCAGAGGTTGAAGACAAGTGTTGGCCGGATTTTGTTCAACGAAGTATTGCCCCCGGAATTTCGATTTTGTAACAAGGTAATGGACAAAGCGGCTTTGAAGAGTTTGGTGTTAGGCTGCTATCGTTCATTAGGTAATGCTCCTACTGTTGAAATGCTCGACAATCTCAAACGGCTTGGTTTCGAATATGCTACCAAATCGGGTACCACCATTGCGGCTAAAGATATCGAGGTACCTCGTGGCAAGGCAAAGCTTCTTGAAGAGGGTGACGAAAAAATAGCCGTTATCGAAAGCCAGTTTAACCGGGGTTTGATAACTGAGGACGAACGTTATAGCAGTGCCATTGAGGTCTGGACAGAGACTACCGATAAAATCACAGAAACCATTTCGCAATCATTAGACCGCTATGGCGGCGTCTATATGATGGCGACCTCCGGTGCGAAAGGTAATATTTCCCAGATCAGGCAAATGGCCGGTATGCGAGGATTAATGACCGACCCAGCAGGGAGAATAATCGAATTCCCCATCAAAGCAAGTTTTCGTGAAGGGCTATCGGTTATGGAATATTTCATATCTACTCACGGGGCTCGCAAAGGATTGGCCGACACCGCTTTAAGGACTTCAGATGCCGGTTATCTTACCCGGCGTCTTATTGATGTTGCCCAGGACTTGATCGTATTAGAAGAGGATTGTGGTACCGAAGAGGGTATCTGGCTGTTTGAGAAAGCGGAGAAAGGGTTATTGGCGTCTCTCGATGAGCGGTTGCTGGGGCGTCTCGCTGCCGCTGATATTGTTGACCCGAAAACCGGGGAGATTATTGTCCGTACAAATGAGGAAATTGATGAGGAAAAAGCAGCGCAAATTAAAGACTGCCGGTATCACTCAGGCATATGTGAGGTCGCCGCTTAGTTGCCATTCCCGCCGCGGTATCTGCAGAAACTGTTATGGACGAGACCTTGGCAGAAGAGGGCTGGTGGAGGATGGCACGGCTGTAGGCATTATTGCCGCACAGAGTATTGGCGAGCCGGGCACTCAGCTGACATTGCGCACCTTCCATACAGGAGGTGTAGTTGGGGCTGATATCACCAGTGGTTTGCCACGGGTAGAGGAATTGTTTGAAGCCAGGGTGCCCAAAGGACTGGCGGTGCTTTCCGAAATCGATGGCATTGCCGACGTAATTGAGACCCAGGATATGCGGAGAATAAAAGTTACCAGTTCCGAATCATATCTGGATGAGTACACGTTGCCATCGAGCGCGGAAATAGTTGTCAGCAACGGCCAATTGGTTGAAGCGGGAACTGATACTGGCTACTGTGGCCGCCCCTAAGAAGCGGTCTCGAAGCAAGAAGCTAGCGGTCAAAGAAGAGCATCCCATGATGGCTAGAGTTGCCGGCAATGTGGTTATTGAGGATAAACATCTCTACATCAAATACGAAGAGGTCGAAGAGCGCGAGTATATAATTCCATCTGGAGGCCACATACGTATTAAGTCTGGTGACAGAGTGAAAGCTGGAGACCAGTTAATTGATGGTGCTGTTGACCCTCAGGATATCCTACGAATCATGGGACGAGAGGCGGTGCAACAGTACTTGGTTGAAGAGGTACAGAAAGTCTACCGCTCGCAGGGCGTGAACATAAATGATAAACATATCGAAATCATCGCCCGCCAGATGCTCAGGCGAGTCCGTGTCGAATCGCCGGGTGACACTGAGCTACTTTCAGGAGACCTGGTCGACCGCTTCGAGTATGAGAGCATAAATGCTAAGGTTTTGGCTGAAGGTGGAGAACCAGCTACGGCTCAAACTGTTCTTCTGGGAATCACGCGGGGTTCGTTAAATACAGGCAGCTGGTTGGCCGCTGCTTCATTCCAGGAGACTACAAGGGTACTCACCGAAGCCTCAATTTGGGGCAGAACGGACAAGCTCCTCGGGCTTAAGGAAAACGTAATCATTGGTAAGCTTATTCCATATCAAGGTTTGCCTGCGGTGGAAGAGATTGGACCGGGTGAACCGGTAGCCGCACAAATAGAGGCTCCGGTAGCCACCGAAACCGCAACATTACCTGAGCCAGAGACCGGGCCTAGCGAAAATTAAATCACGTCTCTGAGTGTGAAAAATCCTCGCCGGACGGCGAGGATTTTTTATTGGTAGCCATTCTTTAGTTTGGTGAAACTCGTTGTGATATAATTTCAATTAAGTTTTGGATGGCTTCCTGAGCGATGAAAGAAAAGGAAATAAAGACACGGATAGTTTCAGGTAAGCCCAGCGTTGACGATGTTTCTCTGGATACTAACCTCCGCCCCAGACGTCTGAGCGATTTCATCGGGCAGGACAAGGTTAAGGGCAATCTAGAGATAGCGATTACTGCGGCTAAGAAGCGTGGAGAGCCTCTGGACCATGTCCTTCTTTACGGGCCGCCGGGTTTAGGAAAAACTACATTAGCCTACATTATCGCCGCCGAAATGGGCGTCAATATCAGGATAAGCTCCGGGCCGGCAATAGAGCGTCCCGGTGACCTGGCATCTATACTAACTAATCTCCAAAAAAACGACGGTTTTTTTATTGACGAGATACACCGACTCAGCCGCCCGGTAGAAGAGATACTTTATCCGGCCATGGAAGATTTTGCCATTGATATCATTCTCGGTAAAGGCCCGGGTGCCAGGAGTCTACGCTTAAGTCTGCCTCGTTTTACTTTGATTGGAGCGACCACACGCTTTGCCCTGCTGAGTCCGCCACTGAGGGATAGGTTCGGCGCTGTTTACCGCCTTGATTTCTATGATGAGCCGGCTATAGAGGCCATCTTAAAACGTTCAGCCAGAATACTTAATATAGTTATTGATGAGCCCGGCATCAGCCAGATTGCCTGCCGGGCACGAGGAACACCGCGCGTAGCTAATAGACTACTTAAACGAGTACGAGACTATGCCCAGGTAAAGGCAGATGGTGTAATTACCGAATCTGTTGCCATTGAGGCGCTTTCCAAATTGGAGATAGACCGCATTGGCCTGGATGAGATAGACCATAAGGTTATACGCACTATAATTGAAAAATTTGATGGTGGGCCCGTCGGACTGGAGACCATCGCGGCGTCTATCAGTGAAGAAGCAGATACTATCATGGATGTTTACGAGCCCTATCTTCTTCAATTAGGATTCCTGGAACGTACGCCTCGCGGTAGAGTAGCCACCAGGCTTGCCTGCGAGCATCTGGGAGTGGCTTACAAGAAGGGCCAATCACCTCAGGCAAGCCTCTGGTGAAGCTTATCGGCACCTTGAATACATTTTTGTGATGAGCTTTAGAAGCACATTAGCCGTCCTGTTCCTTTCAGTCCTGTTATTGCTGCCATTAGCCTGCCGGCAGCCCTCTGACACCGTCATGGTGGTCAGAGTTATCGACGGCGATACCATAGTTATTGAGGGTGGTTACCATGTGCGCTATATTGGCATCGACTCGCCTGAGACCGATGAGTTCTATTATTCAGAGGCTAAGCAAATGAATGCAGACCTGATAGCCGGTAAAAAAGTCAGGCTGGAAAGCGATATTACGGACAAAGATAAATATGGGAGATTACTGCGCTACGTGTACGTCGGCGATACATTTATTAATGCCGAGATGGTAAGACAAGGTTGTGCCTGGTCCATAGCCTATCCGCCTGATGTTAAATATCAAGTTTACTTGGAGGCGATGGAAAAAGAAGCCAGGCAATTAAAACGCGGTGTTTGGAAATAGAGTATTGTTTTCCTGCCAGTTGGCTTTGTCGGCCTGGCAGACGTTAGCGGACGGATTTTCGGGACAAATTTAGCGGTTTTTGACTGGCCTGTCTTATTTTTCGCTCCAGCAGTGCCGGGCTAAGAAGAAGTATTACGGCTAGCAAAACAAGGGCCAGCCAGCCGCCCAGGTTAATTGAGCTCTTGCCGCTCAAAGCCATTATGACCAGGACCAGTATTTCCAGCGTCAATAGAACACCAGCTTTAGCCCAGCGCTGTCTGACGCGAATGAAGGTAGCCACAGTCAGTGCCAATACTGCGAAGCTGAAAGCGATTAAAGGGGCAAACTCATAAAGCTGCTCGCCCGATAAGAATCCATTGTCACGTTCCAACGCCAGTAACCAAAGCGCCAGCAGCCAACCCAACATTATTGGTATTGGAAGTAACATCAATGAAGCAAACAGCCAGTCTTTTCTGGTGATTTGTTTGGTTACAGAGAAAATGATGAGTAGAGCTAAAGGAACGTAGGCAGAGACAGCCAGCCAGGCCCAACCACCGGGTAAATATATTAGTAGAATGCCAACGGCTATCACCGGGATCAGACAATAGCCCAGCCAGGGGAAAAGCCATGCCGGCTTACCGTGAAACCAGCCATAAAGAACCGTGCCAACGACGCCAAGTAAGATTCCAAGCAGCCAGAGCGTGTTTTGCCACCACTGCAGTGCGAAAAATGCGGCAACCAGCAGATGGGGCAGAGCGGCGAAGATAGCTTGAAGCCAGCTTCCCTGACTATATACTTCGTATATTTGCCGGGCGACAAGTTGTGGGGAACCCATGAGCCGAGTTGCCGTAGCGGTTGCCTGTTTTTCGGAGAGTCCTGATTCTATTAATTCGTGTCTTTTGTCTTCAAGGTGCGTCCGTATTTCACGTACCACATCGCTTTCGATTGTGGTATCAACCCTCAGATAGTTCTTGAGCTTGTCAGTATAATTAGACTTAGCCTGCATTGCCTTAACCAATTGTTGGTTGCACGATTAAAGCCACGGCGGTAGAAAAGTCTTGCCAGACAACTAATCTTTCAGCCAGCGCCTTCTGCCCTTTTGGTGTCATGTAATAGTAGCGTCTTTCCTGGCCGCTGGGCAGTCGTTGCCATTTACCCTGTATAAGCCCGGCCTTTTCCAGCCGGTGTAGAGCCGGATACAGGGTACCTTCTTTGAATTGGAAATAGCCTTTGCTTCTTTTTTCCAGCTCTTTTATGATTTTATAACCATACGTTGGCTGGCGATTAATCAAACTGAGAAGCAAACTGTCAGTGCTGCCTTTGAGTAATTCACGTTCGTAACTCAATTCTATACCTCGCTTAAAATTTCGGGCTTATCTTTAAGAATAGCATCGGCCACCTTTATCGTCAAGTCGAAGCTTCATTTGACAAGGACGGGTTTTAGTTGTATATTATCCCTAGATTGAATCCTCTGGTGGTTAGAGCGAGGTGGCACCACCCGTTCCCATCCCGAACACGGAAGTGAAACGCCTCAGCGCAGACGATACTAGGGAGGCAACTCTTTGGGAAAATATGCCACTGCCAGGGGGTTTTTCTAAGTTCCTTGAAATCAGGAATTCTAACTGCAACACTCAATATCCCAAATATTCCGAAGCTTTGACACTTCAAATTAAACGTCCTATAATTCAACTGAACACATCTTGAGAATTAGCAGCAAAGCATAAAGAACAAGGATAGACATGGCCAGCAGATTTGAGAAGTTTTCAGAGAGAGCTCGTCGTGCCCTAACCCGTGCCCAGGAAGAAGCACAACGTTTTGGACACAATTATATTGATACTGAGCATATACTGCTGGGTCTGATAGCTGAAGAGGATAGCGTAGCCAGCAAAGTCTTAGCCAACCTGGGTGTACTTCCGAATAAGATAAGGGCGGCTGTGGAGTTTGTAGTGGGGCGAGGAGAGAGGTCGGCCATCGGCGAAGTTGGGCTTACACCTCGAGCCAAAAGGGTGATTGAGCTTGCTGTTGACGAAGCCCGGCGTTTGAACCACAGCTATATAGGTACCGAGCATCTCCTATTAGGCCTGCTGCGCGACCGCGAAGGTGCGGCAGTTGGCGTTTTAGAGAGCTTTGGTGTTACTTTCGACAAAGCTCAAGCTGAGATAAACAACGTTTTGAGCCAGAGCGCACCGCAGTCACGGGCCGTTGCCCGAGGCGTCGGGCGGACGCCGGTTCTGGACCAGCTTGGAATCGACCTGACTAATGCATCTCGTGCCGGAAAACTTGACCCCATCATTGACCGAGAGAAAGAGATTGAGCGGGTTATCCAGATACTGAGCCGCCGCACCAAAAATAACCCGGCGCTTATAGGTGAACCGGGTGTTGGCAAGACAGCCATTGTTGAAGGTCTGGCACATCGTATCGTGGCCGGTGAAGTCCCTGAGACGCTGCAAGGCAAGCGGCTGGTCACTCTTGACATCGGTTCGCTGGTAGCCGGCACGAAATATCGCGGCGAGTTTGAGGAAAGGCTGAAGAAGGTCATTGACGAGATAAAAAGCGCTGGTAATTGCGTGATTTTTGTTGACGAGCTGCATACTATCGTTGGTGCCGGTGCTGCTGAGGGTGCAGTTGACGCTTCCAATATCTTGAAACCGTCGCTGTCACGCGGCGAGCTTCAATGCATTGGTGCTACCACACTGGATGATTATCGTAAATATATTGAGAAAGATGCTGCCCTGGAGCGCCGTTTTCAACCGGTAACCGTGACTGAGCCGACTGTGGAGCAGACACTGGATATACTCCGAGGCATTAAAGAGCGTTATGAAGAGCATCACAAGCTGGTCATAAGCGATGAGGCGTTGCAGGCCGCGGCGTCTTTAGCTGCTAAGTACATACCTGACCGCTTTCTACCCGATAAGGCTATTGATTTGATGGATGAGGCGGCATCTCGAGTTCGTATTATGCGAGGCGGCATACCTATCGGCCTGGCTGAAGCCAGACGTGCTCTGGAGACGGTGCGCAGAGACAAAGAAACTGCCATTTCTTCTAAAGAGTATGAATATGCTGCTGAACTGCGCGACCGTGAAGTCCAACTGGTGAATAAAATCAGTACCATGGAGCAGAAGTGGCAGGCAGACCAGCAGCAGGAAAAGCCGGTTGTAACCGAAGAAGACATCGCTGAGGTGGTCAGCATGTGGACCGGCGTCCCGGTAGTGCGCTTGACCACGGATGAAACCAGCCGCCTGCTGCAGATGGAGGATGCTTTGCACCGACGCATTGTCGGCCAGGATGAAGCTATAACCGTCGTGTCCAAGGCGGTGAGACGTGCCCGGGCTGGATTGAAAGAGCCACGTCACCCTATCGGCAGCCTTATTTTCCTCGGGCCGACTGGAGTGGGCAAGACTGAGCTGGTAAGGGCTCTGGCCGAGTTCATGTTCGGCAGCGAAGATGCCATGGTCCGCCTCGATATGTCTGAGTTTATGGAGCGGCACACCGTGGCTCGGCTGGTTGGTGCTCCTCCCGGATATGTAGGTTACGACGAGGGAGGGCAATTAACCGAGGCAGTGAGGCGAAAGCCCTACTGCGTCATACTGCTCGATGAGATTGAGAAGGCTCATCCCGACGTATTCAATATATTGCTCCAGATTTTTGACGATGGTCACCTGACCGATGCTAAAGGGCGCCGGGTTGATTTCCGCAACAGTATAGTTGTCATGACCAGCAACGTTGGCGCCAAACATATAAAAGGTGTTATGAGCATCGGCTTTGCCGCTCGAACTGGTGAGGAAAGGAATCGCCAGACCGAGTACGAGAAAATGAAGGAAAAGGTTCTGGCTGAGCTGAAGACGACCTTTCTCCCTGAGTTCCTGAACCGCATCGATGAAGTGGTCGTTTTCCATTCTCTCAGCAAAGAACAAATCCGCCAGATTGTCGACCTCATGCTCGGCCAGGTGGCGAAGTCGTTAGGCGAGAAGAATATGAAGCTGGAAATCACCGATGCTGCCAGGGATTTTCTGGGTGAAAAAGGCTATGACCCGACTTTTGGAGCGCGACCTCTGCGCCGCGTGATTCAGAGCGAGGTTGAGGATAAGCTTTCTGAAGCTCTGCTCCGTGGTGAGTTCCACCCCGGCGATATTTTGAAGGTAGACTATGACGGCGAGAAAATTGTGATTCGAGCTGCCGCTGGAGCCTTATCCGGGGAGGCGGTAACCCAAGAGCTGACGTGAACCTTTTAATTTCGGCTTCTCGATAGTCTGATTCTACTCAGGGCGGGGCTTAGTATAGAGTATTAAACCCCGCCCTTTTGTCATTCTGAGCGTAGCGAAGAATCTAGCACGGCTCAGTACGAACTCCGCGTCAAGGAATCTTACCTGCGGGGTGTTTAGTGGGAAACTTATTGTCATGGTTGAGAAAAAATCTAGAGACCCTTCGCTGTCGCTCAGGGTGACAGAGTCGCTCAGGGTGACAGAAAAAGCGCGATTTTTGCAGCCATGTAGCAGCATCTACAGAATGTGAAGAATATGAGTTGGCTTGAGGTCTGGTAATTTGAGTAAGCCGAAGTCCAAGACTGTCTTTGTTTGCCAGCAGTGCGGTAAAGAAAGTCCTAAGTGGTTAGGCCGCTGCCCCGGCTGCCGGGAGTGGAATAGCTTCGTAGAAACCGTTGTCACCGTCTCCAGTGAAGCAACTACCTGGCTGCCTTCAGAAGAGAACGCTCCGCAGGAGCTTTCCAGGCTGAAAACTGAGACCCATCCCCGACTGAGCTTCCCGTTTACTGAGTTCAATCGCGTGCTGGGTGGTGGAATGGTAACAGGTTCTTTAGTCCTGGTCGGCGGCGACCCCGGCATCGGAAAGTCTACCCTGCTGCTTCAGGCCTCATCGGCAGTGGCTAAGGCGGGAGGCAGGGTGGTATATGTTTCCGGCGAGGAGTCAGCGCACCAGATTAAGCTGAGGTCGGAGCGCCTGGGAGTAGATGGCGACAGGCTTTACCTTCTGCCCGAGACTAACCTTGAGGTTATTCTGGGACGCCTGGGCGAGCTATCACCGAATTTGGTGGTTGTGGATTCTATACAGACCGTTTATATCGAGGAATTAACCGGTGCATCGGGCAGTGTGGGACAGATACGCGAGTGCACCTTGAGACTTATGCGCTGGGCCAAGCGAGCCGGTATTCCGGTCCTTATCACCGGACATGTAACCAAAGACGGCGCTATTGCCGGTCCCAGGGTATTGGAGCATATTGTTGATGTAGTCCTTTATCTGGAGGGTGAGACCTTCAGCAGCTACCGGATATTGAGAAGCACCAAGAACCGTTTCGGCTCCACTAATGAGGTCGGAGTTTTCGAGATGAGCGGCGGCGGTTTAATAGAGGTGGCTAATCCGTCGGAAGCTTTCCTGGCCTCGCATCATGACGGAGCAGTGGGCTCGATGGTAGTGCCCACCTTTGAGGGAAGCCGTCCGCTGCTGGTCGAAATTCAGGCATTAACAACTATGACCGGCTTCGGGCCGCCTCGCCGCATCGCCAACGGAGTTGACTTCAACCGGCTGCTCTTGATAGCGGCGGTGCTTAGCCGTCGCGCTGGGATTAATCTATCCAATCAGGATATCATAACTAATGTTATCGGTGGTATGCATATTGGTGAGCCGGCCGCAGATTTGGGTATCGCCCTGGCAATCGCTTCGAGCCACCGGGATGCCCGGATTGCTCAGGGGCTTGTCGCCCTCGGTGAGGTCGGGCTCAGCGGCGAGCTTAGGCCTGTGCCACAAATGGAAAGACGACTTGCCGAAACTGCCAGGCTGGGTTTTAAGCGCTGCCTTATTCCTGAGACTGCATCTAAGCCTTCGTTCCAGGTGAAAGGTGTTGAATTACTAACCGCAAGTACCGTAGCTCAAGCACTCAGACTGGGCCTTATCAGGCCACAGAAGAAGTCGGATTCAAATGAAGAGCCGCAAGCCTAAAACGGGAGTCGTCATTGTTGGCGCCGGCAGCAGCCAGCGAATGGGCAGGGACAAAGTTTTTATGTCTCTGGCGGGAAAGCCTTTGCTGGCCTGGTCGGTTGATTTCTGTCAAAGTTGCAAACTGGTCGACCAGATAGCCATCGTTCTGAATGAGACCAAGCTGGATTTGGGGCGTAGATTGGCTGCCGAAAGAGGTTGGTCCAAGGTGGTGGAGATATGTGCCGGCGGCAAACGGCGGCAGGACTCCGTCAGGCAGGGGCTAAATGAGCTGGAGGATTGTGACTGGGTAATAATTCATGACGGCGCCCGTCCCTTCTTAACCGCAGACTTAATTCGTGACGGCCTGGAGGCAGCTCAGGCAACAGGGGCAGCAGTGGCCGCGGTTCCGATTAAGGATACGGTTAAACTCGGCGGCAGCGACATGATGGTCAGCAAAACACTCAATCGTCAGGAATTGTGGGCGGTTCAGACGCCGCAGGTTTTCCGCTTTGATATAATAGCTGAAGCTCATGAGCAAATTAAAGAGGATGTTACCGACGATGCCAGCATGGTCGAGCATCTGGGACGCAAGGTGAAGCTCTATATGGGTTCTTATAACAACATAAAGATAACCACTCCTGAGGATTTGGCTCTGGCTGAGCTTATAGCCGGGAAGAAATAGCATGCGAGCCGGAATTGGCTACGATGTACATAAGCTGGTAACGGGGCGCAAGTTAATTCTGGGTGGAGTGGAGATTCCGTTCGATAAGGGGCTATCCGGCCACAGCGACGCTGATGTGTTGACCCATGCCATAATGGATGCTCTGCTCGGCGCCGCCGGACTACGGGATATCGGAAACCAGTTTCCACCTGAAGACCCTAAATATAAGGATATTTCCAGCCTGGTTTTGCTGGGCGAGGTCAATAAGCTGCTTGGGAGAAAGGTTTTGTAGTGGAAATATAGATGCGGTTATCGTTGCCCAGCAGCCTAAATTATCGCCTTTCATCGAGGACATGCGTCGCCTTATCAGCCGGACGCTGGGCATTGATTTAGAACAGGTGATGGTCAAGGCAACTACCACCGACGGCCTGGGTTTTGTCGGGCGGGGAGAGGGCATGGCTGCTTATGCCGTAGCCCTGGTGGAGGAGAAATAAAATTTCAAACATCATGCAGCATCTTAAAGTGCTCCGTGAAGCTGGATGACAGTTGAGAACCAGTTCAATGACAAGCAAGAATATAGGAAATTTTATGAATCTTATCCGGAGCATCAGAAGGGATGTACAGGCGGTCTTCGAGCACGACCCGGCAGCTAAAAATGCCTGGGAAATCTTTTTTGCCTACCCCGGGTTTCATGCTCGACAGTTTCATCGCCTGTCTCATACTTTATGGAACTGGAATGTACCTTTTTTCCCTCGTTTTATTTCGCATCTGGGCCGTTTTTTCACCGGAATTGAAATACACCCCGGGGCTAAGATCGGCGAGGGATTTTTCATCGACCACGGCATGGGAGTGGTAATCGGCGAGACGTCTGAAATTGGCGACAACGTTGCCCTGTATCAGGGGGTTACACTGGGTGGTACCAGCCTGCTGAAGAAGAAGCGGCATCCGACCCTGAGCAATAATGTAGTCGTCGGCGCCGGGTCGAAGCTAATCGGCGCTATCACCATCGGCGAGAATGTCAAAGTCGGCGCCGGCTCCGTGGTGGTAACCTCAGTGCCGCCCCATGCTACTGTTGTCGGCGTACCCGGTCGCGTGGTTGAAATGCGTAATCCAGATACCGAGACTGTGGAGAAATTGCCCGACCCGGTCTGGGAGAAAATCGAGGCTCTGGAAAAGAGGGTTGCTGAGCTGGAAAAGAGCATTGAAAGATATGCGGCCTAAAAAGAGGCTAACGGCTAAACGTTAACCTTCGGAGAAGATGAATGAAAGTATTTGATACGCTGTCGGGGCAAAAAACAGAGTTTAAGCCCCAGGGAAAAACAGTAAATATATATGTCTGCGGCGTTACCGTTTATGACGAATGCCACATCGGGCATGCCATGAGCTATGTGATATTTGATGCCATCCGGCGCTATCTCGAGTTCAGAGGTTATAAAGTCAAGCATGTCCAGAACTTTACCGACATCGATGACAAGATAATAAACCGGGCTAACCAGTTGGGGATTTCGTCATCGGAGCTGGCTGAGAAATATATTAACGAATATTTCAAAGACATGGATGCGTTGAACATAAAGCGCGCTGACATCTACCCGAAAGCAACCGAGGAAATACCCAAGATAGTTGAAGTTATACAGGGACTGATAGCCAAAGGATTTGCCTATGAGTCCGGAGGCAGCGTCTATTTCCGGGTGAAAAACTTCCCCGGCTACGGCAAGCTGTCCCGTCAGGACATGGATGACATGCTCTCCCGTAGTTCGGCGGAAGAGGGAGAGAAGGAAAACCCGTTGGATTTCGCCTTATGGAAGGCGGCTAAGCCGGGCGAGCCTTTCTGGCCGAGTCCCTGGGGACAGGGCCGGCCGGGATGGCATATAGAATGCAGCGCCATGGCGTTGAAATACCTGGGTAAAAGCCTTGACATACATGGTGGCGGGCAGGACCTTATATTTCCGCATCATGAGAACGAGATAACCCAGTCGGAAAGCTTCACCGGCGTGGTGCCCTTTGTCCGGTACTGGCTGCATAACGGACTGCTGCAGTTGGGTGAGAATAAGATGAGCAAGTCGCTGGGCAACCTGATAACGGTGAAGCAGGCGCTGGAGCGCTACAGTTCCGACGCCATTCGACTGTTCATACTGAGCTCTCATTACCGCAGCCCGCTGACTTACAGTGAAGAGGCGCTGAAGGCCGCCGAATCCGGCATGGAAAGACTGCGACAGGCTGCCGGAGATGGAGGAAAGGTTAAGGGTAAGGATATACTTGATGCCGAGCCGTATAAAAGCCGGTTTACCGGCAGCATGGATGATGACTTCAACACTGCACAGGCATTGGCGGTGCTTTTCGAATTAGCCAGGGAGATAAACCGCGGGCGTGAAGAGAATTCCGATGTAACCGCGGCTCAGAATACATTGACGGAGTTGGCTGAAGTGCTCGGCTTCACGCTGGAGGAGCCGAAAAAGCCGCCGCTCGAGGCCGGACCTCTTATTGGACTTATAAGCCAGCTTAGCGTTGAGTTCAGTAAGGCACCAAGGAACGAGGCTGTAACGAAGATTGAATCATTACTGGCTGGAGCCACCCACGGCGCTGAGCCGCCTGATGCCGAGCAGCTTATTCAATTGCTGATTAAGGCACGTGAGGAATTGCGCCAGGCCAAACAGTGGCAGTTAGCGGATATCATACGGCAGCGCCTCATCGAGCTGGGCATAGCCCTCGAAGACACGCCCCAGGGCACAATCTGGAAGCGGATGCTGTAGTCCTCATCCTGTCATCCTGAGCCCTTCTATGCCGGTGCCCGCCTGTCAATCTGAGCCCTTCGTTATTTGCCGGTGACGGTCCCTCGTTACGCTCATTCTGAGCCTGTCGAAGAATCTCACTCAGTGTAAACTCAGCGAAGAATCTAGACATGTAGCGGCGGGGCTTCAGCCCCGCCGAGGCGACCCTAAAGGGTCGCCCCTACATTGTGTTTGATAGCTAGATGGTTAGGATAATTTTTCTTGTCATTCTGAGTATAACGAAGAATCCCATCCCTTTATTTTGGAGATTGCCACGGCACTGCGTGTCTGGCAACGACTATAAACAATCCCTGCTAACTTATGGCCACCACCCAGATACAAATTATGACAAATAAAATGGTCAAGCCGATGGTGAACTGGAACAGGCTTTTTTCCACGCCCCGCCGTGTCCGGTAGACGCTCTCCGGCTGGCCGAATATGCCTCCCAGCCCGCCGCCGCGCACCTGCAGCGTAATTACAGCAATCAAAGCTGCAGCTACCACACACTGGGCAATAATTAGATAGTTAAACATTTTGTTTCCCTCCGAGCTTATGTAACAGGATTTCCTTTGCCGTGGCGGGATTCGCCCGCCCTTTGCTGGCTTTCATCACCTGGCCGATTAGAAACGCC
>CAVSBU010000009.1:0-55854 GCA_963726215.1 uncultured Chloroflexia bacterium
GCGGTTAGTTGGATCATATTACGATGAAAAGGAGCCATGGGTATATGTGCTGCGAAATATGTTGACTTCTTTTTGGAACTGACTAAAATAGTCGTGTATTCGGCTGGTCGGTTTAAGTCCGATCTCTTGAAAAAACGAAGGAGGGGTAGATGAAAAAACCATTCAAGTTTCTCATAGCAGCTCTCATTGCTTTGGTCGTAGGTGGTGCCATCGGATACTTCACCGTCGATCCCATGCTTAATCTCATTACAAACAGGAGCGGGGTTCAAAATGGACCATGGGGCACCAGCCTTGCTGTTGGCAGCACCTCGGCCAACCCATATCTTAGAGCCTGGGTTGCCGAACATGGACTTCTGGCGCTTGCTAAATCGGAGACAATCTACCTCTCATGCCTATGTTGACGACAATGGGGAGCCACTTCTAGGAAATTGCGACTATAGGATAGAAGGTAAGGCGCCTGACACCCGGTGGTGGTCTATCACTGCATATGGCGAGGATGATTTCCTGATACCCAACGACCAGGGGCGCTACTCGTGGAGTTGTACCGAGATAAAGTTGGAGCCGGACGGGCGTTTCAAAATCTACTTGTCCAAGACACCGAAGGAAGGCAATTGGCTGCCTACAGGTGACGCCAAAGAGCTGTCTCTTTCGCTCCGCCTGTATAATCCCGGGCCTGCTTATTATGATTATGAGACCCTAAAGACAGTCGAGCTGCCACACATTATCAAGGAGGGCTGCAAATAATGAAGAAGTGGATAGGTTGGATAGGATGGACGCTACTGGCCATTATTGTTGTGGCTGTCATCGTAAATCTGGTTCATGGTACTCAGGATACCCAATGACATCATGGAGGTGACACTGACTGAGAGGTTCAATTATCCCAGCAACCAGTGGGTTTTTGCCCCGCCAGCTACGGCGGAGCGTAGAACCATTGTCAGACCATCGCCCGATCTTCTCTATTCTCTCCTCCTCTACGATGTGAGCAATTACCCGCTTCGTTTGACTGCGGTTATACCTGACAACTATTGGTCTATCTCAGGTTTTGCTATGAATACGGACAATTTCTTTGCCATCAATGACCGACAGGCGAAGTCGACCCCGATTGAGGTAGTTTTAGTCCGGAAGGGTATGACGTATCAGGATTCAACAGGGAAAGCACACGTCATAGTTGCGCCCACCGATAGGGGTATAATCTTAATCCGGACTGTTATCACCAGTAAGGCTGATTTGCCACGCCTCACCGAAATCCAAAAGAAAGCTACCGCTGAGCTAGTGGGAGCACCGGCCAAAGAGGAGGTGACTAAACCACCAGCTGCTGGTGGACTCTCGTTTGAGGCTGCCGAGTATGCGAATGCGGAGTATGGCTTCTCCATCAAATATCCTGCCGCTTGGGCGAAGGGGCAGCCGGTTGGAGCACAGGTCTTCACTGCTGCAGCATCTGCCAAGGTCCCAGTGATAACTGTCAGCGTTAGGGAAGCTGCTACCTTTACCGCTGCACTCAAGGCTGGTCTGGAAGAATCTGGTGGTTCAAATATTACGATTGGGCCTGAAAAGCAAACTAAGCTGGCTGATGGCACCGAGGCTATGATAGCCAAGGCTGATTGGACGGTTAAAGCGGGCTACCCGGGAGAGACCTTTGCCCTGGGGGTGCAAAAGGGTGGCAAGTGGATCGTGGCTTCAGTAACCACCGTGGCTTTGCTTGTCCCTTATGATGAAGCAAAGTTCTCAGAAATAGCCAATACCCTGCAATTCAAATAGCAAGCGCTGGTTGCTGGGCAGAACATTTGCCACTGCCGATGATAGCTAATATATGCGAGGGTAGAACAAGACAAGGGAGCCCACAGTGGGCTCCCTTGTTGTCAGTTTCATAAGGGGGCTATCTTCCGCTTCGAGGTGCCCCACTACATCGGCAAGGCCGGTGCAAAGGGAACACATTAGGGCGGTTTGTGCAATGTACCGGTTCACGTATGTTTGACAAAATCCAGACCAGAGGGTAGACTGAAATAGAAGCACAAAGCATAAAACAACACCTGAAATAACGTTAGCTGTCGGAGGTAGTGTGAGGATGAAAAAATGGGCACAGCAATCACTAGATAATGTAGTGATTGCCAGTGCCTTTTTAGTTAAGAAAGGGGGTGAAGCGGACAGAAACTGACGTTGTGATATATGCTTTATCGGTCAATTATCGGGGTCGAGGAGGTGCTGCTGTGGGAAAAGCAGCGAAAAGCCATTACGAGAACTTATACGAGGCAGCAAAAATAAAAAAGGAGGTAATTAATTCATGCGTAAAGCTTGGGGACTGGTCAGTTTCATATTGTTTTGCATAGGCCTGGCACTATCTGTCATCGGAGGTTTAGTAATTCCCGCGAATGTCATCGTTTTGATGGTACTGGTAGTCTTCGGCCTTATAATCGGGATTATCAGTGTTGTTTATGCCAAAGAAATTAGTACCTTGCATACCCTGCTTCTGGCTACTATAGCCCTGTTGGCAATGACGGCTGCCTTCGCTCCCATTACGGTCCTGGGCGTAGGCAAATTCGCTACCAGTATGCTCGTGAACTTTGCTGCTCTGATGGCACCAGTAGCCCTTATCGCTGCAATATATGCACTGCTAAAAATAGGTCTGGAGAAGTAGCTTTAAAAAGTCTTAATTCAAATAAAGGCAAAATCCGGAACGGAGGGGGGTAGTTTTTTGTTTGCTTAAGTATGAAATTCAAGAAGAAAGAACCAGTGAAGAAAGCGTATTGATTGAAACATTTGTCCAGATTGGACAGTTTTAATAAAAAAGCTGGGCATTTGTAAACCAAATACCCAGCTCTGTCGAATCTTAGAATGAACTGATTTAACTCCTGCCAATCCTGAACATCTTAGTTCCGCATTTTGGGCAAGTACCTTGTGTTGCTGGCCTGCCATTCTTCATCTTAATGGCTTTGGGATTACTCATTTCCCTCTTTGTTTTACATTTCATACAGTATGCTTGCATTAAACACCTCCCTTTTGTATTTGAGTGTAGGATATAACACATTCAGGCTAAGTGTCAATCGTTGTGCTTTGAACATTAGCCTGTTTTGTTACCTAGCTTGATGCTCCGCTGGCGGTACTGGAGGGCTTCGGCGAGGTGGTTGGCTTTGATGATGTCGGCGCTGTCGAGGTCGGCGATGGTCCGGGCTAATTTGAGGACGCGGTGGAAGGAACGGGCGGTGAGGTGGAGCTGTTTCATAGCTGTCCGCAATAGGCTCTGAGCCGGCGGCTCGACACGGCAGAATTCCCTGACCTCCACGGGCGTCATCTCGGCATTGCAGGTGAGCTTGGTGCCTTCAAAGCGCCTCTGCTGAATTTGCCTGGCGGTTTCAACCCGGCTGCGAACTTTATCCGAGCCTTCGCCTATGGAATCATCGGTGAGCTTTTCGTATTCGACCCGGGGAACTTCGATGAAGATATCGATGCGGTCGAGAAGCGGGCCACTGAGCCGCTTCTGGTAGCGCGAGATTTCGCCGGAGGAGCATTTGCAGTCTTTAACCGGGTCTCCAAAATAGCCGCAGGGACATGGGTTCATGGCGGCTACCAGCATGAAGTTGGCGGGGAAGGTGACACTGCCCTGGGCACGGCTGATGGTAACCACCTTGTCCTCAACCGGCTGGCGCAGCGATTCCAGAGACATGTGGCTGAACTCGGGGAACTCGTCAAGGAAGAGCACGCCGCGGTGGCTCAGGCTTATCTCACCGGGTCGAGGCCAGTGTCCACCGCCAACCAGCCCGGCATGGGAGATGGTGTAATGGGGTGAACGGAAAGGACGCTGGTTTATAAGCGGCGTATCCTGGGAGAGAAGCCCGCTGACGCTGTAGATTTTGGTTACTTCCAGAGCCTCGGCTAAAGTCATCATTGGCATTATCGAGGGTAAAGCACGGGCGAGCATGGTCTTGCCGCTGCCCGGCGGGCCGGACATAATTACATTGTGGCCACCGGTCGCCGCCACTTCCAGAGCGCGTTTGGCATGCTCCTGTCCTTTTATATGGGCCAGGTCAGCTATGGGAGAAGTCAGTAGGTAACCTGTCTCCAGTCCTTATCTGGCTGGTACTGAGGAATCGATAGCTCTCCGCGGAGGTGGCTGACTAATTGGGCTAACGAGATGGACGGGATGACCTTAATGCCGTCTAACATTGAAGCCTCGTTGGCATCATCAGCCGGCACGAAGACTTCCGGTACCCCTTTTTCTTGAGCCAGAGCCACCATGGGCAATATGCCCTGGGTGTGGCGCAGGCTGCCATCCAGGGAAAGCTCGCCGAGGAAAAGCGTTTTGGAGACGTCGGCATATATCTGGTCCGAGCTGAGCAGTATGCCGACAGCGATAGGCAAGTCGTAGGCGGGGCCGGCTTTCTTTAAATCCGCCGGGGCAAGGTTCACTGTTATCCGCCTCATGGGGAAAGTGCAGCCGGAGTTACGGATAGCCGCCCGGACTCGTTCCCTGGCTTCCTGTACGGCGGTATCCGGCAGGCCAACGACGGTAAAAGTAGGCAGCCCGGGAGAGATGTCAACCTCTACTTCAACGATGGCGCCTTCCAGGCCGACTACGGCACAGCTCATTACTTTAGCCAGCATATTCAATTCCTGGTTTAGTAAATGGAGAATTGCAGACGCATCTCATTTATTCACCCGTGCCAGCGCTTTCGCCAAGCCGGGAACAGTCTCATATTTTTTCAATTCTGATGGTTTAATCCACTTGGACTCGGTATGCTCCCAATCAATCTTGATTTTGTCCGGTGCCTTTACATGGAAAAGGAAGGGGTGGACTATCCACTTGCGGTTGAGGTTTTTATCGATGACTTCTAACGGCTTACCCTTTTTAATTAGTTTGAGGTCCTTTTGGTAAAGTTGTGTTTCCTGTCTTATCTCGGTGAAAGCCTGGTCGATGTCGTTTGTCTCAATGTAGCCGCTGACGCCAGCCCAGCTTCGGCGGTAAGTGCCAACTTTGCTGCTGCGCCTTAAAATCAAGATTTTTCGGCCATGCTCCAGGAAGCAGGTAACTACATGTTTCTCGTCCATGGTGCTATCGGCTGATTCGGTGACGTGCTTTTGTAGATAATCTATCAACAGGGTCAGCGCCATTTCAGCCGCTTTTTGCTTGTTTTCCTCCCGGTTGCCGTGGAAATGGTGCTCCTTAGCCAGGCTGCTGTCTTTAGCCGATAGGCCGAGATAGAATAATCCTACTTGTTTTCCGGGCGTGGCACCGGTGGGCCCGGCGATTCCGGTGTCGGATATGCAGATATCCACTTTGAGCAGTTTCCTGCCGCCTTTAGCCATCTCTATGGCTGTCTGGCGGCTGACGGCGCCATGTTTCTTGAGTGTCTGTTTTTTGACACCGACGATATCCGTTTTGGCTTCATTGCTGTAGGAAACGATGGAGCCTTTGTAGTAGTCGGAGCTGCCCGGGACATTGGTTATCTTATCGCTGATTCTGCCGCCGGTAGCTGATTCGACGGTGCCGATGGTCAGCAGTTTACCGGTTTTGGCCTGATATTTCCTGAGAAGCTGGGCGATTTCGTCCTGTAGTGTGGGCATTTGATTTCTTTTTTCCAGTGATGAGGCTGCGCCAATTTTAACAGAAAGCTGGATGCATAAGCTAGAGGGGTCGACTGGAGATCCTTCGCTTCGCTCAGGATGACTCAGAGATGAAAAGGACTCGTAATGACAGAGAGGAAAGGCTCAGGATGACAAGAAACCGGGTAGATTGGAGTATCGGTTGCTTATCATGCATTTTTAAGATACATGTAGCCACGAGGTTTTAACCTCGTGACCTTGACCCTAAAGGGTCAAGGCTACATTTTTTGTTTATCCGATTTTGAATTTGATATTGTTTGGGATTTGATGTTTGTAATTTGGGATTTGTGGGTGTAAGTAGGGTATGGGGGTATGGCTAGCTTTCTTGATATAATTAAGGACTGTGGAGGAGCTATCGGATACCATAACCTTTCTGGGCACGGCTGGTGCGCGGTTTGTGGTGACCAAGCAGTTTCTGGCTTCGGGAGGCGCCTGGCTAAATCTGGGCGGCACTGAGATACTTCTTGACCCCGGGCCCGGCTGCCTGGTCCAGAGCGTGAAGAGGAAGCTCGATGCTTCCAAGCTCAAGGCTATTATCCTGTCTCATAAGCATCTGGACCACTCCGGCGACATTAACATTATGATTGAAGCCATGACCGAAGGTGGTCGGAGGCAGCGGGGTGTGGTGTTCGCCCCATCCGATGCGCTGAATAAGGATGCGGTGATTTTTCCCTACTTGCGAAATTTTCCGCAGAAGATAGAGATTTTATCTGAAGGCGGTTCTTATTCCGTAGACGATGTCTCTTTTGAAACTCCGGTCAAGCACCGGCATCCGGTTGAGACCTACGGCTTTGTTTTCAAGACGCCGAGGCATACTTTTTCCTGGATTACCGACACCAAATATTTTCCTGAGCTGTCCGGCTACTATCGGGCTGAGCTACTGGTTATAAACGTGGTGTTGATGGAGCCCAGGGACCCGGTCGACCATCTGTCTCTTCCTGAAGCCAGGCAGATAATTGAGGAAGTGAAACCTAAAGCTGCTATACTGACTCATTTCGGCATGTCGATATGGAGGTCTAAGCCCTGGGAATTAGCCCAGAAGCTGAGCGATGAGACAGGCATCAAGGTTATAGCGGCTCGCGATGGCATGAAGTTTGATTTAGCCAAATTGGATGAGATATAAGAGGTGGTAGTCCTTGTGATTGTCATCGCGGACTCTTTAAGTTGTCGCCGGGGTTCTTTAATTTGTCATCCTGAGCGAGGCGAAGGATCTGAGGTGAGATTACCCGATGGCGGAGTTTATAAGGAGGTAGATCCTTCGGTCGCTCCGCTCCCTCAGGATGACAGAAGGCGAAGGACTACCTCAGAATGACAAAAAATAGTTGCGGTGGCTTAGCTGCCCTTTTTCAGCCGGGGCAGGGAAATCAGCAAATTGAACATTACATAAAGTGCGAAGATGAGCAATATTATGCCTATGAGCAGGGCCAGGAAAAGGAATTCCAGCATGAAGACGGGTGCCATTAAGACTGAGGAGATTCCTGAAAACCTTCGCGTTTTGATAGAGCTGCGGCGGCTGCGTATCCAGACGAAGCCCTGGTTAAGTAGCTTCGGCGGATTTACCGGTACGGGAAGTTTTGATTGATTATCTGGTGCTTTCATTGGTGATTAATTATAGCTGGGGGTGGCGGCGAAGTCTAATCTGGAAGGACGGGAGTGTTTATTGTCATTGAGGGGGGTGTAAACCACGAAGCAATCTCGGTGGAGGCTGGGAAGAGGAGATTGCCACGCCTTCGGCTCGCAATGACAGCTGGAAAGAATGGCAAGAAAGATCAAATGCAGCTCAATGAATAACCCCGAATCACAGATATTCCTTCACTTTCTCAGCTAGTTTGCTGGTTATTCCTGGAACCCGGGATAGCTCATCTACCGATGCCTCTTTGATACTCCGTACCGAGCCGAATTTTTTAAGCAGGGCTTTTTTACGCTTAGGACCAATGCCGGGAATGCTGTCCAGAGCCGAAGCAATGCTGTCCTTGTGCCGCAGCTTCTGATGATAGCCTAAAGCGAAGCGATGGGCTTCATCCCTGACCCTTTGTAGTAGATGCAGCGCTGCCGAAGTCCGTGGAATATCAAGCGGATTCAGACCTGCCGGGTATGAATACCTCTTCCTTTTCTTTAGCCAGGCTGGCGGCGGGGATTGAGTCCAGCCCCAATTCTTTTAGTATTTCCAGTGCAGCATTGAGGTGGCCTTTGCCGCCGTCGATGAGAATGAGGTCAGGCATTGCTGACCATTTGTCATCAGCCGCCAATGACCGCCTGAAGCGCCGCCTTAACACCTCCTGTATCATGGCGTAGTCGTCTATACCGGATACTGACTTTATTCTGAAGCGCCGGTAGTGTGCCCGCCTGGACAGGCCTTTATCAAAAACCGCCATACTGCCCACTGCCTGATTGCCTCGGATATTGGATATGTCGTAGCCCTCTATCCGCAGCGGCATTCGGGGCAAGCCAAGTCTATCCTTTAGCTCTTCCAGGACGAGAGCCGATTCGATGATTTTCGATTGTTTGGCCTGGTATAATGCCAGTCCCTGCCGGGCATTTTCTTCGACTATGTTTATTAGCTGTTTCTTGATTCCACGTTGCGGCACGCGCAACTTGACTGATGCTCCTCTTTGGTTTGCCAGCCATCCGGCAATGACATCAGGCTCGTCAATAGGAAACTGGAGCAGGATTAGCGGCGGTATTGACGAAGTCGAGGAATAGTATTGTTTAACAAAGCTGGTCATTATCTGGCCGGGCTCTTCATCGCGGATGCCATCCAGCAGAACATAATCACGCCCGATGAGTTTGTTGTTGCGGATGAAGAAAATCTCCATGTAAGCTAAGTCTTTGGTTTGTGCCAGGGCGATAGCATCCTCGTCACCTCTCACAGTAACCGCAATCCTCTGGTTTTCAACAACATCTTCTATGGCCTGGATTTGGTCGCGAAGCAAAGCCGCCTTCTCGTATTGGAGTTGCTGCGAAGCCTCTTCCATTTTGTGTTTCAGGTCTTGAATCAGCAGCTCCTGCTTACCTTCAAGAAACAGGATGACCTGTTTTATTATGTCGTTATAATCTTCCTGGCTTATAGCGCCTATACACGGCCCCAGGCAGCTTTTGATGTGATACTCAAGACACGGCCTGGCATCTTTTCCGGTGATTGTCCTGTTGCAGGAGCGGAAGGGAAAGATTTTCCTTATTAACTTCAATGTCTGGCGTAAGGAATAGGCACTGACATAAGGGCCGAAATACCTGTCCCCATCTTTATGAAAACGGCGGGTAATGCGAACGGTCGGCCAGTCATTTTTGAGGTCTATCTTGAGATAGGGAAAGGTCTTGTCATCTTTCAGGCGCACATTGTAAACAGGGACGGTATTTCTTGATGAGGTTGTTCTCCAGAATCAGGGCTTCGTATTCCGAATCGGTAACTATAGCCTCGAGGTCACTTATTTTGTCTACCAGGCGCTCCAGCTTGAATGATAGCTTGGCGCTCGAGCTGAAATAAGCTTTAACCCGATTACGCAGGCTGGATGCTTTACCAACGTAAATGACCTTGCCCAGGTTGTCTTTGAAAAGATAGACGCCGGGCTTGGCTGGCAGTATTTTTAGCTGTTCCTTAAGAGGCATATCGTTCTTCTACAATTTATTGTAGCATTGGGCGGGAAAAGTAGACAAAAAGTCTTTAAAATCTTATCATATGCGTAGCCTTGCCAGGCTCAGTTGTGATAGAATACTCAGGGCGTTGTGAAATGGAAGAAGACATAAAGTCCTTCCTTGGTTACTTAGTCAGCGAAAAGAAGTATTCCAAAAACACTTTGGCGGCTTATAAGAACGACTTAAGCCAGCTGGCTGACTATGTAAAATCGCAGGTCTCAACTTCCGGCTCCGGTTTTTCGGAGTCGAGGTTGAACGCCGAGATTCTGGCGGGTTACCTGCACAATCTGCGGGGAAGAAGGTACACACCATCTACCGTGGCGCGCAAGATAGCGGCAGCTAAATCCTTTCTTAAGTTTATGGTGGACAGGGGAAAGCTGAGAAGCGATTTGGCACCGAATCTGGCTTCACCTCAGGTAAGCAAACCCCTGCCCAAACCTCTATCTGTTTCCGAGGTCCGCCGTCTGTTATCGGAACCGGCAAAGCATTCCACCGTCGACGCCAAGAGAGATAAAACGATGCTGGAGTTGCTCTATGCCACTGGCTTAAGAGCCAGCGAGTTAATGTCGCTAAACACGCGAGATATCGACACGAAGAGAAACACGGTGCGATGCCTGGGGTCGGGTTCTAAAACTACGAGTTGTTCCTATTGACTCGCCTGTGGCGCGGCTGGTTAAAGAATATATCGACGTCGTTCGACCAGAGTTATTGAGCGATGAAAAAGAGATTGCTTTGTTCCTTAACCGCCGTGGTGACCGGCTTACCCGACAGGGCTTCTGGCAGATTGTTCAGGGCTATGCTGATAAGGTGGAGCTTAGCGGCAAGGTCACGCCTCGCAGTTTGCGTCACAGCTTCGCGGCGCATAAACTGAAGAGCGGTGCCGACTTACAGTCTGTTCAGGAGCTTCTGGGGCATGCCCATATTTCGACTACCCGGGCTTATACTCAGGTGGAGCTTCGTCCTTAACTCGACGATACAAATATGTAATGCTGGATTTTTTGGAGCAATAATATGGGAAGAAAATCGCGACGTAAAGCTAAACTTCGAGCAGCTGCCAGGCTGGCACAAGGAGTACCAGCCCAACCTGTCTATCAGGCTAAACCGATGGCTAGCAGGTGGCTGAACCTAAAGCTGTAGCAGCTTCGGTTCAACCGGCTGTAATGCCGGCTCAGGCAAACCGCTATCAATACGTGGTGCCGGAGATGCGACGCATCGGAATCATTGCTGGTGCTTTGTTTGTAATACTTTTTGTATTAGCTTTTATTCTTCATTGAAGCCTTAAGGTATAAGTGCGTGGGTTTAGAGGCAGCCCGAACCAGACTGATTGAAAGTCTGAGACACGAAATCCGCGATAGACGTGTGCTGTCAGCTATAGCGTGCGTGCCTCGAGAGCTTTTTGTATCACCCGATTATTATTATGCCGCTTATGAAGACATGCCCTTGAGCATTGGCTTCGGTCAGACTATTTCTCAACCTTTCATTGTAGCTTTGATGACACAGGCTTTAAGACTGAAAGGCGATGAAAAGGTTTTGGAGTTAGGTACCGGAAGCGGCTATCAGACGGCAATATTAGCTGAACTGGCGAAGCGGATAGTCAGCATCGAGCGCATTGCTAAACTGGCAGAGTCGGCGAAGCAGGTCCTAGATAAATTGGGTTGTACTAATGTTGAGATTCATACGGCCGTCGAGACACTGGGCTGGCCAGGCGGCGCACCCTATGATGCCATAATAGTGACTGCCGGCGCACCGCATATTCCCGAGATTTTACTTGAGCAGTTGGCATTAGGGGGGCGAATGGTCATTCCCGTCGGGTCAAGATGGGAACAGGACTTGCTAAAAGTCACCAAGAGAAAAAGGAAGCATCTAGTCAAAAATCTGGGTGGCTGCCGCTTCGTACCACTTATCGGACCGGGTGCCTGGGAAGAATAGGTGGCTCGTAGCGCCTGCTCCAGGCACGATTGGAGCAGATGCTCCAATCTACCGGATTCCACTGTCATTGTGAGTCCTTCGCCCAGTGTCATTCTGAGCGTAGCGAAGAATCTGCGGTATTTTTCGGTGTTGAGTTTATCCCGGTGGAGATTCTTCAGTCGCTTCGCTCCTTCAGAATGACATTAATGAAGGGTTCTCTCAGAATGGCATGAGGTATATATATAGCCTCAAATACCTGCCCTGGGTATAAAGATGGGGCCCACACCGGATTTAACTACCAGTGAGCCTACGGGGCAGACGTTGACGCAAGCCAGGCAGGAGGTACAACCCGCTTCCGCCAGCGGTATGCCTGAGAAGGTGCTGACGACGGTATCAATGCCTCTGTAAGGCGAAGTCCAGTATGCCTGAACCTTGCTGTTGACAAACCCAAACGCATTTGCCGCATAAATGCATTTGTTCGGGTCATAGGTAAACAGAGTGTGGCTGGAATCTACAGGCAGATTTCGAGGTATGCGTCTAAGCCTCTTAGGCTTCAGCTTTAACCCAAGGTGAGCGGCAGTTTTCTGCAGTCCGCAGTTTTTATTTTTGGCACAATTGACGCAATCAAGATTATGATGGCTGAGAAGAAGCTCGAAAGCAGTATTTCTCAGTCTTTTAACTTTGGGTGTATTCAGATGCACTACCATGCCATCGCTGACCGGCTCAGTGCAGGCAGTGATGGGGGCGCTTCTGCCTTCTATTTCCACAAAGCAGAGGCGGCAGGAAGCAAACGGCGTGATGGCTTCTCTTATGGCACATAAATTAGGTATGTAAAGTCCATTATCCAGGGCTACCCAGAGTATATTGGTTCCTTCCCTGGCCTTGACCTCGATGCCATCGATGGTTAATGTTAACAGGTCGTTTCTCCTCTTATTTGGACTTTATGAAACCGCTCTCCAAAAAGTCGGCTAATCCTTTGATGTCATTCAGTGAAAACTGCCTGGTCTTGGTCTCCAGAGGCTCGTCAGTGGCTATAGCGATGAGGTTATTGATACGGCTAAGAGGTGGGCCGGCTGCCTTACGGTGAACCTCAACTTTGGGTGCCTGGCTCTGCTTGAAGCCTTCGGCCAGGATGATATCATAGTCCTCACCGAAGAGACGAGCTATCTCATTCAGGTCAGGCTCTGCAGTAACCGTTTTGATTAGCACAACCTGGTCTGGCGAAACGATGGCTGTAGCGGCGCTGCCGGCTTGAATGTGACGCCAGCTATCTTTGCCTGGTTTATCGAAACTCAGACTGATGGACGGAGTGCTTGATAGTAGCTACGCGATAGCCTCTTGATTTCAGCTCCGAAATCAGCATTTCGATAAGAGTGGTCTTTCCCGATTTGGATTCACCTACGATTGATATTATTGGAGGCATAATTCAATGCCGTGGAAGCTGAAGCAGAGGTTTGGCTTCAGCATTTTCTGTAGGCCTTTTTCCACGGCTCCTTTCTGATAGCTATGTAGTCGAGGACGGCGGCTTTGACCGCATTGGCGGCTAACAGGGCGCAGTGGTGATTGCCCTCAGGTAAGCCACCCAGGGCTTCCAGTATATCATTTTGACTGATAGCTAACGCCTGTGCCACGTCTTCACCTTTGATTAACTCCGACGCCATACTGCCGCAGGCAACTGTGGTGCTGCAGCCATTTGTCCAGAAAGCGGCGTCCGTTATTTTGCCGTCTTTTGCCTTGAGCCTTATCTCCATGGTTTCCCCGCAAGCGCTGGTAGTGGAACCGAAACCATCGGGATTCGGGATTTTGCCCGCATTTCGGGGATTCATGGCATGGTCAATTACCGTTTCGGAATAGATTTTCCTCATGGTTTCCAGTATTTCTTTTTCCAGTTCATCGAATTCGTCGGCCATATCAATTCTCCAAGGTGCGCTAAGTTTGTTTTGCCTTTATCGGCAGTGCTTGGATAAAGTTCCGGCTGAGTTTATCAAATATTTTCGAGCTATAGCGCTCGATTTTGCCCTGGTCGCAGAGCTTAGCCAATTCAGGGTCAATAGGTATCTGGGCTAAGAGAGGCGCACCTGCTGCCTCCGACATTTCCTGGCCCCGGCTTTTGCCAAACAGTTCCAGCTTCTTCCTGCTGCCAGGTGGAGTGAAGTAGCTCATGTTTTCCACAACTCCCAATATAGGGTATATTCATCTGCTTTGCCATTCTGACCGCCTTCTTTACCACCATGGCTGCCAGTTCCTGAGGGCTGAATACTATGACTATCCCGGATACCGGGATGGTTTGTAATACAGTCAGAGGAGCATCGGCAGTGCCCGGCGGCAGGTCGACTATGAGATAATCGAGCTTACCCCAGAGCACATCTTCCCAGAATTGTTGAATGACTCTGCTGATAATAGGTCCGCGCCAGATTACGGCATCATCCTCATGTTCCAGCAGCAGATTGATGGACATAACGCTGATGCCTAATTTAGATAGAACGGGTAAAATGCCGGATTCGCTGCTGCGCGGTCGAATTCCACTAAGGCCGAATATCTTGGGTATGCTGGGGCCGGTGATATCAGCATCGAGTATGCCGACCTCTTTCCCCTGACGGGCGAGCGCAATGCTGAGCAGGGCTGCCACCAGAGATTTGCCGACACCGCCTTTGCCGCTCATGACAGCGACCACGTTTCCAACGTCGTTAACTTCTTTCGGTGAAGCCGGAACGAAGTCTACATTTACCTGGCTGACACCGGCCAATTGTCCGACGGTGTCACTGACTTTTGATTTCAGCAAGTCTTCGGCATTTGAGTCCAGGGCTGCAGAGGCGAGGGTGATGTCAACTTTCTGGTCAGAGACAACGATTTGACGGACTAAATTTAATTTCGACAAGCTGCGCATAGCGCCGGGAACCAGGACTTCTTCCAGGCTTTCTTTTACCTGCTGCTCGGTTATCATGAATTTGGCTCCTTGCGTATATGTTTCAATTGCTCTTCGCTTTACCGGATTATTAAGTTTACTAATTTTAGTCGTCAGATTCAAAGGCTGGTGATTTTTTCGACCGGATTGTATAAAAAGAGTAGGGGCTCCCTTTATTGGTGGCCCCTACTTTGGTTTGCTTTCGATGATTTATGGGTCGAATATAGGATAATCTATCTTGTTATCTCTTGAATTACCTCACCATCGGCCGAGATGACTTCGATTCGGAACGGCATTTGACCCAAAGCATGGGTGGAGCAGGAAAGACAGGGGTCATAACAGCGGATGGCAACCTCGACTCGATTAAGGATTCCTTCGGTGATTTTATTATTCTTTATGAATTCTTTAGCCACTGTGTACACAGCCTTGTTCATAGCTGCATTATTATTGCCGGTGGCTACGATGAGGTTTACCTTGGTTATTTTACCGCTATCATCTACCCAGTAGTGGTGGAATAAAGTTCCCCGCGGGGCTTCAAGAACGCCAACGCCCTGCTCATTGAATTTGTTGGACGTAACTATGAGGTCGGTTGAGCATATATCGCGGTCCTCTAAAAGCTGTTGAGTCCTTTCCAGCGAATAAAGCAATTCTATCAGGCGGGCATAGTGGTAATACAGCGAGCCTTCTACAGGGCCACCATTGCCAATTTTCTTGAAATTCTTAAGTTCGGCATTGGCTCGATGTGTTGATATTCCCTGGCAGACATTGAGTCGGCCGAGCGGGCCGGTCCGGTAAGTCCCGGCTGGATAGCCGAGCTTCTTGTAAAACGGGAACTTAAGGTAAGACCAGTCCTCCACGTGCTCATTGATGATATCAAGATAATTGGAAGGGTTGAACTGGTCTTCAAGCACCTTGCCCTTGGAGTCAATCAGCCTTAATTTACCATCGTAGAACTCCAGATTGTTGTTTTTATCCACCAGTCCAAGATAACCAGCTGGGGAAACTAGCGCAGCTACAAACAAAGTCGTTGTGCTGGTCGTAGTACTGTTTAATTATATTAAGTGCAATTTCGGCATCAGCAATAGCCCCATCTAGCTGTTTTAGAAAATGGTCACGGTCAGCGGTTGACAACGGCGTGTTCATGCCACCGGGCACAGCGCCGTTGGGGTGGACTTTTTTGCCGCCGAGACTCTGGATGATTGTTTGTCCGAAGCTACGAAGCAATACGCCTTTGGTAGCCAGCTCCGGGTTTACACCAATTAACCCGATTACGTTTCTTGTTGCCGGGTCGGAATCCAAACCCAATAGCAAATCGGGGCTGGCTAAATGGAAGAAGTGGAGAGCATGGGACTGGATATATTGCCCCATGTGCATCAACTCACGAAGTAATTTAGCCGGACGGGTTAGCTCAACTCCTAAAATCGCATCGCCGGCTTTAGCTGCAGCCAGATGGTGGCTTACCGGGCAGATTCCACAGATTCTGGGTGTAATAGACGGCATCTCCCAGAGCACCCTGCCCTCGCAGAACTTCTCGAAGCCTCGGAACTGCGTTACATTGAACTTGGCATCGATGGCATTGCCCGCCTCGTCCAGCTGGATAGTTACCTTGCCATGTCCTTCAATCCGGCTAACCGGGTTTATCTCAATTGTTCTTTTAGCATTTGCCTTTTTGACTTCAGAAACCATTGCAACACCTCTCAGATTTAATCAAAGCGCATCATATCGCTGGGCAAAACTGGTATCCTGCCTGCCAGCAGTTCATTTAAGCCATACAGGATAGCTTTAGCTTCCGGTGGGCAGCCGGGAACGTAGCAGTCAACTTTCACTATATTATTTATCGGCTTTACCTGGTCCAGAAGTGCCGGTACACCGGGCGGGCGGGGTATTTTGCCCTCGAAAGTGCTCTCAGTCTCGATATAGGCACGCCTGAGCACATCTTCTTTGTCAAGGGTACTGCGCATAGCACATACACCGCCAAAGCAGGCACAATCGCCCCAGGCCATAAGAATCTTGCAGTGAGCCCTTAGGTCCTTAAGCACCTCCTCCTCTTCGGTATTGCCCACAGAGCCCTCTACGATGCCGACATCTACCTCTGGGAACTCCTTTATATCGGTTATAGGAGTCCTGGTGAATTCAACCACGTTGGCTAAATCAATTATCGCTGCATCGATGTCCAAAAATGACATATGACAGCCGGCACAGCCTTCCAGCCAGACCGAAGCTACCTTTACGTTGAGTGAGTTAGTTTTTTTTGGTATATTATGAGCTTTATGATGCTGACGTCTACTTGTGGGAACTCTTTATATCGGTTATAGGAGTTCTGGTGAATTCAACCACGATTGGCTAAATAATTATCGCTGCAGATGTCTAAAAATGACATATGACAGCCGGCACAGCCTTCAGCCAGGCCGAAGCTACCTTTACTTTTGCCATATTATTTACTCCTTATCAATTACTTAAAGCGCTTAGCGATTTCGTTGATTGTTTCCCAATCTGCCCTTACTCCATCTGGCGGCTTGATTAAGCGCGATACGGATATGGGCATACCATCCAGAGTGCTGTAATTGGCACTTATTTCTGTCCAGGTCGGTGACGGCAAAACGACATTGGCTTTTTGAGCCAGCGGTGATAGATAGCTGGCTTGAACGACCAGGAAATCTATTCCTTTGAGAAGCCCCGGCAATTCGTTTGCCTCAACTTGGTCATCGGCCAAAAGAAGATATAATGCCTTTATACCGTTTTGAGCTAAGTTATTTATGACAGACTCAGAACCGTTGGCTATGCCAATATCCCAGGCACCCCGGCTATTCCCTTTAGACTTTAGAGATATGATAGCCGGCTTGCCACCGTTCTGGTTTCCGGAAATAGCTGCCAGGTTGAGGAGTGCAGTTATAAGCCCCGAATTTCGATGTTGCAAAATGCCTTCGCCGTAGATGACAATAGTACGCCGGGATTTGCCGAGAGTCTCAGCGGCTTCCAGGAGCTCATTATAATTGATTCCAGCTGCCACGGCATCCTGCTTAACATTGACATTATTAAGTGAAGCAGCAATTTTCTTTACCTGGGCGGAATTCTTAACCAAACCATTGTCTATGATAGCCTTAGCCAGACTATTCAGAGCTAGAGTCTCCTTACCCTTCTTCGGCTTCAACCATAGTGCCGTATAATCCGGCAAGACATTTTGTGTTGGGTCAAGAACAATGAGCTTTGCCTTATTCTGTCGTACTGCCCTGACGATATAAGACCCGGCTACAGGATGGCTTTTAAACGGGTTAGCACCGGCCAGGAGCACGCAGTCAGCCTTAAAAATCTCTTCCAACGGTACTTCAGTGTTTAAATCTGCCTTATCCTGGAAATTGCTGATGCCTTTAATAACAGCCCTGTAATCGTCTCCGTCAAGGCTATCGATAAACTTACTACCTAGAGTTCCCGTAATTAATTCCTTGAATGCTTTCAGTGCCTGGCTGCTGGCCTGGCCTGAAGCTACTCCGGCTATGCTGCCGCTGCCATTCTGTGCTTTCAACTGACTAAGCTTCTTGGCTACCATATCTACAGCTTCACTCAAGGAGCAAGGCTCCAGCTTGCCTCGGGCATTTCGCACCAGTGGTGTCTTTACTCTGGCTTGCACCTGACTTAAGGGACCAAAGCGCCCCTTGTGGCAGAGTAAACCATCGTGTTGGGAAGGGTCAGGGCTGTCTATTCTTATCAACATATTGTTCTTGACAAAGGCTTTAATCTCGCAGCCGATGCCACATATGGGGCAAACAGTGGTAATCTCCTGCGATTCTGGACGTTTGCCCTTGTAGGCGCTCTTCTTGGAGAAAATTGCACCTGTGGGGCAAGCTTGAAAACAAGCCCCGCATGATATGCACGATGGACTTTCCCAGAGGTTGATTAAGGTCAGCGACTACCACATCTTTCCAGCCGCGGTACCCGAAATCGAGTGTGTGAACGCCCACAATTTGATCGCACGTTCTTATACATCGGCCGCAGAGAATACATCGATTGTGGTCAATTACCAGGTATTCGTGCGCTGAATCAACCGGCAGAGCAGGCCATGAATACGGATAGCGCGTATTATCCATTTGATACCGATAACCTAGCTGCTGCAATTCGCAGTCGCCGCTGGCTACGCACTGAGCACAGAGATGGTTACGTTCGGTGAACATAAGTTCCAGAACCAGCCGACGATATTTCTCCAGTTTTTCATTTTGGGTCTGTACCACTAAACCTTCTCGTGCCGGGTAAGTACACGCCGGAACAGGTCGTCTTTCTCTCTCGATCTCGACGACGCACATGCGGCAAGCGCCGACATCAGTCAGTCCTTTTAAATGGCAGAGAGTTGGCACATCGATATTGTTAGCCTCACAGACCTCGAGGACAGTATCGCCCTCTTTTCCCTTGACCTGCTTACCATCGATTGTTAGAGTAATCTCTTTCATGCTTATTCTCCTACCTCAAGATCACATCTAAGACAGCGGCTACCTTCGCTTTTAGCTTCCTTTGGACCGTAGGGTAAGACTACCTCTTTAAAAGAACCTTTTCTTTGAGAACTGCTTACCTCTGTAATTGCTACCCTGGGCCTTTCTTTCAGTTCCTCCTCGGTAGGCGGTATGGGAGGGATGGCAATTGGCTGGTAGCCGTTGCGTTCTACCAACGGCGAGAGCTTCTCTCCGCGGAGATATCTTCTTATAGAGGAGGCTGCCCTCTGTCCGGCGGCAATGGCTTCGATTACTGTTGCTGCGCCCGTAACTGCGTCTCCTCCCGCGAAAACGCCTTCACGATTGGTGGCAAGGGTTCTTGGGTCGGCTACTATTGTGCCGCCCTTTGCCACACCGATACTGTCTCCACCCAAAAAGGAAGTATCCGGTCTTTGGCCTGTGGCTTCAATAACCGTGTCGAAATTCATTGTATATTCAGACCCATTGATTGGGTTGGGCGTCCTTCTCCCGCTGGTATCAAACTCCTTCAGTTCCATGCGGATGCATTCGAGCCCGGTGACTACGCCGTTATTGCCCAGAATCTTGGTAGGGGCTGTCAGGCAATGGATTTGAATACCTTCCTCGTCAGCCGCCACTATCTCATCTGGCAGTGCTGGCATATCCCTCTTCTCTCTGCCGATAGAGAATATGAACCTCTTTGGCACCTTCTCTCAGAGCTACACGGGCTGCATCAATGGCAGAGTTGCCGCCACCAATGACAGCTACTTTCTGCCCCACTTTAATTTTCTTTCCTAGATTTATCTCTCTCAAGAAGTGGATAGCATCGAAGACTCCTGTCAGGTCTTCGCCTGGAATCTTCATTTTATCTCCCTTGTGGGCACCCGTAGCAATGAATACAGCTTGGTATTTATTGTCTTTTAACAGAGATTCGATGTCGTCTACCTTTGTATTCAATTTTATATCTACACCGAGCTTCTGGATAATATCAATCTCTTTTTTAAGCAGGTCTTTTGGTAGCCGGTACTCAGGGATACCAACGGCCAACATGCCACCGGCTACAGGTAGTGCTTCAAATATTGTAACCTGGTATCCTTCGTGAGCGAGGTCCCAAGCTGCAGATAAGCCTGCCGGCCCCGCGCCGATGATAGCTATCTTTTCTTTTTTTCGCTCTTTAATATCTGGTTTATATTCAAACCCGTGCTCAAAAGCGTAATCGGCAGCAAACCTGTGCAGGTGTCTGATTGCTATCGGCTCCTCTACCTGCTGTCGACGACACTTGCTTTCGCAGGGGTGAGGGCATACCCGCCCTACGCTTAAGGGTAAGGGCAGCCGCTGCATAATAACGCGGCAAGCCTGTTCGAAATTATTCTCCTTGATAAAAGCAATGTAACCAGGCGTATCGAGTCCCACAGGGCAGGTACCCTGACACGGAGCCCTGAATAGAGCCTGGCAGACTACAGCCGGGCACTTCTTGTCTATTATGTGGGCTTCGTATTCAGCCCTGAAATGGCGCAGTGTGGTCAGAACCGGATTGGGAGCTGTTTGTCCCAGGCCACAGATAGATGCTGAGCCCACCATTTCAGCCAGTTCCGAAAGTGTATTCAGGTCTTCCATTGTCCCTTTACCTTCGGTTATCTTAGTCAGGAAAGCAAGCATCTTTGGTATTCCTGCTCGGCATGGAGTGCATTTACCACAGGACTCGTCCCTGGTGAACTGCAGGAAGAATTTGGCCACATCGACCATGCAGCTATCCTCATCCATGACTACAAGCCCACCTGAGCCCATAATTGCTCCCAGAGCGGTTACAGCTTCATAGTCGACGGGGGTGTTCAGATGTTCGATGGGGATGACTCCACCCGAAGGCCCACCTATCTGTACTGCCTTGAACTGCTTTCCCTTCGGTATGCCACCGCCGATATCAAATACAATCTTCCCCAGGCTGGTGCCCAATGGAACCTCAACCAGCCCGGTGTTATTAACCTTTCCTACCAAACATAGTGTCTTCGTGCCTTTGCTGCTTGCAGTGCCGACACTTCCGAACCAATCGGCCCCTTTCCAGATTATCTGTGGAACGTTTGACCAGGTTTCCACATTGTTTAGCGTAGTCGGTTTATCAAAAAGTCCTTTGTTAGCCGGGAATGGCGGTCGCTGGCGTGGATTACCTCGTTTACCTTCGATTGAGGTTAAAAGGGCAGTCTCCTCGCCGCAGACAAAGGCACCGGCGCCGGGGAATATATCCAGGTCGAATTCAAAGCCGGTACCGAGTATGTTTTTCCCCAGCAGGCCGTGTTCTCGAGCCTTGGTTATAGCATGGTTCAATGTCTCGATGGCCAGGGGGTATTCGGCACGGACATAGGCATAGCCCTGGCGCACATTGCCTATGGCATAGGCTCCTATTGCCATCCCTTCGATTATTGAGTGCGGATTTCCTTCAAGTACGGCGCGGTTCATGTAAGCACCCGGGTCGCCCTCATCACCGTTGCAGACAACGTATTTTTCATCGCCAGGCGCGCTGCGAACGAATGTCCATTTCGTGCCTGTGGGGAAGCCTGCTCCACCACGGCCTCTCAGGCCAGCCCGCCCGATTTCTGCGATGACTTCTTCCGGCTTCATTTGGGTCAGAGCCTTAGCTAACGCCTGGTAGCCGTCCCGGGCAATGTACTCATCTATATTCATCGGGTCGAGGTCCTGGTTATGCATTACCCGTATCTCTTGTAGCTTGAGCAGCGGGTCAGTGGTGTCCAGCTTCCATTCTTCGACCACCTTATTGCGAATAAGATGTTTCTCAATAATCTTGGAGACTTTGTCCTCAGTAAGGTCGTAGTAAGTAGTTTTTCCGGTTGCAGGATGCACGACTGTAACTACCGGCTCTCGGTCGCACAAACCGATGCATGCTGCCTTAAGTACGGAGACATCCGATAATTTGTTGCTTTCCACTCCCTGTTGAAAAGCTTGAAGGACCTTGTTTGCTCCTGAGGATATACCGCACGTGCCAAGATGAACCTTAACTTGGATCTTCTTTTCTTGTTTGGCTAGCCTCTCTTGTATTTTATCTCTAAGCTGTGTCAGTTCTTTTACAGATGCAAGTGGTTTCATCTCATTCTCCTATTTATACGAAGTCAGGATGTCTTTTATCTGGCTTGGTTTTACCTTTCGATAAACATTTTCCTTTATTGCCATAACCGGAGATAGACCGCAGCAGCCCAGGCATCTTACTGTTTCAAGCGAGAATTTTCCATCAGAAGTGATTCCACCCGACTCAAGGCTGTAATCCTTCTTCAATGTCTTTAGAATCCTTTCGGCTCCTTTGACATAGCAACTGGTGCCCAAGCAGACCTGAAGGACATATTTACCCTTCGGCACCATCGAGAAAAAGGAATAGAAGCTGGTTATGCCGTATAGTTCACTCAGGGGAATCCCCATTTCCTTGGAGACAGTTCTTAAAACTTCGGGTGGTAAGATAGCCGACAAGCCCCTGCACTTGCTGTAGCACTCGAATTGGAGCCCCAGCCCTGCCATCAGTGGCTTCGACTATCTTTCTGATTTGCTGGAGGGTTTTGCTGGTGAGCTCTTTGCCGGTTTTTGACTTTGTTGTCGTAGGTTTCTTTGCTTGCTTCAAGGTCACCTCCTAAATTGTAAGTAGTTTCGAAGTATCTAGTACGATATTTTAACAGTTTGCCTGCTTGGCTGGCATCGGACTTTGGCCTAGTTCTGATAGGGACTTTAGCCCGTTGTGAAATGATAATCGGTTGATTGGTGGAGAAAAATATTGCGTGGCCATAGACAAAACCGATGAATTATATCACATAGCAATATGAGCATCAAAAGGATTACACTCGTTGATTGTATCAGTTCTATATTGATATACAGCTTATTCATAAAAAAGGCTTAGCTGCTTGATTGCAATTACTTGTTTCTTTGAGTCAATTATAGGTATAATTGCTTGGTTTTTTCGTGAAGAGAGCCACAATTCAAAACAAAGGTGACATTGCAGCTATGACCTGGAACACTATCCGTAGTATTCTTACTAACTATTCTTTGATGCATTATTTTAAAGTAGTTCCGAACTTACTAAGGAGGTTTTACATGTGGAAAACTGAAGCTACCGGGGTGACGCATGTGGAGACAGCGGTAAGACAGTGTCTGCCACCGTGCCAAATCAAATGCCCGATAAATGAGGATATTCAGCGGACAAATGTGCTGATTTCTCTTCTCCCGGAAGACCCGGATTTGGCGAAAAATGGTGTAATCCAGATTAGTGAATATCTCTATGGAAAGAACCCTTTCTTCAACATTTGTGGTTACATTTGCGGTATTTGCGAACTGGAGTGTAATTATGGCAAGAAGGGTGGAGCCATAAAGAGAAGGCTGTTAAAAAGATTCCTGTCGGATATATATACGGAACATTTAAAGGAGCGAGAGGAATTAGAGATACTCAAAAACAAGGAAAATGTGGCTGTCGTAGGAGGCGGGCCGGGCGGGCTAATGTGTGCCTACGATTTAAGCAAGAGAGGATATCGGGTAACGATAGTTGAAGCCTCTGACCGGCTTGGCGGTGCCTTATGGCTGGTACCAGACTACCGCCTGCCGAAGGATATTCTCCAGACTACAGTCGAGAACCTGGTTAGGATTGCCGGCATAGATGTCAGGTATAAAAGCCGTCTTGGGGAAGGGAGACTGACACTGGAAAGACTGAAGAATGAGGGCTATAAGGCAGTTTTTCTGGCAACTGGATTGCCATATCCTAGAGTCTTAACCTTTGAAGGGCAATTTGTGGAGGGGCAGGACCTGTCGGGTGTGATGTATGGCCACACTTATCTTTACGAAGTCAGCCACAACAATATCGCCTCAAATTATTTCAAGGGTAAAAAAGTCATAGTCACGGGAGGCGGAAACGTAGCTTTTGACGTGGCCAGGTCAGCCAGGAGGCAAGGTGGAGATGTAACCGTCGTAGCACTTGAACGAGAGGACAAGGACCATAGAGACGGTGTGCCTGCTGATGAAGAGGAAATCCGGGGAGCCTGGGAAGAGGGTGTAAGAATAGTCTATAGCCGCGGGGTGAGAAAGATTATTGGGCAGAATGGGAAGTTCAAGGGAATCGAATGCCCAACATGTGTTAGTGTGTTTGATGAACAGGGTTTCAATCCGAAGTTCGAGTGTACTGATTGCATTGATTTGGCAGGGGACGTGCTCATAATCACTGTGGGACAGGCTCCGGATAGGCCGTTACTCCAGAAGGAAAATCTTTTGAATGAACGGGGCAGGCTTGATGTAGACCATTTAACACTGCAAAGTGCAAGTAAGCCCTGGCTATTCATTGGCGGTGATGTAAGAAGGGTAGGCTTTATGATAGAAGCTATGGCCGAAGGGCTTGTGGCTGCCGAATCGATTGACAGGTATTTGAGGGGCGTGGATATGAAGGAGGGCCGAAGAAGGGACTACGAGGGATACACGATACCGGTCAGGAGAGACTACAAGCCTGAACCTGAGGTACTGTGGATACCACCTGAAAACAGAATGCATTTCCAACTTTTTGAAAAGGGCTTGACATTAAAAGAGGCGATAGAGGAAGCGAAAAGATGTGTTACTTGCGGCCCTTGCTTGTCTTGTAAAGCATGCGTATCGATTGGATTTCAGAAATCTCTAAGTCCGGTGGAGGTGGATATCGCCAAATGTAGCGGCTGCGGCCATTGTGTCTATACCTGCAATTATTATGCAGCTCGATTGGTTAATCGCGGCGATAAAATCGTTTCTGAAACGGATATGTTTAAGTGCAAGTCATGCGGTATGTGTGTTGTGGCTTGTCCATCTCAGGCAAGAAAAATGGTTGATGACGATACGGCTGAGAGGATAGCCAGCGTATATGCGGCTTTATCATAGATGCTTTGAGTAAAGTATTATCAAGGAGGATGACATTGAGCCAATATAAACCCAAATTAGTGTGTTTCTCATGCAAATTTGGCTGGGGTTATTTGACAGACGAAGCTAGCCTTTCCAAGCAAATAGATAATTGGATACCCATTATTTGCACAGGAAAAATTGATGCCACGCACATGATTGATGCATTTGAAAGAGGGGCGGATGGAATCTTGATACTCGGCTGTCCGGAAGGTGACTGCCATTATCAAGATGGTAACTTCGAGGCAAAAAAGAGGGTATACCTCCTCCGCAGGCTGCTGGAGTCAATGGGTATAGAGAAGGAAAGAATTAGGATAGAGCTATCCGTTGACCCGGAAGGTATTAGAATTCAGCAATTAGTGAAGGAGATGAGCGAGGACCTGGCAAAATTAGGGCCGCCGAAGAAGAGCACAGCAGTGCGGAAGACATCCAAAAAAGAAGCGGTTAAAGCTGGAGGGAGGAAATAGGATGGCTAAACCAAAAGTTGCAATTTGCTGGTTGGGAGGATGTGGCGGCTGTGACGAGGCGGTTGTTGACATAAATGAAGTAATTCTCAGTGTAGCCGGAGCGGTTGATTTAGTTCTGTGGCCGGTGGCGCTGGACTTTAAGTACGAAAGTATCAAGGCTATGAAGGATGGCGAAATCGCATTGAGTATAGTAAACGGAAATGTCAGAAACTCTGAGCAGGAGGAGGTAGCAAAGCTATTAAGGGAAAAATCTCAGATTATTCTCGCCTTTGGTGCCTGTGCTTGCCTTGGAGGAACACCTGGATTAGCCAACCTCACCACGAAAGAAGACATATTCAACTGGGTCTATCGTGATGCCCCAACAGTGGTCAATCCCAATAAGAACTATCCTCAAACAAAAACTCGTGTCAACGGAAAAGAGCTCACACTCCCTGATTTCTACGACCATGTCTATGCATTAAATGACGTAATCAATGTCGATTATTATTTACCTGGATGCCCTCCTCCCCCTTATTCGGTGATGTATGCCTTGAGTGCGGTTCTCGAAAATAAGCTTCCGCCTAAAGGCTCAACTCTGGCACCTCAGAGGGCTTTATGTGATAGCTGCAAGCGAAATAAATCAAAGCCAGAAAGGCTAGCGATAAGGGAAATTAAGAGGATTCACGAGGTGGAGGCTACCCCTGATACCTGTTTTCTAGCGCAAGGAATAATTTGCTTGGGTCCTGCCACCAGGGATGGCTGCGGAGAGTCCTGCATAAATATCAACGTCCCATGCCGGGGATGCTTTGGTCCCGTGGAAGGAGTGGCCGATTCGGGCGCTAAGTTTGTTTCAGCTTTAGCATCGGTTCTGGATGCACAGAGCGATGCAGACATTACCCGAATTGCGGACCAGATTACCGACCTTGCAGGATACCTGTATAGATTCTCGGTGCCAACTTCAATATTAAAGAAAAAAAGAGGTTAAGGAATTAGATAGGAAAGAGGTGCAATGTGACCGAAAAGATAACCATAAATCCGATAACTAGGCTTGAGGGACATGGGAAAATTGAGATTTTCCTAGATGATAAGGGTAATGTAGACGACGCCTACTGGCAGGTAGTTGAACTCAGAGGTTTTGAAAGGTTTTGCCTGGGTAGGCCTGTGGAGGAATTGCCGCGAATCATGCCTAATATTTGCGGTGTTTGTCCAACGCCTCATAATATGGCGTCAGTAAAGGCATTAGACGACCTTTTCGGGGTGGAGCCAACACCTACCGCAAAACTGATAAGAGGACTCCATTACAATGCATTTATGGTGGAAGACCATTTGCTGCATTTCTTTATTCTTGCCGGACCGGACTTTGTGCTGGGGCCAAATGCTGACCCGGCAGAACGGAATATCCTTGGTGTGGTGAATAAAGTGGGATTAGAAATCGGTGGCAAAGTAATTGAAGTGCGGAAGAGATGCCGTGAGATAATCAGGTATATCGCCAGTAAGCCTCCACACCCTGAAGGTGGCTTACCTGGAGGAGTGTCCAGGGGGATTACAGAGGAGGACCGGAAATGGATGAAGGACACTGCTGACTTCTCTGTTGAATTTGTCCAGTTTGCCCTGGAATTGTTCAAACAGATTGTACTGGACAATAAGGTATACCTAAACCTTGTCCTGAATGACGCTTACAAATTGAACACATATTATATGGGGCTAGTTGACGAGAGTAAGCGGGTAAACTTTTACGAAGGTAAATTGCGGGTTGTCAATCCAAAGGGCGAGGAATATGCTTTGTTCGACTATCATGATTATATAAACCACATAGGTGAGTGGGTGGAACCCTGGACATACATAAGGCTGACTCACCTGAGAAAAATAGGATGGAATGGGCTGAACGATGGTGAGGCAACTTCGCTTTACCGTGTAGGGCCGCTGGCAAGATTGAATGCAGCCGAGAGCATGTATACGCCTCTGGCACAGAAAGAATATGAGGCGATGTTTGATATACTGGGTGGTAAGCCGAGCCACCATACTCTGGCCTATCATTGGGCAAGGTTGATTGAGGCTCTTCAAGCTGCGGAACATATGCAGAGGATAGTTAATGACCCCTTGCTGACCAGTAAAGATATACGCAACATGAATCTCAAATTAGGCAAGGTCGGGATAGGCTGCGTGGAGGCAGCACGCGGAACCTTGATTCACCATTATGAGGCTGATGCGGAAGGGAAAACTACAAAAGTAAATCTTATCGTAGCCACCCAACATAATGCGGCCCCGATATGTTTATCTGTTAAAAAAGCAGCCATGGAATTTGTTAAAGGGCCCGGAGGTTAAAGAAGGTTTACTTAATATGGTGGAGATGGCTTTCAGAGCCTATGACCCATGTCTGGGCTGTGCTACTCACGCTTTGCCAGGCAACATGCCCCTCGTAGTGAATATAAGAGACCGGAATGGCAGCCTGATACGAACTGTGCAGAGACCTTAATCCTGTCTTAGGGGTTGCACTGGGCCAGGTTCAGAGTTATTATTTGGTTCTAGTGGGCGATAGTTTGGGTACGCTTAATCGCTTACTTTAAACCACAATTGAAATAAGGTTCGGGCTAGACGAGGTTTTCCGAGTTTTGCACTTGAATACGTTGCCGTGCCAGGTAGAATGAGGCTATTATGTACTAAGTCTATCTGAAGAATCCTGAAGATGAATAGTACATCCTCTGAAGCAGACAAAACGACGGATTATTCCCCTGAACAGCGAGCACTGGTACTGCGGCTCAGGGTTTATATCAATCTGAGATGGCTTGCCATTCCGGCAATCATTATTGCCACCCTCGTAGCATCCTTGATATTTCACATTAGTTTTCCCACACTGCCTGTCTATATTATTTGCGCAATTATAGCCGGCTATAATTTTTTGCTGTTTCGTTGGGCGCGAGGTCTTGAGAAACAAGAACCTGACTCGGTAGTCAGAAGAGCTGAGGCCTATGGCTACATACAGGTCATTCTTGACCTAGTAATGCTCACGGCGCTTATACACTTTACCGGGGGAGTAGAAAATCCGTTTCTGTTTCTGTATATAATCCATACCAATGCGGCAGCTATATTCCTCTCCAAACGAAGAGTATATGAATTAACCACCTTAGCCATGGTGATGGTGACGGCTCTTGTTTTCCTGGAATATTTTGGGATAATACCTCATGTAAATCTTGAGGGATTCGTACTTCCAAATCGATACAGAGAATCTGGGCGTTGTTATCTCTGCTCTGGTTGCTTTAGTCACTTTGGCTATATGCTACAGTATACGTAGCTACGGCTATTGTCGGTGAGTTGAGGCGGCGGCAACGAGAAGTTGTGGTATTGAAAGACCAGCTTCTCGAGCAAAGAACTAAGGAATTGGAGCAGATTTCTGGCGAAGTGGTCAAACTGGTAGAGGAGCGGCGTCGATTTGTCCGGTTTCTCAGTGTTGTGGCACATGACCTTCAGTCTCCTCTTGTGGCAACTCAGAGTTTGCTATCCTATATTGTGGATGGGTATACTGGTGAGATAACTGACGGGCAAAAAGACCTGATGCAAAGAGGCATCAGAAGAATTGATGGGCTTCTGACATTGATTACCGACCTGCTGGACATACCTCGAATTGAAGCCGGGCAGCTTAGTCGCGAAATGAGAGAAATCTCATTAAACGACGTAGTAAAGCAGGCGACGGATGGCCTGGATAACTTGGCCAGGCAGAAGGGATTAACGCTGAAAGTTGAATTACCCGAAAGTTCTCCTAAGGTCTACGCTTCCAACCGCAGGCTACAGCAGGTGGTAACTAATCTGACAAGTAATGCTATCAATTATACGCGCGAGGGTACGGTACTCGTCAGGGCCGCAGATGGTGACAACGAAGTCCGAATTGAAGTGATAGATACCGGAATTGGCATACCACCAGATGACCTGCCTCGACTCTTTGACGACTTCTTCCGGGGTAGCAATGTGGGAGCCAAGGGAACCGGATTAGGATTATCAATATCCAAGAGGATAGTCGAAGCTCACGGAGGTCGAATTTGGGCTGAGAGTCCTGCCGCGGAAACTGGTAAAGGAAGCAAATTTACCTTTACTTTGCCGAAAAATAGAGCGTTAATACCTGAAAAGTAGTTAAAATAATCGCTTGTAAGGTCGCAGAGAAATAATTAAGGAGGTGATTGAACATGAATAAGAGACCAAAAATTTTACTTGTCGACGATGATGTTGACCTGGTAACAGTGATGAGGGGAGCTTTGGAAAGCAAAGCTTTCGAGGTGATTGTAGCCTATAACGGGCTGGAAGGCTTGGAAAAAGCAAAGAAAGAGAAGCCCGATTTAGTCGTTTTGGACATACTGATGCCGGTAGCTGATGGTTTTACGTTCGCTGACCAATTTCGTAAAGACCCGTCGCTGGCCAAAGTACCTGTTCTGGCGCTGACCAGCTTTTCAGAGTCGCTTGGACAGCCGTTTGCCTTTGATGTTTCTGAGTACATCTCCAAGCCTATTAAGCCGAGAGATTTGGTGGCTAAGGTTGAGGAGTTTCTTAAAAAGACGGGGAAATGATATAAGATTGCCGATGCCGGTGAGATAAAGCGGGAAGTTCCTGATGTAGCCTGACGGGTTTACGTCACGTAGAATACGGTCTGGTGTAGATTCGGTAAATAGCCTCGTTGTTTTCCGTAAAGCATTGCGTGCAACCTTCACATTCTTCAGGCTTTACTTCCTCAAGATAAACCTCAATCCCGAGTTCCTGGTACATCTCTAAAGTTCTCTTGAGATGGGCGCCTCCGGTGACCGAGGCTATCTTCCAGCCTTCGGCTTCCAGTTGCTGTCGTGTCTTAGCCATCTTATCCATGCCCATAAATTAATCTTATCAAAAAGCCAAAAGTAGCAACAGGCCTTCAGGTCTGTCTACATATTTTTGAAGTTAGACATAATGATACCGGTTTGAGTATACTGCTGGATTAAGGAGAAACCCCATGGCGCGAGCGAAAAAACATGTTCGAACATAAATATGCTGATGTCAACAATATACGCCTGCACTATGTGACTGCGGGCAAGGGGAAGTTGATAATGTTCCTCCACGGTTTCCCGGAGTTCTGGTATGAGTGGAAGAACCAGCTTGCCGAGTTCGGGCGAGATTACGAGGCTGTGGCTCCGGATATGCGGGGCTACAATCTCTCATCGAAGCCTGCCGATGTGGAACAATATCGAATGAAGTATCTGATTGAGGATATACGTGCTCTTGCGGAGCACCTTGGCCATAAGAAGTTTTTCCTCGTAGCTCACGATTGGGGTGGGGGAGTGGCCTGGCCATTCGCCATACGTCATCCAGATTATCTGGAAAAGCTCGTCATAATAAATGCTCCTCATCCGATTACGTTTGTGCGTGAACTCCGCGACAATCCGGCACAGCAGAAGGCCAGCCAGTACATTCTGGTGCACCGGACGCCTGAAGCTGAGGAGATACTGTCTCGAAACAACTATGCTGTGCTTGTCAGCAGCCTCTTGGAGGATGGCCTGAAGCAGGGCTATTTCACGCGAAGAAGACAGGAAAGCGTATATCGAAGCCTGGTCGCAACCGGGCGCACTGACCGGCGGCTTAAATTATTATAGAGCCGCCCGTCTCAGCCCTTTTACAGGTGGAAGCGATGATATATCGTCGGCAGACCCTTCATTATTCACGGTCAACGGTGCCAACGCTCGTAATCTGGGGTGAGAAGGACAGATGGCTGCTCACCGGCAATCTGGAAGGTCTCGAAAAATACGTGTCCAACCTGACCATCAAGCGCATTCCCGACGGCTCTCACTGGGTCATCCACGAGAAACCGGCGCTTGTTAATTCCTATATTCGGGAGTTTATCGAAGGTTGAATTTCTACACCGGCTTAGCTGTGGAAGCTAGCAAAAAGTAGTAAACTGGATTCAGCTTGACAATGGTCTTTGGCTTTCTTATGCTTATTTTTTGGTTCTAAGGAGGACAATTATGAAAATAGATACGGTCAGTCATTATCGGTGAGGGCGAACTAGCGGACAAGCTCAAAGAACTGCTGAGTAAAGCAAACTTAAAGGTCTTTGTAGCTGATTTGAAAGAGGATTATGCCAAGCAGGTGGGTGAGGCTGATTTGGTCCTGGAGGTGGCTCCTGAGGATATCGCTGCCAAGAAGAAAATATTCAAGAGCTGTGATGCTAAATGCCGAAAAGAGACAATACTGGCAACGACTACAGCCAATCCCTGGGTGACGCAGTTAGCCAGGGCGACCAAAAGGCCGGATAAAGTTATCGGTCTTAACTTCACCGAAAATCCTTTGGAAGAGAAATACCTGGTACAGGTAGTCAAGGGATTGCAGACTTCTGATGAAACAGTCCAGGCGGTGATGGAGTTGCTGGCGAATGTCGGGATTACCGCAGTGAAACTGGAGGAGACGCCCGGGTTCATTCTGGATAGAGTGATTGCGTCGGTAGTCAACGAAGCGGCCGTAATGTATTCGTCCAAGCTGGCGACAAAAGAGGACATCGACAACATGATGAAGGTCTGCGTGAACTGGCCTATGGGGCCATTCGAATTTGCCGATAGCATGGGTGTGGACAAAATAGTGGAGATTTTAGACGAAATGTCGCAGCAACTTGGGTCCAAATATCAGCCTTGTTTCTTACTCAGGAGGATGGTCGACGCCGATTGGTTGGGTAAGAAGACCGGCAGAGGATTCCACGTATATAGCTAGCGTTCGGAAAACGTTGGAGGTTTCAAATATGGAAATCAAAAAGATTGCAGTATTAGGGGCCGGGGTTATGGGGCATGGAATTGCCCAGGTTTGTGCCCAGTCAGGATACCAAGTTAATTTACGAGATATTAAAGACGAGTTCGTTCAGTCCGGTATAAGCAAAATTAGAAAATTCCTGAGCGGCAGCGTCGAGCGCCAGAGAATGACCCAGGCTGAGGCCGATGCTATATTAGGCCGGATTAGGAGCCTGACTGATTTAAAAGAAGCAGTTAAGGATGTTGATTTGGTCATCGAAGCCATAGTTGAAGATATCAATATTAAGAAGGAGATGTATAAGGAGCTCGACCAGATATGCCGCCCGGATACCATTTTTGCTTCTAATACTTCAGCCCAGTCAATTACTGAGATGGCGATGGCGACCAAGCGGCCTGACAAGTTCATTGGTATGCACTGGTTCAATCCGGCTCAACTCATGCGAGGTATAGAGGTCATTGTTCACGATAAGACCTCTAAAGATACCCTGAATACGGTGGTCGACTTATGCAAGAAACTGGGTAAAGAGCCCGGGGTATGTAAAGATTCGCCGGGATTTATCGTTAACAGGCTTTTACAGATTTGGTATAACGAAGGCTTGAATATGTACGATGAAGGCATAGCTGAGCCGCAGGATATAGATACGGCTTTGAAGACGGCATACAATTTCAGGATGGGACCTTTTGAGCTGCGTGATTTGGTTGGCCTTGATATTGGTATAGCAAGCACCACTACACACTACCGGGAATTAATGCGGGAACAATTCAGGCCGCCAAGATGCCTGATTATGAAGGTTAAAGCCGGAGACCTGGGCAGGAAGACGGGTAAGGGATTTTATGAATATAAGTCCGGAAGTTAGTCTTGTTGCTTTTGCACAGGTTTGTGGTTGAATGTTACACTGAGGTAGTTATTTTAGGAGTAACAAATGAAAATCAACGTTATGACGGACATACTCGAGGCGAATGACCGCATTGCTACTGCTAATGGCGACGTCTTCAATAAGAATCGGAATCTGGTGCTTAACCTGATGAGCTCGCCGGGAGCTGGTAAGACGAGCTTGCTAGAGAAAACAGGTGAGGCACTCAAGGGTAATCTTCGTCTCGGTGTCATTGCCGGCGATATTGAGACTTCGCGAGATGCCGAGCGATTGGAAAAGCATAAGCTGCCTGTAATTCAATTGACCACCGGCAGTGCCTGTCATCTCGATGCCAATATGATTGCCTCAGCGCTGCCGCATATCGACCTGAAGAAAATAGACATTCTGGTTATTGAGAACGTAGGAAATCTTGTCTGTCCTGCCGAGTTCAAGCTGGGAGAAGATTACAAGATTATGATACTCAGCGTGACGGAAGGCGATGAGAAGCCGCTTAAGTATCCGCTGATGTTTCGCGAATCATCGCTGCTTCTTATAAACAAAATCGATTTGCTGAAATATACCAATTTCAATTTAAAGGAAGCGAAGGCAAATGCGCGACGGGTCCACCCGGATTTGGACATCATAGATATCTCGTGTGCTACCGGTGAGGGGATATCAGATTGGATATCGTGGCTTAATCAGCACTATCAAAAGAAGTTCGGGACTAAAACGCGTGCATGAGATGGCAATAGCCCGAAACATAGTCAATATTGCCGTTGCTGCCGCTGAGAAAGAAGGCGCCCGAAAGATTACCAGGGTCAACGTGGTGGCGGGAGAACTGAGGGGAATTGTACCGGCGCAGCTCATCTTTAGCTTTGGACTGATGGCGGAGAATACCATCGCCAGTGGAGCCTATCTCAACCTCGAGATAATTCCGGTAGTGGGTAGATGCAGAAAGTGCCAGGAGGAGTTCGTTGTGAAAGATTATCGTTATCTCTGCGCCAAATGCCAGAGTGAAGACATACAGACTGTGAGCGGGACAGAACTTCGAGTAAAAGACATCGAGGTAGAATAGTAGGGCTGGAGGAATTTACTTTACCCCTGATCCGGTTTATGAGGAGCCAGCGATGGCTTCCCAATGGCCAAGGTTATACTAAATTACCCAATCTGGCTAGCTCACCGAGATTTCGCTTTACTTTTGTCCAAGCTCTCTGCCCAAAATGGCGACCGCGCTTACCTGTGGTGGGCCGCCGAAGGTGTGGGATAAACCAAGCTTCACGTCTTTTAGTTGCCGCTCCGGCGTTTGAGCCTTGCCCTGAATTTGCTTATAGACTTCGTAGGTCATTCTCAGACCACTGGCGCCTACCGGATGTCCGAAGCATTTCAAGCCGCCGTCGGCGTTTACCGGCAATCCTCCGGAAAGCTCAAAAAAGCCAGCGTCAATGTCCTCTTTAGCTTTGCCTTGAGCACTGAAGCCGAAATTCTCGTAAATGATAAGCTCGGTTATAGTGAAGCAGTCGTGAACCTCAGCGATATCAAGCTCTTCACGGGGATTCCGTATGCCGGCTTGCTCATAGGCCTGACGGGAGGAGTTGCGCAAGGCATCCCAGTTTAGCCAGTCGAAATTGGGACGGGCATGTGGCAGCAGCGGGTCGAAGGATTGGCCCTAAACCTTTGATATAAACCGGGTCAGTCCTGAATTTCTTTGCCTGGCTGGCCGGAACCAGGATGGCAGCGGCGGCGCCATCGCTGTTGCCACAGCAATCGAAAAGCCCCAGAGGCCAGGCGATGATTGGCGCATTCATTACCTGCTCCAAGGTTATCTTGTTGCGAAAATGGGCTTTGGGGGACATGCTGCCGTTGTTATGGTTCTTAACCGCGATTTTGCCGATAGTTGTCTTGCCTTCCTCCGGAGTTAGTCCATAAGTGTAGAAATATCTGGTAGCGATAAGTGAAAAGCTGCCGGGTGAGGTGCGGCGGGCTTCCAATACCGGTCCCATGCCCCGACCGGTGCCAAGCCCAGGAAACCCGGTATCCTTGAGCTTCTCCACGCCGAGAGCCAGTACGATGTCGTACATTCCGGAAGCCACGCCAAAGCAGGCGTTCCTTAAGGCTTCGTGGCCAGTAGTGCACCAGTTTTCCACGCGGGTCATGGGGATGCGCAGCTTCAATGAGTTGGCGGCATGGGTAGCTCCTATGCCGGTTGCCGGCGCAGTCACCGTTCCAAACCAGCAAGCCTGAATATCCTTGGGCCCAATGCCGGCATCTTCATAGGCTTCGTAGGCAGCCTCTATAGCCAGGTCATCAAGACCGGAGTCCCAGCGCTCTCCGAACTTGGTGCACCCCATACCTATTATGGCGACTTTATCTTTGATACTTTCCATTTCTCTTGCCTCCTATCTTATGGGTCGACATTTCCAGAAGTAGTTATACATGCCGCCCCCTTCGTAAATCCTTCTAAAAGTCATTTCTACAGGCATGCCTATTTTAATCACCTTAGGGTCACAGTCTGTCATTATGCAATATATTCTGGCATTATTTCAATTCAGACTCGATGACTATTTGGGGGATTACGGGGTCGTCGCTTCTGCCAGCTAAGTTGTCCAAAGAGAAGGTGAATACCTTTCCCTCGCTTATCTGAAAGCCTTACCTCCTCATAATTATCTTTGGACTGGCACTGGTAACAAACTCGTTGTATTGGGAATGTAACCAGGCCGCAGTTCTTGCATTTGCTGCCGTGAAAGCGGAGGGACCAGTTGCGCTCTCGCCAGCTGACGCTGGCCGATGGGAAGAGGCGGAAAGATTCTCCGGGTTGTGGTTCCAATATGCCACGATAGCTGAGGTATCGCTCATAAGTAGACAGTGCCAGCTTGGAAGCTAGGAAGCCCTTCACTCCGCGCCTTCCGGTTTTGACTTTATCCACCTCCGCTGTGACCTCAATGAGAAAGGCATCGCTGCCGTCTCCATAACTGGCAACGAGTAATTTGTCACCTTCTTTGGCATTCTCCAAAGCAGCCACCAGCAATAATAATGAATGGGCGCAGCCGCAGACACCTAAATTAGAAGCCAATAAGTCCTGAAGTTGTGTTTTCGGGTCAAAACCTAGCTGCCGGGCAAGCTGCTGCTGAGTTCTGGCGGTTGGTGCGTAAAGCACTGCTTTGGTGACATCCCCAGCCGTGAGATTTTGCTTTTTCATCAGACCTGAGATTGCTTTAGACATGTTTTCAAGATAACCGTGCTCGATTATGAAGCGGTCTTCCCAGGATTGCACGAAGGTGTCCTTATCCAATCTCCAGACATCATACATCTCGTTGGATATTGCATGGCTGGCTTTAACATTGGCGATTGGTTTCCCTTTTTTGCTTATCAATAGAGCCACTGCAGCATCACCGAAGTTTTGCTCATAATCCGAACGAGGATAGCCGAGGCGACAGTCAGCGGCGGCGACGATTATGTTTTCCGCCGAGCCGCTGTTGACTGCATCCAATGCTGCCCTCAGGGCGGAGGTTCCGGCTCGTAAGCTGTTACCGAAGTCGGCGGTGACTATCTCTGGTTTCAAGTCGGCGGCAGCTGCTATTAGCGCGGCACATTGCTTCTCCCGAAAAGGTGCCGTGGTGGAGGCGAAATATAACCCGTCGATGCTATCGCGGTCAATTCCGCCGAGGCAGTCGAGCACTGCCTCCACCGCCATTGTTACCGTATCTTCATCGTTGTTGGCTACACTTCGCTCGCCGCCAAAAGATGGTCTACCCCAGGCGGCGCCTATAGCATCCCGACTCAGCCGCCACAGCGGCACATAAGCCCCATAAGAGATTATTCCGGACATCAAAAAGCCTCCTTGTATCCTAGACTTTATTTGAAGGTTCTTTCTGATAAAAGAAAACAAATTATTTGGGATAAAAGGCAATCTGTTATAAATCTGCGAAGCTGCCTCAAGGCGAAAGCTTAACATATTAGTAGCCGATAGTTCAATGTCTTAGCTGAGATGTAAATATATGGGATACTTGACAGAGGCTGTACAATGTATTGATATAAATGTCACGATTAATGTTTTAAAAGGAGGCGTGATGTTGAACAAAACACACAAGTTCGTGGTACCGTTTATTGTTATGCTGCTTATTCTAGGTCTTACCTTGCCTGCCTGTACGTGCCAGAAGCCGACTGAGACAGAGAATCCGCCGACTCCACCCGACGCAACAAGCTGGAGGTGCGCTCTCATTTGAAGCTGCCGAGTATGTGAACACAGACTATGGTTTCTCTGTGAAATACCCTAAGGAATGGGTGCAGCAAACGAGTGAAGAGCCGACTACTCTTTTTCTTGCTGCTGCTGCGAAAAGAGTTCCTGCAATAAGTATTTCTGTACAAGATAGCGCCACTTTTGCCGAGGCACTTACTGCCACCTTGGTGCTGGCTGGCTCTGATATCAAAATTGTCACGGAGCGATCAACAACTCTGGCGGATGGTACTCCGGCCTACTGAAGCTGTCGTTAAGTGGAAAACACAAAACTTAGGAGCCGATACTTTTGCCTTGGGCGTGCAGAAAGACGGCAAGTGGATTATAGTTGCTGTAACTACTGTGTCTCTACTGGCAAAATACGATGAAGCTCTATTTTCAGAAATAGCACATACTTTGCAATTCAAATAGCAGGTATTTTTGCGTTTCCGTGTAGCGATATATAAGGGTTATTTTGCCTTTCTCTCCTTCTGCTCCATAACCAGGAATCGAGCCAACCTATCCAGTTTAAAGATAGTGTTGAACTCCAGGTTCTTGCTTATCCATAGCCTTTTCATTATGACCGAATCGGTAATTGCGCCCTTATACATCAGTCCGTCAAGGAGAGTTTTTGGGTCTTCACATGCCATGATGAAGTCAGGTGACGCCAGTTTCTTTTCTTCAATCTTGAAGTCACCGTTATCGATATACATGGCAAACTCGCCGGCTTTTGTCTTAACAGCGATATTTCGTTTCCAGCCTTCGATAGCCTTTCGAGCGCGTTTTGATTGGCTCATTTTAACAGCCAGAGCTTGCATCTCTTTAATAGACTGTTTGAAGTTAGCCATGTCCTTGTCGGTTGGTTTTGGGAATTTAGGTTCTTTCGGTGCCTCCCAGTTTATTTCAGACTCCAGTAGACCTTTCTTGGCAACTTGCTCTGGAGTTAGTTCTGAAGCGGGCACACAGTATATATCTGATATTTGCCCTACGCGCTCGTCTCTGAAAATCACCTTGACTTCTGTGCCCTTTTTGATTAAGCCGGGCACCAGTATACCTGTCGTGGTGTAAAGCATAACGCTCAAAGCTGTATCGGCACCCTCAAGTATGACACGCCCACGACCAAAGGGTGCTTTATCCAGAAACAATGAAGTGGCGAAATAGGTGATGGGTGGGGTTGAGTTCATCTTGCCCGCTTGACCGACTTCTACCAGCTTTGTTGGTGCGAACTCGCAGTCAGGGCAATGGGTCATCATTGGTGGAACCCTGACCAGGCCGCACTTGGAACATTTGCAGCCGAGGATTTTCCTCTCGTTTTTAATGGCCAGGAAGAAGGGTGAGAGTTCACCCATGCTTCGCTCATAGAAGGTATACATAGCATCGTTCTGTAACAGGTAGTCTTGATTATCAATGGTTATTACTCTGCTTCTTATTTCAGGTATAAACTCGTCCGGTATAATCTTCCGTTTCTTTTCTGGCATTGTTGCACCTCCTTAGTTATTCATGTTCCAGTACGGCACAGACTGTATATTGGGAGATAGTGCTTCCCGTACCATGTATCAGTGCTGTTTTGAGTTTCCTTTTAGTCAGCTCGTTTCTGGCTGACCAGGCTGACATTATATTGCTGGCGCCAACGGCATGCCCGCAGTAGCTAAGGCCGCCGCATGGATTAACCAGATACTTACCACCCGGCAACATCAGGCCATCTTCGATAAGGGAGTCAACTGTCTGGTAAGGCACCAGGCCGAACTCCGCCATACTGATTTCAAGCTGATGAATGAAGGCATCATGAAGTTCGACTATCTGTACCGTTTTTGCCGGGTCTTTTATGCCGGCCATTTCGTAAGCGCGGTGAGCGCCGAGGTAATCGGAAACAATATGAGACATATCCTTCTGATTCTTACCGGCAAAGGAATGTTCGTTGGCTTCTCCGACGCCTGTGATCCAGATTATTGGCTTCCCGCTGTTCTTGGCTATGGCTTTGGCTGTCTCCTCTTCAGCCAGGATTAAAGCCGCGGCACCTTCACTGTAGACGCATATTTCCAGCTCTTTAAAGGGATAAACTATATATCTTGAGTTCATTACCTCTTCAGGAGTTACCTGGTCGAATTGTCTTTGGGCATATGGATTGGTTTTCACCTGCTGGCTGAGTAAGGCGGATATCTGAGCAGTAACCTCTGGTTTCAGGGTGCCGGGATATTCATCCATATAGCCCAGGACTACTTCAGCATAGCTGTCTGAAGCGCTCCAGCCTATATTCTGTTCAAAGAAACTGTCACCTGACCAGGCGATACTCTTAATAACTTCCGGCGTTGCTGACATGGATGAGAAATCAAAGCAATCGGTTGCCTTTTCCACGCCCAGGACCAGAGCTGTTTTGAATCTTTCTCCGGCGAGGTAGGCATGGGCTGCTGATATGGTATAGGCGCCCGTGGCTCCGCCATTGGAGATGCGTATGCCAAACTTATTTTGCATGCCTAATATGCCTTGCAGGGGATGCTCTGGGATGCAAGCTCTTTCGAAAATGTCGTTGTATATGCCGTAAAAAACAGCATCCACATCCTTGATAGAAATAGCTGCATCGGCAACTGCCTCCCTGGTGGCCATCTGAGCCAGTTCGTAATACGTTTTTTGATACCATCTGCCTTTAAAAGGTGTTATTGCTGCACCTACAATGCCAACTCGTTTCGCCATATATTTATTTACCTCCTTTGTTTTTACTTCGCCTTTCTTACGCTATGTGGCAAATATGCTCATGTTCTTGGTATACAAGGGATCTCAGATTAAGTCATCGAGCTCATAGAAGTATCTGGATTTTGGCTGTGTTTTCTGCTTTAGCAGTCTTACGACCCTATGTAAAATCCTCTGGGGTCAAATAGCCTGAGCAATGTTATTTCCTCTTTAGTCGGCGGCTCGGCTTTCTTCAAATTAGGAGCTACGTCGAGTTCCCAGCCAACTTTTTCTCTTATCTCGGCTATGGCATCTTCTACTTTCTGATTTGCTTTTGAGGGAATATAGGACGTCAGCGTGAAGGTTTCTTTATCTCCAATCTTCTCGAAGACGCCGATATCTGTAACGAGTGTCTTTACATTTTTCCCGGGAAAGGTGATATACGGTACTTTCTCTACCAGTCTGGATTTGCCTGAGTTGATGACGACTATTGTTTCCCGATTATTGGTAGCTATATCGTTGGCTCCTCCCGAGCCGACGAGGTAGGTCACACCTGGAATTTTTGTCGAGTTCGCATTTCCGAATTTATCTACTTGCCCCGCCGCTAAAACCCCGATGCATTGATTTGAAGGGCCGCTGACAAAGACACCAAGCATTGTCTCTATATTGTTCAGTATTTTACATGTCGGCATATTATAGTAGCCGAATATAGTTGGGTCTGATGCTCTTGGCAAATAGCCGTACATGCCTATCTCAGCCATTATATCTACGTCATGACCTGTTTCTTTAAGTCTATGAATGGCCAGCCATGAAGCCAGATTCGAGAGTCCTACCCCGGTTAATATAGTCTTGTATCCTCCGGCTAATGAATTTCTCGGCGGTGACATGTGCGGCGGTTATCACCATTATTTCTGTTGGGTTTGGCTGCCTATTAAAGTCCATCTTTGGTATTTCAGCCATTATTTCAGCTTTCCACGAGTCAGAATGAGCCTTTCCTTTGAGATAAAGCAGTCTGTCTCTACCGACTTTGGCAAGGTACTCATTGTGGTCTTTGCAATCGAGTATCCAGTATTTTATCCACTTCAAGAATTTTTCCTCGTCCCTTGAGGCATTTCTGACATCGGTAACAAAATCGTAGTCATCGAAGTAATGCTCGAATTCGGGCAGTCCGCAGTTTGTCATGCCACCGGGATGAGCGCCATAAGGTACCTCGCATACTGCCTTGACCATAAAAGACGGGATTCGGACCAGATGTGAGTGTTTGCGTATATATTCCGTGGGGACGATTTTTTCAGCGCTAACTATAACTCCGTTTTTTGCTCCCCAGGCTCCAAAGACGTCAGGTCCCAGGGGATAGGTCATTATTAAGTTCCCGCAGCGGTCGGCAGCAATACCATGAACCAGGGCTATATCCGGCCTTAATTCTTTCATCAGCCCGATTTTCTTCTCCGGGTCAAACGGGTCGGAAATTACATTAAATGATTCCTTGTTTTCCTCCTCCATGGAGCTGCCCACGAGTGACCTGGTAGGAGTGAAACCCCAGCCCATTGCTCCCGCCAGAAGCCTTTGTGGGATGGTAAGCATCGTCCAGTTCTCGAACTCCACCTCGCCAGACAGGTAGGCTTTCTGAATGACAGGATTTGGTCCCGGATGATCGGGTAGCCATCACCGGCGAAGCTGGCTATGATTTTCTTTACCATTCTCCCTTGAATTAAAGAGATAACCGTGGCAGCTACGCTGTTGTTTATGATTGTGAAATCTGGATTTTTACCCCAGAATTCCCTTACGAGTTGATAGAATAAGGCTCCGCCGCGCCCGGCAAAATGTATGCTCATTCCTTTCTTGACATGCCTTCGTATGGCTTCATCGAGAGGGCAGAGCTTATCCTCCCCTTCAACTACAGGGACTTGAAACTTTGAGTCTATGAAAGCTCTTAGTTCTTGTGTATCCATTGTGGTACGTTAAGGTTTCCTTTAGTGCAGCTTTGATGTGGACAATTACGTTTGAACATTATGCGGGCAAAGTGAGATTTGTCTAGGTATGTCAGGCTTCTCAGATGTTAGCATCTGCTATGTTAGCTGTCAATGTTATGTTGAGTTCGCCCTACAGGCAGCCGGACAGTAGCCTTTGCGAATTTAATTGACATCTCCTCGTTTGCAGTTGAAAGAAGCTTGATGCTAAAATGTGCTTTCGAAGCTATGGTGCTCAGCGACAGGACAATTAGAGAGGAAATTGCCAGAGGCAGAATTATTATTGAGCCTCTTACGTCCAGATTGCATCCAGCCGGCGAGTGTTGACCTTCATTTAGACAAAAAACTCCTTGTCTTTAAGTCACAGCGGTATCCGGCATACATAGATGTCAGGCGCAATATGGACCATTTAAATGAACTTGTCGAGCTTGAGGAGGATAATGCCTTTTTTCTTAATCCAGGGGAATTCGTTCTAGCCAGCACTTTGGAATCGATTACGCTGCCCGATGATATAGTTGGCAGGCTTGAAGGGAAAAGCTCTCTGGGCAGGATTGGACTTTTAATTCACTCAACCGCTGGTTATGTTGACCCGGGCTGGCAGGGGCACCTCACGCTAGAGCTATCCAATGTCGCTAAATTGCCGATTACTCTTTATTACAAGATGAAGATTGGACAAATCTCTTTCCTTAGGCTAACCTCTCCTGTGGACAGATTGTATGGGGCGGCTGAGCTGGGAAGCAAATATCAAGGTCAGACTGAGCCAACCGCCAGTAAGTATCATGAAAACTTTGTGAAGGGGACTTAAGTGTTAGCTCGCCCAAAAGATTTCATGGAGTGCGCTTTATCATTGGCCGGTTTAGCTGTTGGTTATACCAGCCCTAATCCGGCAGTGGGTGCTGTGGTGGTTAGAGATGGGCTTATTGCGGGTTTTGGGCATACACAGCTACCGGGTTCTGTCCATGCTGAGATAATGGCGCTTCGACAAGCCGGGGCAAGGGCTAAGGGGGCAACAATGTATGTTACATTAGAACCTTGTTGCCACCACGGGCGTACACCCCCATGTACGCAGGCTATAATCGATGCGGGTATTTCCGAAGTTCATATGGCTTTGATTGACCCCAATCCCTTAGTCTCAGGAAAAGGACTAAAGGTATTGAAAACTGCTGGCATCAAGACGTTTGTCGGCCAGTATGAAGAGAGAGCTCGGGAGATAAATGAAGGTTACATTAAATACATTACTACCAGTATACCGTTTGTCATCGCCAAATTTGCGATGAGCCTTGATGGTAAAATTGCTACTAAAACCGGCGATTCTAAATGGATAAGTAATGAGGAATCGTTAAAGTTTGTGCATTACCTTCGCCATATAGTCGATGCCGTTATGGTGGGGGCGAATACCGTAGTCACCGATGACCCTCAGCTTTCAGCCAGAGGATGCAGCGGAAAAGGTGGTAAGACTAAGCTGCAACCTTTAAGGGTGATTGTTGACGGCCGAGGGCGGACACCAACATCAGCGCGGGTTTTTAAAGAACCAGGAAAAACACTCGTTGCTGTAGCGAAACCTTTTAATGCCAAAGAAGCAGAGCGCTTTAGAAAGACGGGTGCCGAGATTGTGGAATTGCCAGCTGAAAAGGGTGTAATTGATCTGAAGGAGCTTTTGACTGTTCTTGGCAAGCGAGAGGTCACCAGTGTGTTAGTGGAAGGGGGGAGTGGGCTCTTTGGCTCGTTATTCGATGGTGGCCTGATAGATAAGGTTTTGGCTTTCGTGTCACCTATCATAGTAGGTGGGGATGAAGCCAAGAGCGCTGTGGGCGGTAACGGTGTTAAAAAGATTGCTGATGCGCTTCGTCTGACGCGGGTTAAGATGATCGAATTCGGTGATGATGTCTTGATCAGTGGCTATGTGAATGGAAAAGAATAATGTTTACGGGCATAGTTGAGGAAATTGGCAAAGTCAAAGGAGTTAGTCCCGGACGCCTGAACATTGAGGCGAGTAAGGTAATCGAGGGTACTAAACCGGGTGACAGCATATCTATAAGTGGCGCTTGCTTAACGGTGACCTCCATAAGTAATAATGACTTCTGTGTCGAGGTCATGCCGGAGACGATTCGGCGTACCAATCTGGGCAGGCTTCATTATGGAGATGCGGTGAATTTAGAAAGAGCCGTTCCGGCCGATGGCCGCTTCGGTGGTCATTTTGTACAGGGGCATGTGGATGATGTGGGAAAAGTCCTGTCAGTGAAGCCTGAAGAGGGAGCCTTTATTGCCAGAATTTCAGCGCCGTCTTATTTAATGCCTTATGTGGTGACTAAAGGCTTTATCGCCGTTGATGGTGTCAGCCTGACTGTTATTGATTACGACGATTTTTCCTTTTCGGTCTCTCTGGTGGGTTATACGCGAGAGCATACCACATTAGGTATAATTAAACCGGGTGACATAGTCAATCTTGAAGTAGATATTATCGCTAAATATGTGGACAGGCTAAAACAAAGAGATAATCGTGGTGTGACGTTGGATTTCCTTGAAGAGCATGGTTTCTTAAAAGCGAGGTGAGGTTTAATGGTGTTTGCTACTGTTCCTGAAGCAATTGCAGATATAAAAGCCGGCAAATTTATCATCATAGTTGATGATGAGAATCGTGAGAATGAGGGAGACCTGGCAGTTGCTGCGGAGAAGGTCAATCCGGAGGCAATTAATTTCATGGCCAAGCATGCTCGCGGATTGATATGCCTGCCTATAATTGGCCATCGGTTAGATGAGTTAAAAATACCTCTGATGGTCCAGGAGAATACGGCGAAGTTCTCAACCGCTTTTGCCGTATCTATCGAAGCTAAGCATAAAACATCGAGCGGAATTTCAGCTCATGACCGTGCGGCAACGGTAAAGGTTGTGCTTGACTCTAATACTAAGCCTGACGATTTAGCGCGCCCCGGCCATATGTTCCCCATTCGGGCTAAAGAGGGTGGTGTGCTGGTGCGTGCCGGTCACACCGAAGCTATAGTGGACTTGGCTAAATTTGCCGGGCTTTACCCTGCAGGAGTTGTCTGTGAGATTATGAATGAAGATGGCACCATGGCTCGTTTGCCTCAGCTTGAGGCCATGGCTGATAAGTTCGGAATTAGAATTATGAGTATAGCTGATTTGATAGCTTACCGCCGTCGCCATGAGAAGTTGGTGGAAAGGGTAGCTGAAGCCAAATTGCCTACCAAGTATGGCGAATTCGTGGTTATTGCCTACAGGAGCAAGGTTGACCCGGACCAGCATGTGGCTTTGGTTAAAGGCGATATAACAGGTGACGAACCGGTATTGGTGCGGGTTCACAGTGAGTGCCTTACCGGTGATGTTTTTGGCAGCCTGCGCTGCGATTGTGGTGGCCAAATCGCCCTGGCAATGGAGAAGATTGCTGCCGAGGGGCGTGGGGTATTTCTTTACATGCGGCAGGAAGGCAGAGGGATAGGTTTCCATAATAAACTGCGGGCTTATGCTCTCCAGGACCAGGGTTTGGATACCGTGGAAGCTAATATTGCACTGGGTTTCGATGCTGATTTGAGAGACTACGGCATTGGTGCCCAGATTCTAGCCGACTTAGGTTTACATAAGATTCGCTTGCTGACTAATAATCCGAAGAAGGTAATCGGACTGGAGAGCTATGGGCTTCACATAGTAGAGATTGTGGATTTGAGAACACCACCGACTCCGTATAACCTGGAGTATTTGAAAACGAAACAGAAGAAGCTCGGGCACCTGTTAGATGTTGACGAAGCCGATAAAGCGTAACTTGTGAGTTAAGGAGGGTAAGGTATATGGCTAAGAATTACGAAGGTATGCTATTAGGCAAAGGGCTAAAATTTGGTGTGGTTGTATCCCGTTTCAATGAGGTTATAACTGCGAGGTTGCTTGATGGAGCCAAAGACGCTTTTCTGCGTCATGGCGTTGGTGAGCCAGATATAGATGTTGCCTGGACGCCAGGCTCACTGGAAATTCCTCTGGTGGCCAAAAGGCTGGCAGAAAGCGGCAAATACAATGCTGTTGTTTGTCTTGGAGCAGTGATTCGAGGTGGCACATCACATTTTGAGTATGTAGCTGCCGAAGTGAACCGCGGCATCTCCCGGGTAAGCCTGGATACCGGTGTGCCCGTAATTCAAGGCATAATAACTGCGGATACTTTGGAACAAGCCATCGAGCGAGCTGGAGCTAAAGTAGGTAATCGTGGCTTTATGGCGGCATCAAACGCCATAGAAATGGCTAATTTGCTTAAAGCCATCGTTTAGACAATATTAAGTAACCTTGTACACTTTATCGCCGGGTCTGACGCGGTCGGTTACTTTAACGCCAATAGCATCTGCGGCCTTACCCTCGGTTACGTTTAAATTGTTGATTTGCATGGAATCAACCGTCATTTCAAGGTCTGTAGTATGGCCTTTGATGTGAACCTTATCGCCTACTTTTAAGGTGCCGGTTAGCGTTATGCCGGCAACCACAGGCCGGGCAAAGAAATCACTTACATGCCCAATTTCAACTTCTGGCATCCGAGGTCACCTCCTTCCTTATATATTATCTCTAAGTATATGTTGCTGCCTTCAATAAATCAATAGGTATCAGTAGACTTAAAGTACGTTGACAGCTACAGTTATAGATGTTAACATTTCTGAGGTTGTGTTAGTGCAAAAGTATCCCAATAATTCCTGAGCTGAAAGGAGGCTGTATAGTACTGAGTTTAATAGCACAATCGTGACACAGCACAAGAATTTCAAAGAAGGAGGATACTATGGCTTATGAGACTTTGATTGTTGAACGAGAAGAGAATATCGCGATAATAACGTTAAACCGTCCGCCGGCTAATCCGATAAACCTCACTGTCCTCGATGAGCTTGAAGCGGCTCTGAATGAATTTGAAAAAGATAAGGCAATAAGAGCCTTAATCATCACCGGTGCTGGTGAAAAGAGTTTTTCAGCAGGCTTCGACGTAAAGACGGCTGGGACACCTGAGGGAACGAAAGCCATGGACAAAGGTCAGGTGGTATTTAGCCAAATTGAGAAATACCCCAAGCCTGTAATCGCCGCCATAAATGGCTTTGCTCTTGGTGGTGGTTGTGAACTATCGATGGCGTGCCACTTCAGGATAATTGCTGATTCCGAAAAAGTGTTCATGGGCCAGCCTGAGATAAACCTGGGCATCATACCTGGCTGGGGTGGTACTCAGAGATTGCCCAGATTGGTGGGTAAGACCAAGGCACTTGAGATGTTACTGCTGGCAACAAGAGTCGGGGCCGCCGAGGCTCTGAGTATCGGCCTGGTGACTAAGGTATCTAAACCAGAGGAACTGATGAAGGACGCTAAAGAGCTCGCCAAAGCACTGGCTAAGAAGGCGCCGATTGCCATGCAGATAATAATTGATGCGGTGACTCGCGGACTGGAGACAACTACTGATGAAGGAATCAAGATTGAACTGGCGGGGTCTCAGCGGGTGGCGAAGACAAAAGACGCTATGGAAGGAATGATAGCCTTTATTCAGAAGCGCGAGCCGGTTTATACAGGTGAATAGCCGCTCTAACGCGGTATATAATAATAGAAAGGAGATTTTTTCATGAAAGTAGAAGACATCAAAAAGATTGCAGTCATGGGTGCGGGTGATATGGGGCATGGTATTGCCGAGGTAGCGCTGCTCGCCGGCTACAAAGTGGCTTTGCGGGACATCGAACAGAGATTTGTCGATAAAGGGCTTTCCAGAATCAAGGAGAGTCTGGAGAAGCTTGTAGAGAAGCAGAGGGTCACCGAAGATAACAAAAAAGCGATGGTGGCCAATATTGAGACCTTTGTTGATGTAGACAAAGCCGTCAAGGATGCTGATTTTGTCATAGAAGCCGTACCAGAAATTATGGAACTGAAGAAACAGGTTTTCGAGGCGCTGGATAAGGCGGCGCCGAAACATGCGATTCTGGCTTCAAATACTTCTAATATGAGCGTTTCGGAGATTGCCGAGCATACCAAGAGACCGGCACAGGTTGTCGGTATGCACTTTTTTAATCCCGCCGTCCTGATGAAGCTCGTTGAAGTCATAAAGGGGAATAAGACCAGCGAAGAGACTATGAAGGTGGCTTATGACCTGGCATTGAAGATGAACAAAGTGCCGGTCAGGGTTGAGAAAGACTCCATCGGCTTTGTTTTCAACAGGGTTAATGCCCCCACTGCAATTCTCCTTGGCGCTATAATCGAGAGGAAGATGGCTACCCCTGAGGAAATCGATGCCAAGATGAGGAAAATCGGCATGCCTATGGGGCCATACGAGCTGATGGACTATGTCGGATTGGATGTTGCCTATCATGGCGGGCTTTACTTTGCTGAGCGGTTATCCCCGGAATATCAAGCCGCATAAATGGCTCAAAGAGAAAATCGATGCCGGTACCCTGGGCAAGAAGTCAGGGAAGGGGATTTTCGATTGGTCTAAAGGTAGGCCGGAGATAGACTTATCCAAGGCCAAAGAGGACTTTGACCCGACCGACTTGATTGCCATACAGGTGAATGAAGCTACCAAGTTGCTCGAAGAAGGCGTGGTAAAGAGTCCGGATGAGATTGATAAGGCCATGGTTAATGGGGGTGGCTCTGCGTTTGGCCCGTTCCAGCTTGCCAAGGGTATAGGATATGACAAGCTAGCTAATAGGTTAGAGGAACTATCTAAGAAGTTTGGCGTTAAGACGTTTGAGCCGACCAAGACATTGAAGAGCGGGAAGATATAGGTCCGGGTTACAGGGCTGAGTTAAAATACAAATCGGGGTCTGCGTTGGTAACGCAGGCCCCGATTAATTATTACGTAGGTTCTCGAGGCGGATTGTTTGAGACTATTAATTACAGGTACCAGATACAGGCGGTAATTGCCACGCTCAGCAGGCCGATGCCGGAAAGAACCATGCCGCTGAACAGGCTCACGAGCTGTTTGTCATGAGAGATAACGGCGGTGAGTTTGTTTATTCTCTTCATTTCCTTGCCTCCTTATTACCTCTTTACTAATTATAACGATTTAATGCTAAATTGGTTTAGTTATTGATTTCTAAATATATTATCTGCTTTATATCGCTTGAAGTGAATCAGGCACAGGTATGATTTTGGGTCGTAGAATGGTCTTAAGACTAACGGCTGCGGTTAGTAGCCACTTTTCCTAGTCCTTTCGGCGGATAGACCCTTTAGGGTCGTGCCAACCAGTGTGAAAGCCTCGTGGCTACGTACGTTCAGTATAGCTTTAGCCTAATGAAGCCGGGGGTATTTTATTTTATGTTTAGTTGGCGTATAATCGTGATAGTAGAGGCCAGTGATTGAAGTGCACAGAGGCTTGTGATGAACTGGTTTGAAAGACATCTTAACTGGAGCCTTTTTTAGGAGTCATTTTCCTTCCATCTTTGGTAGGGATTATTTTGTTTTTGATATTTTCTCCCACAGTTTTATAGTGGAGATTAGACTTATTGATTCCGGTGGTGGAGAACCGGAAATTATGCAATATATATTCAGTACATACATGCAATTCGCGGTTGTATATTTTATTGTTGGATTTGTGCTGACTGCGTTTGTCTTTATTGTGACATGGTGGTATCTTGGTCGAAAGGCAAGAAGCAAGTGGTTATTACTTTTGCTCTTTGTTCCATTCGGATTTATTATCCTATTAATTTTAGAGAATAAAGCAATCGGCTACGGGGGTGATTTTGCGGACGAATCAGCGACCAGCCGATGGCCGGATACGGGACAGTTGAGTGGGCTTGACGACCGGCAACTAAAAGAGCTCGATTACACTCCGGCAAAGAATGTCATGGATATCGTGGATAGTGGTGATGTAAAAGGTATTAAAGATGTAGGGGATGTTAGTGCTGCCAGCGTCGCTGATGAAGAAGCTACCCAGGCAGAGAAAGTGGTAAAGAGGGTGGTCAGCGCGGAGAGGTTAAAGATGCCAATCTTGCTGGATGATGCCGGAGCGGTGATAAGGTGTTTCTATCATCCTGGGGCCGATGCGGTTAATTTGTGTTCCAGATGCAAGCAGTATGTCTGCAATGAATGCAATTATGTGACCGGGACTCATCCGATATGTCGCAATTGTTGGGAAAAGCGGGCTGAGAGCCCCATAATAGCTGCACCGGCTCAGAAGCAAGAAAGTCCAGCGTTTGGCAAGGCGGAGAAGCAGAAAGGTGTGGAGTCAGGCAAACCAGAGAAGCAGAAAATTGCTGCGCCAGGGAAATCAGAGAAGCCGGAAGCGAAGAAAAATGAATGGCTAGGCGAATTTATGGCACTGTATGAACAAGCATCCCCTATTATTAACGTTGTTACCAGAAAGAGTGCTGATGGCATGCCGGCTTCACCGTTGGACTTGATGGAGGGATTGAAGTTGCGCCCAATGTTGGAGCTAGCTAAAAAACTATCTAAACCCAAGGAAAAGGAATTACGCGAGGCAAAGAATGAATTTGAGCAAGTACTTTCGAGTTGTATCAAAATAGCCGACGCAGCGGCGGATTTTGTCAGTGGCGGCGGGCAGGCCTTACTGGGCGGGCCGGATTTTGCACGTATAGTCGATGGGATAGAAACAGCCAATGGGCTTATGGGAAAGTTGTCTCAGAGGTTAACCGCCTTCTCTCAATCTCAAGATTAATTCTAAACATGTCACAATCTACAGGGACACATTAAGTCCAACAATGTAGCCCCGACCCTCTAGGGTCGGGCACCCGAAGCTAAACCTCACGATTACACGTTTTTGGTCAATCACTTTCGAACCAGAAACTTGAATCCTCAGGCATTTTTGTAGCACAATAATTACAGTAAACATAAATGCCAAAGCTGCGTGTCAATAATACTGGTATCTACTGCGAGGTGACAGGGCAGGGCGAACCATTACTGTTCATCCACGGTCTGGCTTCAAGCAGCAAGAGCTGGAAGAAGCAGGTGCCTGTTTTTTCCCAGCACTATCGGGTGATTACGTTTGATATTCGCGGCCACGGTCGCTCGGATAAGCCACTTGAACCTTACAGCATCGAGTTGTTTGCCACCGATACCGAGGAGCTGATGAGGGCGATGGGCATCAGCTCAGCACATGTCGTCGGGTTCTCTATGGGTGGTATGGTTGCCTTCCAGTTGGCCGTCGACGCTCCCGAAATGGTCAGGAGCCTCGTAGCTGTGAACTGCTGCCCCGAAGGCTCTATGCGCACGTTCAACAACGGTGTGGAGTGTTTCAAGCACCTGGTGGGACTGCAATTCAATGGACTGCGGCACAAACGGAAGAATAATGATAAAGAGCCGACGCCGTCTGACCAGCAAAACTCGCATCAGTCGGTGATTCAACGTATGGCAGTGACCAACAAGCTAGCTTATGCCAATGCCTTGGGGGCGCTAATAAAATGGAGCGTTGTCGACCGTCTGGATGCCATCAAATGCCCGACGCTGATGATTACCAGCGATGAGGACTTTGTACCAGTATCCATTAAGGAAGGGTATGCTTCGAAAATGCCTTGTGCGGAACTGACAGTGATAAATAACTCGCGGCATGGCACTCCCAGGGAACGTACAGAGGAGTTCAATGCCATACTCCTCGAATTCGTGTCAAAGCATTGAAGTTTTTAGTCTGCGCCAGTTTTCCATTTTAATGTAGGCTTCGAAAATGGCTTATTTGCTGGGGATAGATATCGGTTCTGTCAATGCTAAGCTGTCGCTTATCGATGATGGTGGCAAAATACTCAGGCTGGACATCGAGAAAGTGACCTCGAGTCCCAGAGCCGCCTTAAACTCGCTCATTTCCAGACTTGCCGTGCAGTTCAACCTGGAACACGTTGCTTCTGCCGGAGTATCGGGCTCCGGAAGGACTGTTATACCCAAAGAGCTCAACTGGGCGGAGTACGGCAGCCCGCTATCCACCGCCGCTGGTCTGCTTCATTACCATCCTGATGCCATGACAATCATACAGATAGGCGGCCAGAGCTCGCTGGTCATTGAGCTGGAGGATGGGTTAAGAAAACCGTGGAAGCTGGCGTCTAATCCGCTCTGTGCCGCCGGCACCGGACGGTTCATGGAGCAGCAGGCATACCGGCTCGGCATCAGCATGGACGAATTATCCGACCTGGCGTTGAAATGCGATAGCACCGCTCCCAGGATAGCCGCCAGGTGTAGCGTATTTGCCAAGACAGACCTCATTCACCTGCAGCAAAAAGGCGTTCCCGTGGAGTCGATGCTGTATGCGCTGTGCGAAAGCGTTGCCCGGATGGTCACCTCCATCAAGAAAGGCACTTTTCGGGAGCCCGTTTATTTCGTTGGCGGCGTGGCTTCCAACCGCGCCATAGTGAAAGCACTGGAAGACGTGCTTTCAGCTAGAAATGGGCATGCTACAAGTGTGCTCATCCCTGAAAATTACATGCATCTCGGTGCCATCGGCGCCGCACTGCTTTCTAAAGGTAAACGGCCGAACTCCATCGCCCTGCTGGAAGCGAGTGCCAGTCAGCGCTATTATCAGATGCCCGCTCTGGAAGTGGCATCTCTTGACGAAGTTAGGGCAGACCTGAATGTAAAGAAGCCGTGCACCGGATACCTGGGAGTCGATGTCGGTTCCACCAGCACCAAGGCGGTGATAATGGATGAAGCGGGCAAAATGTGCTGGCAAAACATTACCTGATGACTGCCGGCCGACCTATCGATGCCGTCAAAGAAGTCTTCAGAAACCTGCTTCGCTACGGCGCGGATAAGGTAAAAATAGCCGGCGTCGGCGTTACCGGTTCCGGCAGATATCTGGTCGGCAGCTTCATCGGCGCCGACCTCATCAAAAATGAGATTACGGCACAGACCAGGGCTGCCGCCGAAATCGATGCCGATGCTGACATAATCGAGATAGGAGGCCAGGACTCCAAGCTGGTCATCAAAAGGAACGGCGTCGTGGTTGACTACCAGATGAACAAGGCATGTGCCGCGGGAACGGGTAGCTTTATTGATGAGCTTGCTGAGATGCTCAGCGTTTCCGTCAGCAACGGTGATTTCGCCAATCTGGCGTTCCAGGCACCTTACACTATCGACCTGGGGACGAGATGTGCCGCCTTTATGGGCCAGGCGGTTACCTCGGCCCAGCAGGAGGGCGTACCACTGCCGGTGATAACTGCCAGCCTGGCTAATTCCATAGCCAAGAACTACCTTTCCAAGGTGGTCGGAAACAGGAGGCTGGGCAACAAGGTTATTCTCACCGGGGCGGTGTTCTATAACCACGCTGTTGTGTCTGCGTTCCGCGAGCAGCTTAAGGGCAAGAAACTGACAGTGGCGGAACATAAGGAAATCAGCGGCGCCATAGGTGCTGCACTTCTGGCAAAAGAAAAAATGTCCGGCGAGGAGTCAAAGTTTCGAGGTTTCCAGGAAATCATCGGCAGTGAGCCGAGCCTGTCCACGTTTGTCTGCAAGCGATGCGACAACAACTGCACTATAACTCGAATGCAGGTACCGAGCGAGAAATCTACGTTCTACGGCAGCAGATGCGACCGCTACGACAGCACCATTAGCGCGGGAAAGGTGGCAACATCCTTCGATGAACGGGAGAGATTGTTATTCCGGGAATACAAGGATGGCTCCGGCACTGGGCCGTCGGTAGGAGTTCCTCGGGCGCTGTTTACTTACGACTACGCACCGTTACTCATCGGTTTTTTGAATGCTCTTGGTGCCAGGGTTGTCCTTTCCAGCAGCACCACTAAAGAGACAATCGAGAGAGCCGTCGAGCTGAGCTATAGCGACAGTTGCTTCCCGCTTAAACTGCTTCACGGTCATGCGGCAAGTCTATCGGACGTGGATTACATTCTTTATCCCTGTGCTATCCGACTGGGCATGAAGGAGGGTGATGAGAACCAGAAGTACACCTGTCCGCTGGTTCAGGCGTCGCCGTTTATAATACGCGAATCGCTTGACCTGCAACAGCGACTTTTGATACCGGTGCTCGATTTCAGCCGCGGCGATGACGAGGTCATAAATAATCTTGCTGATGTTGCCGCGAAGATGGGGTTCAGCAAGAGCAGTGGCAGGAAGGCAGCGCTGGCCGGCATCGAGGCGCAGCAGAAGTTTGAAAGGGACAGGCAACGGGCTGGTAAGAAGCTGCTCAGGCAACTGCGTGACAGCGACAAATTGGGAGTGGTGCTCTTTGCCAGGTCTTACCTGTCACAGGACTCAGGAGCGAATTTGGGCATAGCTGAAAAGCTTGCCCAGCTCGGCGTGGTGCCGATACCGCTTGATTTCCTGCCCCTGGACTCGGTAAACCCCAGGAAATACTCAGACCGGCCGTACTGGCTCTATGAAAGCAAGCACATAGCCGGGGCTGCTATAACAGAGTCGGACCCGCAGCTATACGGGCTGGTACTGACGAATTTCGGCTGCGGCCCCAACTCGTTCATAACCAAAATCGTGGAAGATATAATGGGCGGCAAGCCGTTGGGGCAGCTGGAAATAGATGAGCATGCCGCCGAAGCCGGCATCGTCACCCGCCTCGAAGCCTTTGTGGACACGATTACCGGTTTCTCCCGCTCTGCCAAACAGCGTAAGGTCCGTCGCCAGGACATCTACCGGGGAACGTTTGCTACCGTAAGTTCGCAGAAAACAATTCTCATTCCGAGAATGGCGCCGTATGTTGAAGCCATTGCCGCGGCTATGGAAGCCTAACGGTGCCAGGGTCATCATTCTACCCGAACCGGATGAGCGTAATCATTTTATATAGCAATCAGGTGACAACCGGAGCCGAATGCCTGCCTTACCGCGTTACCCTGGGCGACTTCATGCGGTATTACTACGAGAATGGTGCCGATGCCAGAGACATCGAGGGGTTTATGGCGGGTTCGTACGGTCCCTGCCGCCTGGGCAAATACGCTATTGAACAGAACCGGTTGCTCAGAGATATCGGCTTTGACCTGGCGGTACGCAGCACGGTATCGAATAATGCCTATCGTGATTTGGGTTTAGGCCCCGGCTTCGAACGGCTGGCCTGGAGGGGAATCGTGGCTGTGGACTGCCTGGAGAAGCTTCTCTGGCGCACCCGCCCTTATGAAAGGCAGGCCGGGGCAGCCGATGAGTTGTTTGATGAATATCTTAAGCCGGATTGCAGAGCTGCGTTCGGAAAAAAGAAGCTTTCGACGATGTTCTGCGGCAGGCAGCTATGGAATTCAAGGCTCTCATTGACCCCGACCTGCCCCGAAGGCCGTTGGTCGGCATTAACGGCGAGATATACCTCCGCTCCAATAAGTTCAGCAACAGCAACCTGGTTCGAGCCTGCGAGGCTGCCGGTCTCGAGGTCGTCGTGGCTCCCATGGGAGAGTGGATAAAGTACACCTCATACCGGAACCTGGAAGATGCCGTAAAGGACAAGAAATTCAAGAAGATGGTGAACAGCTACATAAGGAAGCGGATACAGGAGCACGACGAACATTCGGTGGCGGCACATTTCAATGGTTCAGTCGACGGTAAGGAACTTTCGACCGCCGAACTACTGAAGCTGACAAGCCGGTATCTGTCACCGAAGTGCGGCAGCGAGGCGGTACTCAGCATCGGCAGCGCCGTCCACTGGCTGGAGAACCCGAAGTTCGCCGGCATCATATCGGTGATGCCCCATGGCTGCATGCCCGGTGGTATTGTGGCTGCTTTTGCCGAGAAGCTGAGCACAGCTTATCAAAAACCCTGGATAAGCCTCACCTATGACGGCTTCTCCGAGACGAACAACCTGGTGCGAATCAGCAATTTCGCCGAGGTCATCAGGTTCTGCAGCCAGGAAGCCGCAAAGCCGCTCGGCTAGCGGGCTTAAACATATGGGCTTTTTCATTAAGAAAGGAGGATGGGGCAGTGCTAAAAGACTTCCGTGATTTCATTATGCGCGGCAACGTACTGGACATGGCGGTGGGTATCATAATTGGTGCTGCCTTCGGCACTCTTGTGACCTCGATTGTTAAGGATATCATTATGCCGCCTATAGGTCTGGTGCTGGGCAACGTAGATTTTACAAACCTTTTTGCAGTTTTAAAGGCAGGCACGACACCAGGTCCATACGCTTCACTGGCTGATGCTCAGGCAGCCGGTGCTGTTACCATCAACTACGGCTTGTTCATTAATACCATAGTAAGCTTTCTGATAGTTGCCGTAGTATTGTTCTTTTTGATACGTGCCTTCGTTCACGCTCGCAGCAGGCTTGAGACCAAAGAAGGAGCCGCGCCGGTGGCGCCGACCACAAAGGAATGCCCCTACTGCCTATCTCAGGTGCCCGTAAAAGCCAGGAAATGCGCCTATTGCACGTCTGAACTGGCAACGTAAGCTTAATTATATACGTGTCACTCGCCTTCGAGTGACCGCTATGGCAGGGTCATTTGTGGGCGGGTATACTTAGAAAATTGCAGTCTTCGGCAGGTGTTTCAGTGGTAGCTTGTCTAGGGTGTAGCTTCGACGGTAATCACGGTTCCCTTCCCGCCGGGCTCAGATGAAATCTTGAAGCTGTGGTAGGCCGTATTGGACAGATTCCGAACTCGTGTTTTGTAAGAAACAACTTATCCCGGCTCTGCAGCATCTGCTTGTCCCTTTCTAAACATGATGACGAAATTT
>CAVSBU010000010.1:0-36477 GCA_963726215.1 uncultured Chloroflexia bacterium
TCTGACCCCATACTTATGGGCGGCATAGAGGGAGGAGCCGAGCCCAAAGACGAGGTACTTCGTCAAGCACTGGGCCAAGCCGTGCAGCATGGCGCTATGCTGCACCTGAGTATTGACCGAGATGGGCAGCCTGAAGATGCCTATTTCATTAATAGTGAAGCTGCGAGGGAGGCTATTAGTAAAATTCAGCAAGGCAAGCTTCCGCAGGTAGTTCTGATGCCTAAGAAGGATGAGGTGATGGCAACCACGCCACATCCGGACATTTTCAGCCTTTATGAACAAAATATCGGCATGCTCACGCCCATGATTGCCGAGCAACTTCAGGAGGCTGAGAAACTTTATCCGGCAGAGTGGATTGAGAGTGCTTTCAAGGAGGCTGTTGGCTTAAATAAGCGTAACTGGAAATATATCGCGCGTATTTTGGAACGATGGGCTATAGAAGGTAAGGATGATGGAAAGCTTGGGAGAGATTTTAAAAAAGAGGACGACCGCGAAAAATACATCAGAGGCAAGTACGGACACATGGTCAAGCGGTGAGCCGGGACAAGAAAACTCACCTGGCTCAGCTTGCCCGATATGTAACGGAGCTGGTTTTGTACATCCTCTATCAGCTTCGGGACATCCTGATTTCAGTCGGGTCGTGCCATGCCGATGCAGCCATCGAGAGTTGAAAAAGGAGAAGCTGGCTCAGCTTCAACGGTATAGTAATCTTGGGGCTTTGTCTCGGCTGACCTTCGATAACCTCTTGCCGGCTGGTAGACACGACGAAGCCATATTACAACAAAATTTCACACGTGCTTATGAAGCCGCCCGAGCTTTTGCTAACGAGCCGAAGGGATGGTTAATCTTAGTCAGCCCAAGCGGTTGTGGAAAAACACATCTAGGCTGCGCCATCGCCAATTACCGGCTGAGCCTGGGTCAGCCAGCTTTTTACATAGGTGCTGCTGACCTCTTGGACCACCTGCGGAGTGCTTTTAGTCCCAGCAGTGACATTGCTCATGATGAAATGTTCGAGCGCGTGAAAAATGCACCGCTTTTAATCTTGGATGATTTGACTATGGCAGCTACTACCCCTTGGGCTAAAGGAAAGTTGGAGCAGTTGCTCAACCACCGTTTCAATGTCCGCTTACCCACAGTTATCACTACCGATGTGCCGATTGAAGAGTTTGACGAGAGTTTGCGAGGTCATCTAGCTGACTCTGAGCTATGCACTATATGTGTAATTCAAGGGAAGTCGACGCTGACTTTGGAACACCTCAGTAGCATAGAGTTAGAGGCATTAAGTAAAAAGGCCTTCAACAATTTCGATTACAAATCGCTAAATCTCTCGCCTGAGGAGCGCCAGAGTCTGGAGCAAGCCCACCGCAATGCCGTCAATTTTGCTAAAGCTCCGGAAGGCTGGTTGGTTTTAATGGGTATCAATGGTTGTGGCAAAACACACTTGGCGGCTGCCATTGCCAATCATCTGCGCCGAGAGGGTAAATCAGTCTTGTTCATCGTGGTTACTGACCTCCTCGATTATTTGCGCTCCACTTTTAACCCGGAGAGCAGAGTTTCCTATGATGAGCTCTTTGAGAAAATTAAGAAGGCTTCGGTGCTTATACTCGATGATTTTGGTGAGCAGGCAGCCACGCCGTGGGCTCAGGAAAAGCTCTATCAGCTAATAAATTATCGCTATAATGCCAGGTTAGCCACAGTGATTACTACCTGTCTTTCCTTAGATGAGATTGAGAGACGCATCAGTTCTCGTATGGTTGACCCCAGCCTCAGTCTTGTCTTGAATATCAATGCACCTGATTATCGAGGTGATACAAAAGCCCCACGAGCTCGTGAAACCAAGTCTCAGCAACGATACTCACGGCGAGGTCGCTAGTCTTCACGTATTTGTAGGCCATAGATTTTCTTGCTAAAATAACCCAAAAATTGCTCAGGGAAGAATCGTGGTAAATTCACCGGTCCTAGTGCTTAATCAAAATTATGAGCCACTTAACATATGCAGAGTGCGCCGAGCTATAATTTTGCTGTTTCGTGGCAAGGCTGAGGTTTTGGAGAATGGGCGGGGAAATCTCCATTCTATCGATGGCGTTTTCGATATCCCTTCGGTGATTAGACTGGGTTATTTCATCAAGCGCCCGCGGCAGCAGCGGAAGTTGACCAAGCTTGAGGTTTTCAATCGTGACCAGTATGTTTGTCAGTACTGTGGTCGGGAAGGCAAGGAACTAACTCTAGACCATGTTACACCGCGGCGGCGCGGTGGCGAACATAGCTGGGAAAATGTGGTAAGTGCCTGCATACCTTGTAACCGCCGCAAGGCCGGCCGAACACCAGTCGAGGCTGGGATGCCACTCCTTCGCCAACCGAGACAACCACATAGTGACGGATTCTACGTGCCTTTCCAGTACCTCCGTGTTCGTACTGAGTGGCAGAAGTACGTACCTCAGTGAACTTGGGTCTTTGTTTGCTGGCTATCACCTTCCGGTTTTGTTTGCCAGCTTATTTGGCCAAGAGGTAATTCTACGGTACTTCCTGTTTCTAATTCTACCGTTACTGTTTCTTTTATCGGATTACAGCTAACAACTTTGGCATTGCCCAAGGCTGTAGATACTTCTTGTCGCAATGCGGGCATTTTTTCTTTCATCGTCCGGTATTGCTCATATTCATAGCCCAGACAGCAGAGGAGTCGACCGCAGATGCCAGACGTTTTCATTGGGTTGAGTGTTATGTCCTGCTCCTTTGCCATCTTGATGGAAACCGGCGCAAACTCGCTGAGGAAGGTGGTACAGCATAGCGGGCAGCCACATTTACCTAAGCCGCCGACTAACTTTGCCTCGTCTCTGGCTCCAACCTGTCTTAGTTCGACGCGTGTCTTGAGACTGCGGCTCAACTCCCGAACAAGCTCGCGGAAATCGACCCTTTTTTCAGCACTGAAGAAGATGGTGAGATGGCTTCCATCTAAATTGTACTGAGCCCATATCGGTTTCATTGGCAGGTTGAGTTTTTCTATTAGCTCTCGACATTTGGCTATGGCGTTCTTTGCCCGTTCTTGTTGCCGGTTAGCTCTTTCTATATCTTCGGCCAGTGCTTTACGGATAACCGGTTTTAACGGCTCGGTTATTTCACTGTGAATGACTTGTTTTGGGGAAATGACCACTTTGCCGAGTTCATGGCCACGGCTGGTCTCAACCACCACGTCATCATCTATTTCCAGGGGGATATCTGCGGCTTCAAAGTAGTAGACTTTGCCAGCCGACTGTAAACGAACTCCAACTATTTCTGACATTATTAATTTATGGGCATGGGTGACGTTGCCTGACCCGGTGCCCTCTCCTTTCTAGGTATATTAAGCATAAGTATTTCAAACACTAAGCGTAAGTTAGCATTTATGGCGATTTGATTTAGCGATTTTTGCAGGCTATCGATGAAATCCCTGACCTCCGATAAACTAAGTACCTCATCCCATTTCTCAAGTACAGGTATATAATCGATATTGGTGACGGCTTGTTTGCATCCGCATTTGGTCAACATCACATCACGCCACCAGCCCAGCCAGAGTTTTATTATCTCTTCAGCGGATTTACGGTCATTGGCCAGCTTAGCCGCATAATTGAAGCGCTCTTCCCAGCCAGCGGTTAGCAGGGAAAACATCTCGGTTAGTCTTTGATTCCGCTGCGCTAGATAACTGTCGTCAATTGAAACGCTTAATGCCCAGCCAAAGCAGCCGTGAGACAATCGGGCTAAGAGTCTGGCCTTATCACAGTCAATTCCGTATGATTCTATGAGCATCTTCTCGATTTCATCACTTGGCAGTGGCTTTAGTTCTATACGTTGGCAGCGCGATACAACCGTGGGCAGCAGTCGCGGCTCTTCCGTGGTCAGAAGAAGTATAATTACCTGAGGCGGTGGCTCTTCTATTGTCTTGAGCAAGCAATTTGCCGCCTCGGTAGATAAGTATTCAGCGCCATCAATAATAAATACTTTATATTTACCCTCAAATGGCGGCAAGCTGGCATTGTGTTGAAGCTCTCTAATGTCATCGATACTGATCTCAACTCGTGCTTTTGTGTCTCCGGAGTCTTTGGCTGAGTTCAAGCTTATGATTCGAATATCAGCATGCTTACCGTCAGTGATTCTCTTGCAGGATTGACATTGACCACATGGCGGCTCGCTTCCCTGGCAGTTCACGGTTCGGGCTAAGTCCAGAGCTAATGTCATCTTACCTATATGGGGCGCTCCCACAAAAAGGTAAGCATGAGCCAGACTTCCGGTTTGAAGGCTATGTTTAAGTAAAGCTAAAGCTTCAGGTTGACCAATGGTTTGCCACATATTTTCTAAATTACATCCAATCTCATCAGGTCCTTATAGGTTTCGCGCTTCCGGATGAGGCGAGCCTTGCCGTTTTTGACCATGGCAATGGCCGGCCTGGGGACCATATTATAGTTGCTCGACATAGGAATTGAATAAGCACCGCTGACCGGGATAGCGATGATATCTCCGGCTGATACGGAAGCCAGGCTCACGTCTCTGGCTAAAATATCGCCTGACTCACAATATTTGCCAGCGATGGTAACTTTTGTCGACTCATTATCGCCAACTTTGTTGGCTACTAGAACTTCATATCTCGCTTCGTAAAGTGCCGGGCGGATATTATCTCCCATGCCGCCGTCCACGCAGACGTATCTCCGCACGCCGGGTATCTCTTTTATCGAACCAACTGTATACAATGCCACGCCAGCCTGTGCCACAATGGCTCTCCCTGGTTCAATAATTAGCTTCGGGCGCGTTAATCCGAGCTCGTTGGCTAGACCTAGTAATTCTGGCAGTTATAGCTTCAGCATAATCAGCTATGCTTGGTGTTTGTTGGTCTGCAGTATATCGGACAGCAAAGCCGCCGCCGGGGCTGAGTTCATCGAGACGAAAATCATGCTTGGCTTTCATCTCCCTGGCAAAATTAAGGATGAGGCTTATGGCTGTCTGATAAGGAGAGGTATCGGGTATCGGTGAGCCGAGATGAAAATGGAGGCCAACGAGATTAAGGTTAGACGACGATATAGCTTTGGCCACGGCTTTTTCTGCCTGCCCATTAGCCAGCGGAAAGCCGAATTTGCTATCCAGTATGCCTGTCGTAGTATGGCGATGGGTATGGGGGTCAACTCCCGGCGTAAGACGGAGCAAGATGTTCTGTATAACTCCCGTCTCGTGAGCCAATGCATTAAGTAGCTCCAGCTCATCGAAGTTATCGACTACAATTCGCCCGATTCCCCAATCCAGAGCTAGCTTCAGCTCATCAGCAGTCTTATTGTTGCCGTTGAAATGCACCTTTTCCCTGGGGAAGTCCACTGATTGAGCCAGACTCAGCTCTCCGCCGGAAACGACATCGAGTCCCAGGCCTTCCTCTTTGAGGATTGTAGCTAAAGCCCGAGTTCAGGAAAGCTTTTGAGGCATATAAAATGATTGTGTCTGAATAACGCCTTGGTGAACTCCGTCTTGAACTCCCGGCACTTGGAGCGGAGGGTATCCTCATCAAAAACATAGAGTGGAGTGCCGAATTTATTAGCCAGCTCAACACAGTCACAGCCACCAATGTGAAGGTGACCGTGATTGTCAACATTCGGTCGTCAACGGAAACAAGGAAAGCTTAGGTAAATCGCCTTGGCGCATTTAAACAACATCCATTTATCTGCAGACATAATACATGATAATTATACTATTCTCATAGCGAATCTGCCATCCTGACTTATGGTTTAGAGCGGTTTTTTCTAGGGATTACTTACCCACAGGTGACCCACTATTCAGCGCATTATTCATTCTGGGCCGATGAATAGGGTCCAATCGGTCAAAGATGTCTTAGGATGCTGACTCCGTGGTATCGGTAAAAGACTGCGAGTTACCCGTCCGTTCAAGGTAGCATTGCCATCTGGCGTTTACCCACTCCTGCAATTGGGCTATTTGCTCTTCGGTAATGTCTTTGAACCTACCTTGAACGGCCAGGTATTCTCTTACCGGCTTTAGCTTACCTTTACGGGCGAGGGATGCACTGGCCGAAGTGAGGCTAAAAGATGCCGCCTTGAATCTCATAGAGCACAACCAGCCCTGTTTCTACTGCCAGCTGGCCGATTTTGACGGTGTCGCTGTAGGGAAATTGCCATCCGGGAGCGCAGGGCGTAAACACATGAATGAACCTGGTGCCTTTTATCTCCCTGGCTTTTCTGACTTTTTCATAAAGGTCTAGGGGATAAGAGGCATTGGCAGTGGCGATATACGGCAGGCAATGAGCTTCCATTATGGCAGCTATGTCCTTCGGGTTCTGTCGCTTGCCCAGGATAGGTGTAGTACCTGTGATAGCACCCAGTGGTGTGGAGCCTGAGCGCTGATTACCGGTATTCATATAACCTTCGTTGTCATAACAGATGTAGATGAAATCCTCCTGCCTTTCCGCAGCTCCGCTCAACGACTGTATTCCTATATCATGTGTGCCGCCATCGCCGGCCATGGCCAGTACGGTTAATCCCTTTCTGCCTGTAGCCCTCAATCCAGCAACCAGTCCGGTTGCTGATGCGCCGGTGGAGGCGAATGGCGTATTAACGCAGGGGACATTAACCGATGTGATTGGATACATGCCGTGCAATACGGTGAGGCAGCTGGCTGGCACCGTGACAATGACCTGTCCATCTAATGCCTTCAGAATGTGGCGATAGGCTAGAGCTAAGGCACAGCCCGGGCATGTTCTATTGCCTGGCAGCGCGTATTCTGTTTCAGTTAGGTTGACGGCATTAACTTTCAAAATATGAATACCTCTCAAATGTAGCATATCCATTCAGGGTATTCGATATTCAAATCGCCTGTTTTCAAGGAGGTTAGCGCTTTTCTTACTGCATCCGCCAGCTCTCTAGCTTTGACATCTCGTCCGCCCAGTCCGACGATGAAGTTTCGTATGGCTGCGTTTGTCTTGCTCCCGTACAAAGCTGACTTGATTTCTGAGCAGGTAGCTCCCTCGGAGCCATAGCTGATATTCTTGTCGAAAACCACAATCAGGCGAGCCTTCTCCAGTGCCTTTGCCAAAGCGGCTTTAGGAAACGGTCTGAATACTCTCAAGCCCAGCAAACCGACCTTATGGCCTTCTTCTCGGAGCATTTCTGCCGCCATTTTTGCTTCCATTGCTAGGCTACCCATGGCAACAATGACTGTATCGGCATCGTCCACGTCATCTTCCCAGAACACGTTGGCGTAGTTCCTGCCAAACAATTTACCAAACTCCTGTCCTACTTGTATTATCGTTTCTGCCGAGTTTTGTAACGTTTCCTGAAGAAGATATCTCAGCTCCATATAGCCGTGGCAGAGGACACCCTCAGCATTAACTCTGGGGTCGGCGAGGGTTACCAGGTTATAATTCTTGGGATTGGCGGGGTCCAGTGTAGTGTGCGGTTTATACGAAGGCAGGAATTTATCCACCTCATCTTGTGATGGTATTTCCACTGGCATTTCGGTATGAGACAGGACGTAGCCGTCGAAACAGACCATAACGGGCACATATACTGTTTCGGCGATCTTATAAGCCTGGATAATAGTATCCAGAATTTCCTGATTATTTCGAGCGTATATCTGTATCCAACCGGTATCACGCTGAGATATAGAGTCCTGCTGGTCGTTGAGTATATTCCAGGGCGCGCCGATGGCGCGGTTAACGCAGGCGAGCACGACGGGAAGGCGTGCTCCAGCCGCCCAATGCAGCATTTCGTGCATGTAGGCTAAACCATGGGCACTCGTTGCCGTGAAGGTTCTGGCTCCTACCAGAGAGGCCGAGGTACATACCGCCATGGCGCTATGCTCGCTCTCGACGGCGACGTATTCTGCCTTGAGGTCGCCTCTCTCCACAAATTCAGAAAGTGCTTCAGTAAGTGGTGTTTGAGGCGTAATGGGGTAGGCAGCAATAACCTGTATACGACTGAGTTTGGCTCCCTCGGCGGCAGCCTGATTACCGTCCAGCAACCTAATATTTACCTTGTTTTCTTTTCCGGTCAAAGAACCGCTCACTCTCGTCGTTGGTGTTGGTTACACCATAGTTATTGCCTGTACCGGGCACACCTGACTGCATATTCCGCAGCCCTTACAGTAATCCATATTTATATTGATAGGTATGGTCTTCTGGATGACGGCATCCGGGCAGTACATCCAACAGAGAAAGCATGATGGTTTCTTTTGCCTGGCTGGAGTACACTTGTTATGATGTACTACCGGCATCAGGCTGCGCCATTCACCTGTCTTGCCAGCTTCGCCGATAGCCGGTGATGACTCATCGCAGATATGTTTGCAATCTCTGGTTCCCATGGTTTTATCTTTTTCTGTCCAGTTTAGTTATCTCATAGGTTTTTTTTATAGCCGCCAGGTTAATGTCTACGGCGTTATTAGAAAATCTTTCTCTTATTACCTTTTCAATGCTAGGCATGTCCACTATTTGGGTGGCACAGGCTAAAGCCCCTAACATAGCAGTATTCACCATTGGCAGCCCGCCGACCATAAGCCCTAATTCCCGGCAGACTTTGGTGGCATCGGCGGCGGCGATGTTAAAGTCGCCCTGGACTTTTAGCTCCTTGGGATGCAGCCAGGAGTTAACCACCAGCCATCCATCACTGCTTAGGCCGCTTATCACCTCCTGGTATTTAAGCAGAGACTGATCCAGAACCACAACAGCACTTGGATTCTCTACTTGCGAGACTACCGCTATGGCTTCTGCAGAAATCCGGGTCAATGCGCTTACAGGTACGCCTCTTCTTTCGGCGCCAAAAGATGGTGCCGCGGTTACACCTTGATATCCTTTGAAGTATGCTGCCTGAGCTATTATCTTGGCGGCTGTTACGGCTCCCTGCCCACCCCGACCATGCCATCTAATCTCATATATCTTTGTAATCACAGGGGATTTATTCGGCCTTTCTACTCTACCTTCTATTTTTAAGGTGAACAGTGATATATGTTATCTCTCGCCACTTGTGTGTGTCAAACAAACATAAATAGATTTTCGTTATGCCCAGGACTACTTTCCTAGCACTATGCCTGCAGGGTCTATTTCTTGGCGCAATATTCTTAAGTCTTCGTCTGCAGGTTCGGGGCTGGCTCCAATTTTAGCTGGTAATATAATTTCGAATGAACTATTCTCCGTCACTTCGTCAACGCTGACACCGGGATGCAATGAGATTAACCTGAGCCTTTTCGTTTTCTCATCAAAGCCGTAAATGCCTAACTGCGTGATGACTCTATAAGGGCCTGTGCCTTTAGGCAACCCGGCTTTCTCTCTGGCATTCGGTCCATTCAGGAAACCGGGAGTCGTCAGGAAATCGAGCTTGTCTACGAATGTCCTCTTTGATTGTTTGGCAATAATGATAATTAACCTTTGTGCAAAAGAAGCTACGTCATTGGCACCACCGCTGCCGGGCAAGCGGCTCTTGGGCAGGTCGTGGTCGCCTATAACCGTGGTGTTTATATTTCCATACATATCCATCTGAGCCGCACCCAGGAATCCAAAATCGATATAGCCTGCCTGCGAAAGTGACATAGTATCGTGCATGCTGGAAGCAGCTACAGCTTTATAAAAGGTTCTGGATTCACCCACCGAAACAGGTAATTCAGGCAGCAAAGGCCCCAGCCCTCCGGCTTCAAATACTATAACCAGTTTGGGAGCGTGTGTTTTTTGAGCTAACATGGCGGCTATTATGGGGAATCCGGTGCCCACAAAGACAGTTTTCTTATCTTCCAGTAAGCTGGCGCCAGTAAAGGCTAAGAACTCTCTAGTATTATATCTCTCTTCTCTGAGCATATTTCTTAAAATTCCTCCTTCATCGGGAATTCTAGTTCTATTTCCGCCACGGAGCGACCATTGGCTCTTTAAGAAATTCTCTCCTCTTCAGGTAGTTCAACTTTTTTGTGCCGCCGCAAAGCTTCAGATAATCATCGAAAGAATCGACGCCGAACACGAATTTGTTTAAATATGCATCCACGCCTTCCTGAGTTCTGGAAAGATTCAGCCACTCAGCTATATGCTCCTCATCGTAATAGTATATGCCTGGCATTTCACAGGGATGTGAGCCGTAGGGAACTTCGACCACAGCATCTACTACCAGAAACGGTATGACTGTTTTCCACGGTTCTTTTCTGATGATTTCATTGTCGATGATTTCTTCGGTGGTTATTATTAACCGTCGTGCACATCTGGAAAGTTCGAAATCTTCCACAAGGATGGCGTCTATTTGAGCATTACCATAGATGTCGCAGCGGTGGACGTGGATAAAAGCTACATCTGGATAAGCCGCGGGGATTAGATTGATTGGCTTACCACTGAATGGGTCTTTGACCACTTTACAGGAGCTATAACTGCCGGTGTCGGTGCCCAGCAAATTGCGGCTTGGTATGAACGGTATGCCCATCATACCAGCCAGGAATCGCCATTGATATCCGGCATTGCTCGTTTCGGCAACCACTTTACATTGCCCGCTTTCTACCATTCTCCTGGAGGCGGGGGATAGCCCTCTGAGTTCATGACCGAAGCAATAGGCTACTTCTGCTCTATTTACACAACCCGAACCTACCAGAATATCGATATCGTGAACAGCTGTTTTACCGGCCATAGCCAGGTTGCGCTTCTTCTGTCTGATAATTTCATAGACAATGGCCATAGATACTCTTACGTGCCCGAAACCGCCGCTGGCGATGAAATCTCCATCATCGACAAATCTTGATACCGCTTCCTTGACTGACATTGTTTTGTCCTTCAGCTCGCGGGACTTGTTCTCAAGCACCCAGTCTCTAGCCTCGTCGGGGTCGTGCCAGCCCAGAAGCTCCCCTTTGCCCTCCTTTAATACTTCCATACTTTTATTTACCTCCTTTTGCACAACCCGGTAAGCTGACTAAACGTGTCAGGCTTCAAGAATTAACTTCAAGCGTTACCCTTCAGCTTATTGATATCATTGAGCCGTTAGCTGTCTTGGTAACATTGATGAGCGTCTCGAACTTGTCTTTCATTTCTTCAAGATGTGTAATAACGATTATCTTCTCGAAATCATCTTGGATAGAGTTTATGGCTTCGACGAGTTTTTCCCTGGCTGAACTATCCTGCGTACCGAAGCCTTCATCGATAATTAGTATTGGAAGTGAGGCACCAGCTTGTCTGACCAGTAACATGGAAAGAGCAATACGCAGGGCAAGGTCTATGCGAAAGGCTTCTCCGCCGCTATACATTTCATAGTTGCGAGTGCCCAGTTCATCGGCGATTTTAATATCTAGGGTCTCAATGGTATCGCCCTTTCTGGTTTCCCGCTGGCTCTCCAGCCTTAGCGACATTCTATTGTCGGTTATCTTAGCCAGCAGGCGATTAGCCTCTATTTCAATTTCGGGGAGCGCTTGCTCGATAAGCAGTGCCTGGATACCTTTCTTACTGAAAGCCTCGGCAAGTTCCTTATAAACGCCCTCCTCGTTTAAAGCTTCTTGTAGAAGCCTTGTTTTTTCTCGCTTGCTTATTTCTAATTCGGCCAGCTGCCGCAACCTTTCTTGCAAGGCAGCTAAACTATCGCGTACCTGTCGCTCTTTTTGAAGCGAAGCCTGGTAGGCCTCTTCTTCTTTAATCAACTTATCAATTATGTTGGGGAGGGAAAGAAGCTCGGCACTCAAATTTTCATGCTTCCTCAAATCTACAACTATTGTTGCCTCTAGATTGGAAATAGTTTCCTCAGCTTCGGCCAATGCAGACTTTTCTTTGTCAATATTTTTAATGGCTTCATCTAGCTCCTGCTTCAGGCTTTCGTATTTTTGTAGTCCTGCCAGTTGCTGTTGTATCTCCTCATGCCTTTCTTTACTGTATCCGAGCTTTCGCTCTTCATTTTCTAATTGAGCTAGTGTCTGCTGCTCATAAACAGCATAATCCTTTTTTGCCATTAGCTGCTCAAGTTCCGCTAGCTTAGCACGTTCTTGAGATAGCTCGTTACTCGCCTGTCTGGCTTCAATAAGCTCTTTTTCAATAATACTCAGCTGGCTGTGCCGGGTAGTTCGCTCTTTGTTCAGTGCTGATTCTCGTTCAATCAATTCGTTTTCCAGCGCCTGGAGTTTTGCCTGGTTTTTGCTCAGTTCCTCGTTGTTGTTTTGCCGAGTCTTGATTTTTTGTTGCGCTTCAGAGGTGAGCTTGGCTTCTATTTGATGTCGGCCATCTATTCCAAGCTCGGTCTCACACAAAGGGCAACGGACATCATCTCCCGTGAGCAACTTGAGCTTCTCATTCAAACCTGCAATTTCCTCAGCTAATTGCCCATCGGTAGACTCCAGGTAGCTGATTCGGGAAGCAGTCTGCTGAGTTTGTTTTCGTTTTTTGGATACTATTTCCTCTTGCTTTGACAGTTCAAGTAGATGCTTACGAGCTAGCGTTAGTGATTCTTCTAGCCGGGTCGTTTTGGCAAATTTAGCTTCACTCTCTGCAAACTTGGCTTGAATTATTTTATGCTCAATAGTAAGTGCCTGAGCAGCCTTTTTGATAACCTGGTCTAAATTGCTTATGCGTTCCCTCAATGCGAATAACTGACTTAATTTCTGGTTAAACTCGTCATTAAGTGTTTTGACATCCTTAAATTCAGAGTAGCCCTTTTCTATAGCTGCTCTTTCCGCCAAAACTAGTTCATATTCCGTTATTCTAGCTTGATATTCTTTGGTTTTCGCCTCCCGACGTTCTAGTTCCTTTTTAGTTTCATTCAGGTGAACCTCGGTATTTGATAATTGCTCCTTTTTAATCTCTAAAGCTGCTTTTTGGCTGCGCAGGCTGGAAATAGCCGTCTCTTTAAACTTGCTTTGTTCTTCGAGTTGGGTAATTTCGCTCTGTATCTTCCTAATTTCGTCTTCATACTTAGCCTTGTTAGCCAGCTGGAGTTCGAAATCGGTAATGGCAATCTCAAGTCTGTCGGCTTCCGTTCTTCTTTTACTGGATTGCTCCTTGGCTCTACTCTCCAGTTCATCATAGTGAGATAAGCCTAGAATATTGGCTAGTATCTCTTTGCGTTCCCCGGGACGCTTTATGCTGAATTCGTCAGCGTGCCCTTGCCGGAGGAAGGCACTATTCTTGAACATCTCGTAATCCAGATTCAAAATATCAATTATCTTCTGCTGGGTTTCCAGCAGCGAATTACCGGAAATAGGTCTAAAAGTTCCATTGCCAGCTATTTGAAGTTCCAGGATAGTTTGCCCGGCACGGGCCTTGCTAGGTTTCTTGGCGTGTTTGCGGAGAACTCGATATTGCTGCTCACCGGAGATAAACTCCAGCTCAATCTCCATCTCGGATTGCCCTGAGTGAATCAGGTCATCATCGTTCCTGGCCCGGGATTTGCCCCATAGCGCCCAGGTTATAGCATCGAAAATTGCCGATTTACCATTACCGTTATCGCCACAAAGGCAGGCTACGTGTATGCCTTCGAAAGACAACGGGGGCACATTGTCTCGGTAGCACATGAAGTTTTTGAGTGCAAGTCTTACAGGAATCATGTTTCTGTATTAGTAATTAGAAATCTAATTCGTCTTCTCTGGGGGCGAATTTGGATGCCTCTTCTTTACTGGGACAAATTTCAAGGAAATCGCAGTTCCAGCAGTAGATGTTTGGGGTAGCTGGGTATTCCTTCTCCTTGCATATCCTATCAACCATGTCGATTACATAGGAAGTAGCTTGAGCTAGATCTTGAGCGGTCAGCTCAATACTTTGGAATTTACCGACTTCCAGATAAAGATAGGAAGCTCTCTTGACCGGCAAGTCCTGTTTCCTTGACAGAATAAGGGCATAAATATGGAGTTGAAGCTGGTTTATTTCAGCAGGCATCTTGCCGGTCTTGTAATCAATAATATGCAAGCTGCTATCGGCTTCCTTATCCACTCGGTCTATTCTGCCTTTCAAGAGTATGTTATCTGTAAGTTCAGCACGGTGATTATTTTCTATCATAAAGGGCGTAACCGATATATCTACATTCTGAGCAAACCAACGCAGTTGGTTGAGGGCTTTTTCACCCCATCTTTTCTCATCCTCTCTGTCATTGAACCCTTTGCGGTTGCGTCGCCATTTCTCTCGCAGCAAATCCTCGAGTTTTAATGGATTTCGTTCACTAACCGGGACTACAGAGAGGAAATCTTTGAGCGTAGCATGGACATGGTCGCCCATGGTGAAATAGGGCCGTGCTTTTCTGTAAATGTCACCAAGATGGTCGATGTACTGAAATTTATACTGTCTCGGGCACTGCTGAAACATATTCAGGCTAAAAGGTGAAGCTTCAAACATTCTTATATCGTATTGACGAAGATTTTGCGTTTCAGGCTAGCTCTATTTTATCATAATTGACTGCAGGGACGGCCATGGGTAGAATGCTATGGGTGGCTTATGTTTGAAGTTCTGACACAGAAGCTGAGCAAGGTATTCAATAGCCTTGGCAGTAAAGGGAGGCTTAGCGAGAAAGATATTGACGAAGCTTTGCGGCAGATACGCTTAGCTCTCCTGGAAGCAGATGTTAACTTTAAGGTGGTAAAGAGTTTTCTGGCTAACGTGAAAGAGCGAGCTCTAACTGCCAAAGTATTGGAAAGCCTTACTCCCGCTCAGCAAATAGTAAAAATTGTCAATGAAGAACTCGTAAATATCTTAGGTAAAGAACGTAATCACCTTATTGCTGCTGGTCACCCGCCCTCAATTGTTATGCTTGTCGGTTTGCAGGGTTCGGGAAAGACAACTACAGCAGCCAAGCTGGCTCTTCTTCTTAAAAGTACTGGACAACGTCCTTTACTGGTGGCTGCGGACACTCGACGTCCGGCTGCCATCGACCAGTTGGTAACGCTGGGCAAGCAGCTCGATATACCGGTTTCAAGCGATGATGCGAAGGTGGGACCGTTGGCTATTTGTCGCCGCTCTCTAAAGCAGGCCCAGGAAATGGGGGCTACCTGGGTGATTATTGATACTCAAGGGCGTTTACACATCGATGAAGCAATGATGAAGGAGCTGGCGCAGTTGAAAGCTGAAATTCACCCTTCGGAGGTGCTATTGGTAGTTGATGCTATGACCGGTCAAGACGCGGTAAACACGGCTGAAGAGTTCAACAGGAATGTTGGTTTGACCGGACTTATTTTAACTAAGATGGATGGTGATGCTCGGGGTGGTGCAGCTCTTTCTATCAAGTTTGTCACCGGTGTGCCGGTGAAATTCATCGGCACTGGGGAAAAAGCAAGTGCTATTGAGCCCTTTTACCCAGACCGCTTAGCCTCTCGCATTTTAGGTATGGGGGATGTACTTACTCTCATTGAGAAGGCAGAGGAGGCTTTTGATGAGCAGCGCGCTAAGCAGCTTGAGAAAAAGATGCGCACTGCAGAACTCAATCTTGAGGACTTTCTGCTTCAATTGCGTCAGATTAAGAAGATGGGGTCATTAACTCAATTGGTTGAACTGCTACCTGGTTTTTCGAAGCTCGCCTCCAGCATTCCTCAAAGCGGTGGCGAGGACCAGATTGCGAAAAATTGAGGCTATCATACTGTCCATGACCCCGGAAGAGCGCCGTAACCCGGCTATTATTGGTGGTAGCCGGCGGCGGCGTATTGCAAAGGGCAGTGGAACTACGCCCGGCGATGTAAATCAACTACTCAATCAATTTTACCAGATGCGAAAGCTGGCCAAAATGGCAGCCACAGGAAGGTTGCCGAAAAATTTGATGGACACGTTGAGGCGATAAGCAGGCCTATTACTCGCCGGTTTTGGTGGTTCCGGTAACTGTAAGCTGATGGTCTTTGATTTGAACGCTGGTTATATCTAGAGGTACATCGGCTAGTTGCAAGCTCACCATAATGTTCACTAGCTGCTCAACTCTTGCTTTCGCTGATTCAGGCAAAGGCAATTTACCCAGATTGAACTCGTCTATTACTACTTTTGGCTTGCCTTCTGTAATCTCTATTCGCCCAATTGTGCCTGTTTTAGCATCGATTACGGGTGCATCCACTACAGCGTAGGTCAGAAAGTAGCCATCGCCGAAGTTAATAAGTATCCGTTTCAATGGCAATTGACCCTCGGCCAGCATTTGAACCAGCTTAGAATTGGCTTCGTTCTCAGTTATTACCAGGTTGACCTCTCTTTTTTCTCTAGCCTCAACGGCTGCCTTGATTTGAGTATCGAGAGACTCGAGTTTATCGTCAAAACTTTGAGCTGCATCGGCGGTTACCGCCACCGGTATGGCTCTTCCTCGAATCGAAGGAGAAAGTGAGTAAAGGTAAAAGCCGGTGATGATGGCGATAATGACCAGAATTCCGATCACGCCGATGGCCATAATTAATCCTTTAATTAGTCTCATCTAGTTCCTCCTGGTAATACAGATATTGCTTTGAGCTATTCCAGATAATCTTTAAGCTTTCGACTTCGGCTGGGATGACGTAATTTTCGGAGTGCTTTAGCCTCTATTTGGCGGATTCGCTCTCGCGTCACATTGAACTCTTTGCCTACTTCCTCCAAAGTTCGGGCTCGCCCATCTTCTAAACCGAATCTGAGCAATATGACTCTTCTTTCTCTGTCAGTGAGTTCAGAGAGTATCTTGTTTAGTTGTGCCTTGAGCAATTCTTGGGAGGCGGCGTCGGCTGGCGGCGGGGTGGCCCGGTCCTCGATGAAGTCGCCCAGGTGACTATCTTCTTCTTCACCTATAGGCATTTCTAAAGATATGGGCATTTGAGACAGCTTCAGGATTTCTCTTACTCTATCTGAAGATATTTCCATGCCCTTACCGATTTCCTCATAGCTTGGTTCACGACCGTATTCCTGAGCTAAGCGGCGGTTGACTTTCAACAATCGATTGATGGTCTCTACCATATGCACCGGGATACGGATGGTACGAGCTTGGTCAGCTATAGCTCGTGTAATCGCTTGCCTAATCCACCAGGTGGCATAGGTGCTGAATTTATAGCCTTTTCTGTATTCGAATTTCTCTACTGCGCGAACTAACCCGATATTCCCTTCCTGTATAAGGTCAAGGAGTGGCATCCCGTGGCCTACATATTTCTTGGCGACGCTGACCACAAGGCGTAGATTTGCTTCGGTAAGGTGTCTTTCTGATTTCCTGGCTGTTCTCTTTACCCTGTTGAAATGGGCTCTAAATTGCTGAGCATGTGTGTGAAGCTGGGAGAGAAATTTGGGATTGACACGCTCGGCAACCATGGCTTCTAATTGTTTCCAGGTAGTTTTTTCTCCTATGACCTTGCGCAATTCTGCCGGCAGCAGTCGACTTACCGTGGAAAGGTCTGTCAGTCCCTGTTCAATCCCTGGGGCACTTTTGTCCACTGGTCTTAGCTATAGCTTCCACTAGTTCCTGGCTGACATTGCCATCAATGGCTTCACGCAGCTTTGGGTCACGAAGGCTCTTAAGGAAACTATCTGAAGCTGTCAGCTTGTGTAATTTGACAAGGCTGGTTATTAGTGGCCGCGATGCAAGTAAATGGCGGATCAAATATATTACTATATCAACTATGGACGGATACTCGCCATGACGTTGAAGGTAAAGCTCTTCAATCTTCTCTAGGTATTTGGCCTCCTCTATTTTGCTGGCTAATGCCTTCTCATCATCCGCAGTGAGAAGTGAGACCTTGCCGATCTCGTGAAGATACATACGAACCGGGTCATCGATTGTTTCGTGCTCAACTGGCTCTATCTCAAGGTCAAGTTGGGCCTTATCCTCTTTTTCCTCTTTGCCCGCCAATTCGTATTCAAGTTCGGGAGCCTCTTCGCTCTCCCATGGAAAGGTGATCCGGCATTATCTTTTTCTGACTCGTATTTGCCCAAGGTATCCCAGGTATTGTCCCGCTGCATAAGTCGTTCACCATCAATATCAAGAATATCCTCAGCGTTCAATTCCCTTTTGCCTTTCTTAGGGAAGTAGGACAGCAGCTCGTCATCTCTATTTAAAGTCATTCTCCATCACTCTTTGCTGGTCGTCGGCGGTGGTTTTGCTTGATGAAGACCTCTTGAAGCTGCTTGTAATTTCCAGCCCTTGCTCTTCAAGTTTAGCTAATTGTGCTGCTGTTCCGCCAATTTCAGCTTCAATAGCCAGAAGCTCTTGTTTCTTGGACTCCTAGGGTCCTTAATCGTCTTTCCTGTAGACGAATAACACAGTCATTAATGGTTTCACGCCGTACTGACTCATTTTCCGTAATGATTGACGGGAAGAGCTCTAGCCATGAGGTTATCCAGATGCTCTTGAAGAGCACTATCGAGGCTATCCCTAAGAGAGGCAAGGTCATCACTTTGTTGCCATTTTGCAAACAGCTCCCGGTTTTCAGTATTTTCGAAATGGTCCGGCGATAGTTCTGTGCTTTCTGACTTGAGCTCTGGATACTGAAGCAATAAAGCTAAGCAATATTGCTCCAGGGGGCTGGATGAAGTGATGGTGGGGGCTACAGGCTTGAAAGCTTTCACGCCTGTGGTTGCTCTTCGTTTTCTTATCAGCTTTGAACTTTCTCAGGGCGTCACTAAGAACGTGCTCATCAATCTTCAATAACCGGGCAAGCCTTTCCACGTAGTGAGCTTGCCGCAGTGGATCTTTCATCTCGAAAAGTAGTGGCAGAAGCCTCTCTACGGCTGAAGACTTGTCCCTGGCACTTGCCAGGTCCACTTTGGCCATCATGACTTTCGAAAATAAAGTCAACCATCGGTTTGGCATCCATTATCAACTTTTGCCACTGTGAAGCATCTTCCATTATTACCTCATCCGGGTCTTTGCCTTGAGGCAAGACAAGAATCTTCACTTCAGCATTGTGAGCATCTTCATATTTAACCCATCCGTAAAACGATGGTGGTACTGGCAGCATCTTATCAACCATTTCGCCGCTTCGCGAGACAGCTTCTTCTCCCGCAGCATCGGCATCAAGAGCCAGTATTAAATTCCTGGTCAAGCTTTTGAGAATAGCTAGCTGTTTGTCAGTCATAGCTGTTCCCATGGAGGCAACTACGTTATCATACCCGTGCTGGTGGGCTGTCAGGACATCCATGTAGCCTTCTGCGATTACTGCCTGGTCTTTTGACGGATGGCTGTCTTGGCACGGTCAATCCCATAGAGGCTGCTGCTCTTATCGAAAACCGGTGTTTGTGGAGAGTTGAGATACTTAGGTAAAGAATCGTCTAATGCTCTACCGCCAAAGCCTATAACTTTACCCTGGATGTTCCGAATAGGGAATATTAAGCGATTGCGAAATCGGTCGTAGTTGTTCTTATCATCTCGCTCTACCAGCAAGCCAGCAGCTAACAACTCTGCTTCCTCATAACCTTTACCCTTCAGGTATTGCTTTAGAGTGTCCCACCCATCTGGGGCGAAACCTAGCTGGAAGTTCTTTATTGTCTCAGCCGATAGCCCTCGCTTGAGCTGCATAATCTCTTGCTATCTCTGCCCTTCGAGGTATTCAACAACACATGGTGGTAATATTCGGCGGCGGCTTCGTTGATTTCAAATAATCTTTCCCTTTCTTTATTCTGAGCCTGCCTCTGTGGGGTTGTCTGGGCAACCAAGGGAACACCTGCTTTGTTGGCTAAAAGGCGAAGAGCTTGTGCAAAGTCGACGCCTTCTTTCTTCATGATGAAAGAAAAAATATCGCCACCGGTACCGCAGGCACCGAAACAGTGCCAGCTCTGTCGTTCGGGGAATACAAAAAATGAGGGGTTCTTTTCAGAATGGAATGGACATGAGGACTTATAATTTCGCCCCGATTTCTGTAATTTCACATACTCAGAGACAATTTGCACGATATCCAGTCTCTGTTTTACATCGTCAATTACGCTCATTTTAGTAACCCAATCGCATGTTTCGAGGTTCTGATAGCTTGTGATATATCTTCTGGCGTCTGATTTCTTTGGCCATCTTTAATGCATACTGGTCCGTCATCCCGGCAATGTAATCAGTGACCTTCCGCTCTACAGTATCATCACGGTATGCATATTCTTCGGGCAATTGCTCTTCGTGTTTCAGGAAATATGAGTACAGAAGGCGTATTACCTTTCTTGCTTTTGAAGTGTCTTTACCAGCCAGGCTTGGATTATACACCTTGTCAAAGAGAAACTCACGCAAGCTATTGGTCACTTCCAGAATGTCGGCACTCATTCCAATGATTGGCTTTTTCAAATTCGCATCACCCGTTGATGCCAAAGAATAACTGACTATATCACATACGAGCGTGTTAATTCGCCGGCCAGTGGTGTTGCCGAGTAGTTTTACTGCGGAAACTGGCAGTTCGTTTTCAGATATTACACCAGCTCTTATGGCATCGGCAATATCGTGGTTGACATAAGCAACGATGTCAGCCATCTTGACTACCTGTCCTTCGATAGTACTAACTCCTGTCCATCCCTCCCCGAGTATCTCAATTCCGCTCTTGGAATGATTCAGGATGCCATCTCTTACTTCCCAGGTCAGGTTCAGTCCTTGTCCATCTTTTTCCAGTAAATCGACTACCCTTAGACTTTGCTCGTTATGCTTGAATCCGCCGGGGAATAGCTCGTTCAGAACTTGCTCGCCCACATGACCGAATGGAGTATGACCTAAATCATGTCCTAAAGCTATTGCCTCGGTTAAATCCTCATTAAGGTTAAGCGCTCTAGATATAGTGCGCGCGATCTGTGAGACTTCTAAGGTATGTGTCAGCCTTGTTACATAATGGTCACCCAAAGGGGCGATAAAGACTTGAGTCTTGTGTTTGAGGCGGCGGAAGGCATTGGAGTAAATTATGCGGTCGCGGTCCCGCTGGAAATCTGTTCGTAATGAGCAAGGTTCCTCCCATTTGAGTCTGCCCCGACTGAGCCTGCTTTTGGATGCATAAGGAGAAAGCCTATTTTCAGATTCCTCTATACGCTGCCGAATGTTAAGATTGACCATCAAAACTTAAGTTTTTGCTCTCCTGCTTTGCTACAACGCTATGATTGGCCAAGTTTCGCTTCAACAGCAGCAATTATACGTCTTGTTTCATCTATCATGTCAGGGCTTACCGAGACTGAGGTGATGCCCCATTTTACCAGTTTTTCAGTAAGTTCCGGGTAGACTGAAGGTGCTTGACCGCAAATTGAAGCGGTGACGCCTTTGCTAACTGAAACTCTAATGAGTTTTTCTAAAGCTATGAGTACTGCATCGTTTCTCTCATCAAACTCCGGTGCTAACTTGGGGTTGTCTCGGTCTATGCCCAAAATCAGCTGTGTTAGGTCGTTAGAGCCAATAGAGATACCATCGATACCAACATCTAAGAACTTGTCTATAAGGAAGACATTTGATGGCACTTCAGCCATCATCCACAATTTGAAATTGGGGAATTGGTATAACCCCTCGGCAACGAAGAATCTTTTTATCCTGGCCAGTTCGTCTACGAAACGGACAAAGGGAATCATGACGTATAAATTATCATAGGACTGACATACTTTTTTGATCGTCTCGACTTCTAGCCTAAAAACCTCGGGTTCCCTGGTGTATCGCGAACAGCCCCGATACCCAATCATGGGATTTTCCTCGAATTCTTCATACCTATCGCCGCCGCGTAAGTTTCTATACTCGTTAGTTTTGAAATCAGTGGTTCGGTAAACCACAGGCCTCGGGTGGAAAGCTTTGGTAAAAGTGGTAATGCCTCTGGCGAGCATTTCCATGAATTGCTCACCTTTTCCCTCATGCAACATGTATCGGGGATGTCCACCAATCTGAGCTATCATAAACTCGGCTCTAAGCAAGCCAACACCATCTACATGACGTGAAGCTATCGCCTCAGCAAGTTCCGGCTCCGCCAGATTTACGTAGACTCTGGTTTTGGTTTTAATTCGTTCTTGAGCAATAACTGTTGGGGCGGATTTTGTCGGCTCGGCTACTTTTCCAGCATATACGTTCTCCTCCGGAGCCGTCTACAGTGATTTCCTGGCCGTCTTTCAAAGTTTTTGTTGCAACCTCTGTGCCAACCACGCAAGGGATGCCCAATTCGCGGCTAACAATAGCTGCATGAGCAGTTCTACCGCCACGGTCGGTGACTATGGCTGAGGCTCGCTTCATTGCTGGCACAAAATCCGGCGTTGTCATTTCGGCAACCAGAACATCACCGTTTTTAACTTTATCTATTTGTGAAGCCACGGGCACAATTTTTACCGGGCCAACAGCCTATTCCCGGGCTGGCGGCAATGCCAGTTAAAATTGCTTGAGCCTCTATCTTATGAAGAATCTTCGTGGTATTCTTTTGGCTTCAAAGTAGTCACCGGCCGCGTTTGAAGGATGAAGAGCTGTGTTCCTTGCTTTGCCCACTCGATGTCCTGGGGGAACTGATACAGGTCTTCAATCAGTTTTCCTAATTTAGCCAGGGCAACAATATCTTTATCGGCTAGCTTTTGCCTGCTCTGTTTTGATGGTGGAACGGGAACCTTGATGTTTGATTCGAGGTCGCCTGACGGTACACTGGTGTTTTTCACTAGTTGCCACTCTTGCTTATGTACTTTCTTATCGATGATTCTGATTTCTTTTTTATCCAAGAGATATTGGTCAGGTGTGACATCGCCCGATACGATAGCTTCACCCAGTCCGAAAATAGCTTCGATAAGTATTTTAGTCGTATCGTTACTCAAAGGCTCTACGGTGAACAAGACTCCGGATGCCTCCGATTGAATCATCTTTTGCACCGGAACTGCGATACCGACCTTGAAGTGGTCAAAACCATGCTCCTCCCTATAGAATATTGCTCTAGGCTCAAACAGGGAACTCCAGCAGCCTTGTATCGCTGCCACTACCTCATCTTCGCCTTGAACATTGAGAAAGGTGCGCTGTTGCCCGGCGAAAGAAGCCTCCGGCAAATCTTCAGCTGTAGCTGAAGAGCGGACTGCTACTAATCCTCGACCTAATTTACGATACGCGTCTTTCATTTCCTTTACCATATCAGGTGGCATAGGCGCGCTGGAAATTCTATCTTTAATAACTTTGGATACTTCTTGGAGTCGTCTGCTATCGTTAACGTTTAATCCTTCGAGATCGTGGCGGACTTCGTCTGTTAGACCAGCGCCATTAAGAAATTTGAAGTAAGCGCTCGCAGTTACAATGAAACCTGGTGGGACCGGGATCTGAGCGTGAACCATCTCACCCAAGTTAGCGCCTTTTCCACCTACCAGGGGAATGTCAACTTTGGTTACTTCATCAAACCAAACAATAGTCCTTGTCCCTTGCTGCATACCTCTCCTTGTTGTTCAGATTGTCTCGGTGGTCGTATTATACCAGAAAATAGTGACTTTGAAGATAGGGGAACATCGCTTTCAGCTTTCCCCGCAAACAACTTCAGGTTAGAACTGCATTGCCTAAATATTGAAAAGAAAGGTTATTATATCTCCATCTTGCACTATGTAATTCTTCCCTTCGAGTCTTAGAAGGCCGTGTTTTCGTGCTTCGGCCAGGCTGCCGCATCTATCTAAATCATGAAAATTCACCACTTCAGCCCGGATAAAGCCCTTTTCGATATCAGAATGGATTTTTCCAGCAGCCTTTACGGCGGACGTTCCTTTGGTAATTGTCCAGGCTTTTAATTCATCAGAGACGGTGGTAAAAAAGGAGATTAATCCCAAGAGTTGATAGGAAAGTCTGATGATGCAGTCAACTGCAGGCTCTGTTAGGCCAAGAGCCTTTCTAAATTCTGCACCATCAGCGTCGTCTAATTGAGTCAACTCCATTTCCAACTTACCACACAAGGCAACTACTTCAAATTGGGTGTGAGAGTAGTTTGAGCGTATTTCAGCTTCAAAAGACGAGTTCAGTGCTAACTGGTTCTCTCCGATGTTGATAACTAACAGCATGGGTTTGGCGGTGAGAAACTGATAATTGGCTAAGTTTTTGATTTCCTCACCGGTTAGACTTTGCTGCCAGATTGGTACATCTTTTTCTAATTCTGACTTGATCCTTTGAAGCAAAGCTTGTTCTTTCAATAACGGGTCTCGTTCTGACTGCTTAGCGCCCTTCAAAGAATCTTCCAGCCGCTTTAATCTCCTTTCAATTATTGCCAGATCGGAGAAGACAAGCTCAAGGTTCATTGTAGCTATGTCTCGTTTTGGGTTGATAGTGCCGTCTATATGTGGTACGTTTTCGTCTTCAAAGGCTCGGACAACATGGATCAGCGCATCGGCGTTGCTTAGATAGTTCAGGAACTGACCACTTATTCCCTCTCCCTTACCGAAATCCTTAGCTATGCCGACAATATCAACATATTTGACTTCAGCTGGCGTCACCTTCTTGGGATGGAATATTTTATCCAGAACCTGCAACCTAGGTTCCGGCACTTTTGACACTCCGATGTTTGGGGTCAAGGTGGTTGTGGCATAAGTTGTGGTGTCAGCTTTTCCCTTGGTCAAGACATTGAAAATAGTTGTCTTACCACTTTTTGGTAGACCGATGATGCAGATTTCCAAAATACTTCCCTGTACCGCAAAATATAAGCTAGACGAGACCAAATTGCAAGAGACGCGCAGCTTTGTTTATAAACTTGTCGCTATTTTCTTTGATATGCTATAATGTCCACACTTTTGAGCTTCGAGGGTAATATAAGTGTCTAACTACGAATTGGTACTCATAGTCAGTCCTGACGTGACTGATGAAGAAATGCCTGACTTCATGGCTAAACTGAGCGAGCTGGTCAACAAGGTCGGTGGAACTGTAGGTGAGGTAAGTCAGTGGGGTAGGAGACAGCTGGCTTATCCTATTAAACGGTCTGCAGAAGGCAATTATGTGCTGACTAAGCTTAATTTGAAACCGACTGTAACCAAAGAGCTTGAAGCTAATTTTCGGCTTTCCGGGAAGATTCTACGTCATCTCCTAATAAGATTGGCGGATTAAGGTGTAAGGAGTAGGTTATGGTGAGTTTAAACAAAATCATGCTTATTGGGAATGTCGGTACCGACCCAGAAATGCGTTTTACAGCGAATGGTAATCCGGTGACCTCTTTCCGTGTTGCCACTAGCCGAGTGTACACAACTTCTGAAGGGGAGCGTAGGCAGGAAACAGAGTGGTTTACGGTAGTTGCCTGGAAGAAACAGGCTGAAAATTGCAACCAGTTTTTGACTAAGGGGCAGCGAGTTTATGTTGAAGGCAGTTTGCGGACCCGCTCGTGGGAAGGGCGAGATGGCCAGAAACGAGTTACTGTTGAGGTGACAGCTAATAGAGTACTGTTCCTTGACAGGCAAGCTGTGGCGCCGCTACCTGGGGAAGAAACTCCAGTGGAAGCTCCTGTCGAAGCTGCGGAGGAAGAGGTTGAGCCTGAAGATTTACCTTTTTAATCATTTAAAATTGGAAAAGGAGGCATAGATTAGAGCATGGAGGAAGGTGGGGGGATTAAGGAAGTAAGAGAGAAGGGGCGTCGTTTCGTTTTCAAGCCCAAAGTTTGTCCTTTTTGCGCTGACAAGAGTGGGATAGACTATAAGGACACTTTCAAGTTGCGCCGCTATGTTTCTGACCGGGCTAGAATCGAGCCACGTCGTAGGACAGGCGTTTGTGCCAAGCACCAGCGACGATTGGCATTAGCGATAAAGAGGGCTCGCTATCTAGCTTTATTGCCTTATGCTCCAGATCATATCAGTCCTAAACGGATAGCTGAAACTAAAGCTTAGCTTTCGGAAAGAGTAAAGTGCCTAAAAGAACATACCAGCCTAAAAAAAAGGCAAGAAAACGTAAGCATGGCTTCCGAGCCAGGATGGCAACTCGTGGCGGGCAGAAGGTATTAAAATCACGGCGACTTAAGGGGCGGTGGCAATTGACGCCAGTATAGCAGCATGACAAAGAGATGGGCTTTAACAAAAAGAGCCCAGTATTTGGCTGTTTACAGATCAGGTAAAGCGTGGGTAAATAATCTCATAGTTATGAAAGCGTTGCCTAACGAGTGCGAGTTTAGCCGTTATGGATTTTCGGTAACTAAGAATATTGGTAAGGCGGTAGTGCGCAATAGGATTCGGCGCTTGCTCAGAGAGATTTCTCGCATAACACCTGTAAAACCAGGCTGGGATATTGTGTTCATTGCTCGGCCAGCGGCAGTTACTGCTGACTATCACGAACTCAGAAAGTCAGTGGAAACGCTTCTGTTACGAGCTCATTTAATAAATAAAGATGAAGCGGTTCGTGCTGGAGTTAATTAAGCTGTATCAGTCTACGGTATCAAAAGTTACCCCGCCTGCTTGTCGATTTGAACCTACTTGTTCTCATTATACTTATGAGGCAATCCAGAAATATGGCCTTGTCAAAGGAAGCTGGCTGGCAGCTAAACGTTTAGCGCGTTGCCATCCCTGGTCCGACGGTGGCTATGACCCGGTGCCATAATTTCTCAGTTTTTTACATTGATGGTGAATTAGGTGACCAGTTTTTTCAAAACAAAAACGCAGAGATTAAGTCTGATACTCTGTCTTGCAGCTTTAAGCCTGCTTGTTGTTGGTTGTGCTGGGCCAACATTTCAAGGGTGGTCGGGTTTTGCTGCGTCTGATGGTGTTCTTTACTTCGGGGGTATAGATGGCAGAGTGTTCGCCATCAACCCCACAGCACGGAGTCAAAAACTAACTTTTCCTGGCGAGAATGAATGGGTTTTTAGTGTCCCCAGCGTGGGTGCTCCAGGTGCAATATGCGGTCCGGCTTGTGCCCCAGCATCGCCACGGGCAAGCATCTATGCCACACCGGCGGTGGTTGGGGACCTCCTCTGTGTCGGTATTTATGCCGGCGACAGCGGCAAATTGGTAGCCATAGATAGGCTCGCTCCCGGCTATACCGAAGGTGTTCCGTTACGGTCAAAGGGTGAATGGACATATCCAAGTGGCGTCAAATCCATGGGTGCTATTGTTGGTAGTCCGGTAGTGGTTGATAAGACTCTGTATGTAGGCAGTTCTGATGGTAAGCTCTATGCCTTAGATGCGGTTTACGGGGAGAAAAAATGGGAATTTGACACTGGCGGTAAAATATGGACATCTCCGGTAGTTGAAGGCGGCGTTGTCTACGTTAGCAACTATGGCCGAAAGCTTTTTGCCGTATCAAGCACTGATGGCAGCCTGCTTTGGCAAATGGAGTTACCATCATCTATTGCTTCATCGCCAGCGATTTCTGGGGACAATGTCTTTCTCGGTACTTTTGACAATCATTTGTATGCTATTGACAGAACGAACGGTAAGGAGAAGTGGAGTTTTGAGGGGGGTAACTGGTTCTGGTCAACTCCAATAGTTAAGAATGGCATGGTTTATGCGGGATGTCTTGACAATAAAGTTTACGCCATCGATGCCAGCACTGGCAGACAGTTATGGCAATTTGTTGCTGATGGACCTATTGTGTCAAAACCGGTACTGGCAAATAATCTTATCGTAGTAGCTTCCCAAGCGGGTGATATATATGTCCTTGACTCCGACAAAGGGAATTTAGTGCAGTCTATTCACATTGGTTATCCAGTAATGGCCCCTCTCTTTGTTGAAGAAAACATGGTCTATGTACACGCAGGAAATCTCTGTGTCTACGGTATAGATTTGCAAAGCGGAGAAAAAGTCTGGGAATTCTGTTATTCCGATATTAAGTAGAATTAATTATGGCTGCTATATGGAATACTATAATCCTTGAGCCTGTGCTCAATAGTCTGATTGCCCTGACTAACGTTTTGGGTGGCAACTTTGGGTGGGCAATCATTGTTCTCACGGTTGTTGTTCGTCTAGCGTTGTTCCCACTTACTGTACGGCAGACTCAATCTACTAAGGCCATGCAAACACTGCAACCAAAAATTCAGGAGCTTCAGAAGAAATACGCCAAGAACCAGCAGAAGTTACAGCAGGAGATGATGAAGCTGTATAAGGAGGCTGGAATAAACCCCTTGGGCTGTCTTTGGCCTATGCTTATCCAGTTACCTATCTGGATAGCTCTATACCAGTCCATCATGCAGGCTTTAGCGGCTACACCCGAGAACTTATTGAGATTATCACAGCATCTTTACTCTTGGGCTGCAATCGGCCATGCTATACCGTTGAATGACCAGTTTCTCTGGCTCCACTTGTCACGACCAGACCCTAATCTCATCCTGGCTATATTGGTCGGTGGCTCAATGTGGGTGCAGCAGAAGATGGTAACGCCACCAGCCACGGACCCAAGACAGCGGTCAATGACCAACCTGACGACAACGATGATGCCATTAATGTTTGGATTGTTTACTCTGTCCTTCCCCAGTGGCTTGGCTCTGTACTGGGTAGTTTCAAATGTGATTGGCATTGTGATCCAGTATTTCGTTAGTGGCGGCTGGGGCTACTTAAGAACTCCTTCGGCTCCGAAGCCAGCACCTGCTCAAAAAGTAATACCGGCTCAAAAAGCACCTGTAGTGCAGCCGTCCAAGACGCTGCAAAAAGCGTCTGAAGAGTCGAAGACAATAAAGAAGGCATCTGAAGAGAAGAAGCGAGGTCTTTTTGGAAGATGAATGAGTTAGAAGTAAGCGGAAAAACAGTTGATGAAGCTATTCAGATAGCGCTGGAGAAATTGGGTGTAAGTGAGGATAAGGTGGAAGTGACAGTATTGAAAAAAGGCAGGTCTGGAGTTTTGGGAATGGGGGTTGAGGAAGCTAAGATTAAGGTTAGACTAAAACCGGCGGCTGGTGAAAAGGCTGATGCAGTCGAGGTGGCCAAAGAAGTCTTGGAGACGCTGGTTAAATTGATGAAGATAACGGCTGAAGTTTCTGTGCTTCAGGCCAATACAGGTGAATTGCCAGTGACTCTTAATATTGAGGGCGAGGACCTCGGGGTTTTGATTGGGCGCCGTGGTCAGGCTCTGGCGTCTCTGCAGCACGTCGTCAGATTAATAGTTGCTGAGAAGTTGAAGGTGTGGGTACCGATAAATGTTGATATTGCTGGCTATAAAAAACGCCGCTATGAGTCGTTGCAGAACCTGGCCTTGCGTTTGGCAGAACAGGTGAAAAGGAACCGACGTTTGATAATGCTTGAGCCTATGCCTGCAGATGAACGTCGGATTATTCATTTAGCTTTGGCTGATCATCCGGATGTCACTACCCAGAGCATGGGTGAAGGTGATATGCGAAAAGTAGCTATTCTGTTGAAGAAGCATTAGGCATGTTCCGACCGATAAGTAGCAAAGTTCACTTCCCTCAGCTAGAAAAAACCATCCTCGATTTCTGGAAAACACATAAAATCTTCGAAAAAAGCCTCGAGAGCCGGTTTGGCGCTACTCAGTTCACCTTTTTCGAGGGACCACCGACAGCTAATGGCAGCCCGGGAATTCATCACGTGCTGTCACGTGTGTTTAAAGATGTCATACCTCGATATAAGACAATGAAAGGCTACTATGCTCCGCGTAAAGGAGGTTGGGACACTCACGGTCTGCCAGTGGAGTTGGAAATAGAGAAGATGCTGGGCTTTACCAGTAAAGCACAAATAGAGCAGTATGGGGTAGCTAAATTCAATGCCCATTGCCGTGAGAGTGTTTTCAGTTATCTCAAGGAATGGGATTCAATGACTGAACGCATCGGCTTCTGGCTCGACCTGGAGCACGCTTATAAAACTCTGGAAAATACCTATATTGAGTCTGGCTGGTGGGCGCTTAAACAATTATGGGACAAAGGCTTGATTTATCAGGGCTATAGAGTTACGCCACATTGCCCCCGATGCGGCACGTCTCTTAGCTCGCATGAGGTAGCTTTGGGCTATAGAGATGATGCCGAAGATCCGTCGGTTTACATAAAGTTCAAGCTTATTTCTAATTCACTGCGTAAGGGGACAGAATTGCATTCTCTTCTAGCGTCGGCTGCCTTATCCAAGCCCGTTTTTTTCCTGGCCTGGACAACGACTCCCTGGACGCTGCCGGGCAATACCGCTCTGGCAGTAGCCGCCGAGTCACAATATAGCATCATGGAAGGTTCTGAAGGTTATCTCATCTTGGCTACGGCGCTTGAAGAAAGAATCGGATTGGATGGGTATAAATCAATAGCTAACGTCAATGGCAAAGACCTCGTTGGGCTCGAGTACGAGCCGTTATTTAACCCACATGACTTCGGTGTTGAAAGAAGGCGTTTTAGTGCCCGTGCTGCTGAGGAGAATCTCTCTTATGAAATGTTGACTCTGCAGCCAGCGGACAAGAATTTGGCATACCCTGTGATTTCCGGCGACTTCGTCTCTATGGAAGAGGGCACCGGCATCGTTCATATTGCTCCCGCCTTTGGTGAAGTTGATTTTGAAATCGGTAAGAGCGAAGGGCTGGATTTTGTGCAACCCGTAGAATTGGATGGGAAGATAACTGGCACCTTTCCCTTTGCGGGTAAATTTGTCAAGGATGCCGACTCTCTTGTTCTGGAAGACCTAAAATCAAGGGGGTTGCTCTATCGCATCGAGCGAATAATCCACACTTACCCATTTTGCTGGCGTTGTGAGGCGCCGCTCCTCTACTATGCCAAAAGGAGCTGGTATATCAGGACATCGGTCAAGAAAGAGGCACTTCTCTCGGGAAATGATGAAATTAACTGGTACCCGGAGCATATAAAGTATGGTCGGTTTGGCAATTGGCTGGAGAATAACGTCGACTGGGCTTTTTCCCGAGAGCGGTACTGGGGAACACCATTGAATGTCTGGAATTGTTCCGATTGCGGCAACTATGAATGTGTCGGAAGTCTCGAGGAGTTGAAAGCAAAACCTGATCTTCAAGGTCTAATTGAGCCACTGGACTTGCACCGTCCTTTTGTAGATGACATTATTTTTTCTTGTTCCAAGTGCGGCGGCAAAATGATGCGGCAAACTGAGGTAATTGATTGCTGGTTCGACTCAGGCGCTATGCCCTTCGCCCAGTGGCATTATCCTTTCGAAAATCAAGATATTTTTAAACGGAATTTTCCTGCTGACTATATATCTGAAGCAGTTGACCAGACGCGCGGCTGGTTTTATAGCTTACACGCCATATCCACCCTTCTCTTTGAGCAACCCTGCTTCAAGAATGTTATCTGCCTGGGACACATTCTCGATGCCGAAGGCGAAAAGATGAGCAAAGCTAAAGGAAATGTGGTTGACCCGTGGTCGGTACTTGATAAATACGGTGCAGATGCTTTGCGCTGGTATTTGTTTACAGCGGCCCCGGCAGGCAATGTCCGCCGCTTTTCCAGTGAAGCTGTGGCTGAGGTGTTGCGCAATTTTCTGCTGACCTTGTGGAATGTCTATTCTTTTTTTGTCACCTATGCCAACATCGATAATTTTGACCCCAAATCAACAGGGACACCATTGCTTTCAGACTTGGACAAATGGATTCTTTCCAGATTGAATCAGCTTATAGCTGATGTAGATGGAGCTTTGGATAATTACGACCCTACTTCAGCCGGAAGGAAACTTGAGGCCTTTGTTGACGAGCTTTCTAACTGGTATGTGAGGCGGAGCCGTCGCCGCTTCTGGAAAAGCCAGAGCGATGCAGATAAGCTGGCTGCTTATTCGACGTTGTATCATTGCCTGGTCACCTTGTCCAAGCTTCTAGCTCCTTTTACGCCTTTTGTGGCTGATGAGATTTACCGAAATCTTGTGTGCTCTATAGAGCCTGAAGCTGCGGAAAGCGTGCACCTGGCTGATTTTCCTGTTGCTGACTTGTCTAAGATAGATGAGAAACTTATTGAAGCCACCCGCTTAGCTATGACGGTGTGCAGTCTCGGGCGTGCCGCCAGGGCTAAAGCTGGTGTAAAAGTACGCCAACCTCTATCCAAGGCAGTAGTCAAAGTAAGGTCTGGTGGTGAAAAGAAGGCTCTGCAAAAAATAACTTATCAGATATTGGATGAGCTGAATGTCAAAGAAGTGGAATTCTACGAAGGGGAAGAGGTAGGCGATAAACCTGGCTATGTTTCCGCTGCGGAAGGGGACTATCGGGTGGCAGTAGCTACTGAGTTATCGCCAGAACTGGAAGCTGAAGGAATTTCTCGTGAGGTGGTACGTCGTTTGCAGACCATGCGCCGCTCAGCGGGTCTTGACATCGCCGACCATATCGTTACCTATTATGAAGGTGGGGATTCAATTCAACTGGTTATGACAAAATTTGCCGACTATATAAAGCAGGAAACGTTGTCCCGGGAGCTGATTTCAGCAGTACCTCCCGATGGAAGTTATACTGAGAAGTTTCGTATTTCCAATAACGAAATCTCACTCGGCATCAAGAAAACAGCCTGAGAAACCGTTGCCTGGTTATCTGTCTTAACTGCCTGGGGAAGGACTTTGTATCAAGCGGGCAGTAGTTGTCTTTGTCTCGTTGCCTCTAACGAAGGTTATGGTGACTTCCTCTCCAATTTTCGATTCGTGTATGGTGTTTATTAGTTCCTCAGCCGTAGTTACCTCTTGACCTTTGAATCGAGTGATTACATCAAGCTCTTGCAAGCCTGCTTCTGCGGCTGGGCTGCCCGGCTTTACATAGGCGACAACCACACCCTTGTCAACCGGTAAGCGGTTCACCATGGCGACGTATTGGTCAACAGTATACAGGGTGACTCCAAGCCAGGGACGGACTACATAACCTTGTTTGATTAATTGTTCGATAATTGGTATGGCGGTTTTAGTGCTTATAGCATAGCCCAGACCTTCAACTCCAACTCGCAGCTACTTTGGCGCTGGTGATACCGATGACCTCTGCTTTCATATTGACCAAAGGTCCGCCGCTGTTACCTGGGTTAATAGCCGCCGAGGTTTCAATAAGGTCGTCTAAAGTCTGACCTTGCTCTACATCTAAAGATACCTTCAGGCCACTTATAGTGCCTTCTTTAGCCCTTATTCCTTCACCTAAAGGATTGCCGATGGCTACTACCCAGTCTCCGACTCTGAGCTTTGTTGAGTCGCCTACGCTGGCTGCTGGCAAATCGGTGGCATCGATTTTGATAACGGCCAGGTCTGTTAACGGGTCTGTGTGTATGTTTTTAGGGTCTGCCTCAAAGGTTCTGCCGTCACTCAATTCTACTGTTACCTTTTTAGCTCCCTCGACAACATGGTTATTGGTCACGATGATGCCATCTTTATCTATAATCCAGCCTGAGCCAGCGCCTTTTTGCGTTAGTGGCGTGCGAAAGATATCCAGAGTCACGACTTCGGTATTTATAGCAACTACTGACGGGATAAACCTTCTCCACTACGTCGGCAATGCTGGGCAGTGTTGGTGCTTCGGTTTTGGTTGTGGTGGTGACCAACTTGTGTCTAGCGGTTGTTTGGGTGTGGATGTCGCCGGCGTTTGGTTTTCTGGGGGTGATGGTGCCGTAATGTTGGGCATGAGGCATTAAGCAACCAGTCATGCCTACTACCAAACTCAACAGTAAAAGGACAATAAAGACTCGTTTCATTGTAACCTTCCTGCTATTAAAAGTGTAGGAATTTTAGCACAGAGCTTAGTTTTGAGACAAAAGCAGGCTTGATTACTACTGATTAGCTGGGTACATAATGTGTGATTGGCTAGCAGTAATGGACTAGTGCAACAAGGTGATCAGACACAAGGTTAATCTGTAAGTCGGAGGCACAAGAAGTGGAAGTACGAATTCTGGGTGCTCACAGTACTGAGGCTAAAGGGCTGCGGATGGTATCCCTTCTTATTGATAGTGTACTGGCTTTAGATGCTGGTGGACTTACCTCGAGCCTCTCGCTGTCTGAGCAGCAGAAGGTGAGGGCAGTTTTCTGACGCATCATCATTTCGACCATACCGGGATTTAGTCACTCTGGGAGCCAATGGTGCTGTGTTCCAACACCAGTCGATATCTATGCCTTAAGCCAGACTCTCGATGTTGTTAACTTCTGCCTGCTCGACGGCAAGATGTATGCCGACTTCTCCAAATGGCCGTCCAAGGAAAAGCCTTTTCTAAGCTAAAGGTTATTGAGCCGTTCCAGAGGCAGAATATTCAGGGCTATGAGGTGTTGCCTGTGCCGGTGCAGCATACAGTGCCCTCAGTCGGCTATCAGGTCACATCTAAGGATGGCAAGAGTTTATTTTATACTGGCGATACTGGCCCGGGGCTGGCAGCTTGCTGGCAGCATATTTCACCTCAGTTGCTCATAATTGAGGTTTCCGGCATCAACAAGGTTCAAGATTTTTTAAAAAGCGTCGGCCATCTATCAGCTGAGCTTCTCAAAGAGGAGCTCGTCAGTTCCGTCAAATAAAGGGTTATTTACCACGTGTTGTCGTTATTCATATTCCTCCCCAATTTCAGAGGGAAGTCAAGCAGGAAGTTAAAGAGATAGCTAGAGAGCTGGGAATTAGCATTGATATTGGCTACGAAGACATGAAAATCACCCTGTAGTCCTCGGCCTACGGGGTAAATCCAAGCCCCAATTTCTAAATCAGAAACAAACTCAAAATCTCAAATTCCTCCAAATCTTGTCATCGTGGCCTATTTCCCTGTTATTGCGAGCGAAGCGTGGCAATCTAAAATTTAACGTTTTGGGTTTAGATATTTTGAGCTTTGAATTTGTTTAGAGTTTGATGCTTAGGATTTAGAGACCTACATTTCCCCCTCCCCAGTGGGGTATGGTATGGGGAGGGGGAAATGCAAACAGCTCCTTTGCTCTGAAAGCTATGCTTCTACGTAATGTACCTCTGGCAGATGGGTCAGGGCTTCCTTCACCTTTTCCGCAGGATAGTCATAGTCCTGGAGCTTTCCTGATAGATATTCGTCATAAGCTGCCAGGTCAAAGTGCCCATGCCCGCTTAGGGCTAGCAGGATGGTTTTGCTTTCGCCTGACTTTTTACATGCTAAAGCCTCATCTATGACCACCCTGATGGCATGATTGGGCTCCGGAGCTGGCACAATGCCTTCAGTCCGGGCGAATTGCACGCCAGCCTGGAAAGCTGCTACCTGGGGCACTGCCTTAGCTTCGACGAACCCGAGTTGATGAAGGTGGCAGATTATCGGTGCCATACCATGGTAGCGAAGCCCGCCGGCATGGATCGCCGGTGGTATGAAAGTATGCCCAAGAGTATTCATTTTTACTATCGGCGCCATGCCAGCGATATCTCCGTAGTCCCAGGTGTATGGCCCCTTAGTCATGCTGGGGCAAGCCGTGGGCTCGACATTGATGATGCGTAGATTCGGCTTTTTGCCCTCGATTTTATCCTTGACGAAGGGTAAATACAGCCCGGCGAAGTTGCTGCCGCCGCCGATACAGCCGACGATGATGTCTGGGTAAGCATCCGCCTTTTCCATCTGCCTTCTTGGCCTCCAGGCCGTTTACGGTTTGATGGAGCAAGACACAGTTGATGACGCTGCCAATCGAGTAGTAGGTATCTTCGCGGCCGAAGGCGTCCTCTATAGCCTCGCTGATGGCGATGCCCAGGCTGCCGGGTGAGTTAGGGTCTTCAGCCAGTATTTTGCGCCCTATTTCTGTATCCTGGCTGGGACTGGGCACACATTTGGCTCCCCATGTCTCCATCAGGATGCGGCGGTATGGCTTCTGGTTATAGCTCACCTTGACCATATACACCTTTAGCTCAATCCCGAAGAACATGCAGCCCATTGACAGGGCACTGCCCCACTGCCCGGCGCCAGTCTCGGTAGTTATTCGCTTGATCCCGTCCTGTTTGGCATAGTAGGCTTGAGCCACGGCGGTGTTAGGCTTGTGACTCCCGGCCGGGCTCACTCCTTCGTACTTATAGAAGATTTTAGCTGGTGTATCCAGCGCTTTCTCCAGGCGGTAAGCTCGGATTAAGGGGGTTGGCCGCCACAACTTGTAGATGTCTTGCACCTCTTCTGGGATCTCGATGTAGCGTTCCTTGCTGAACTCCTGTTCTCTTAAAGCCGAGGCAAACAATGGGGGAGGCAGGATGGTAGGCTCCTTGGTGCCCGGGTGCAGCAGCGGTGGCAACGGCTTAGGCAGGTCGGGCAAGATGTTGTACCATGATGTAGGCATTTCCTTTTCGGTTAGGATGATTTTGGTTTGCTTCATTGTTTTTCCTCCTTTATTTTTAATAGCTAAAGAATTTGGCATAAAGCTAAGCTTATCATTGGCCCCCCAGGGGCCACATCTGTGACATTATTACCATTTCATAACCTCCTTCAAAAGTGCCTAAAAACATAAAGCCTCTCGCCTAAGGGGCGAGAGGCTTAGCTTCGCGGTGCCACCCTTGTTGGTCTTAGCGACCATCTCATTCAGGTACGGCCCTATCTGCTAGAGCTATACCCTGGGTTCTGATAACGCTACCCTCTGCGTCAAAGCCTACTCGAGTTGTTAAACCAACCTTTCGGTTTGCGGCTCCCAGGTCCATTCAGCCTTTGCGCCAGCGTCAGCTTTCACCCATCCTGACTCTCTGTAGCCTCGCTTAAAGGCTTACTAGTCCTGTTCCCAGCCTTTGCCGTATTCAGATTAGACATACATTTTACCATCTTTTTCAAACTTGTCAAGTTTTACTGAGGATTTACTCTCACCCTGCCAAGAATTTGATTTTTGTGCTTTGGATTTGTTTAGGATTTAGGGTTTAGGATTTAGTATTTTGGGGTTATCGGGCTGAACTGTGGGGTTATTATTTT
>CAVSBU010000011.1:0-12092 GCA_963726215.1 uncultured Chloroflexia bacterium
TCCATCCGTACACGTTCGGTAACATCATGGCTGACTCCACGAAAGCCGATTATCTCGCCGTTCTCGTTTCGCATAGGGAAAATCGATATTTCAGCAACCCGTAACTACCATCTTTTCGAATGAATTCAAGATTAAGGGCTTTGATTGGCTGGCCTGTAAGATAAACCTGATGAAAAACCTTATAAATTTTTTCGATATCGTCACTAGCGGTTATGACTGTAGTTCATGCCTATCAGCTCTTCCATGGTATACCCCACGCTGCGGCAGAAGGCATCGTTTACGAAGGTATAATTGCCAGCCAGGTCAACTTCAAAATAATCATCATGCATCTCGTCCATTATGGTCCGGTATCTCTCCTCTGACTTTGCCAGGGTCTCTTCCGACTGCTTGCGTTCGGTGATGTCCATAAAGCTTCCCGCAGTGGCCCGCTTTCCTTTATATTCAGTTGAGGTGAGTCTCTCTAAAACCCAAATTACCCCACCGTCCTTCTTTATAAATCTGTACTCATAGGGAAGAGAACTTCCACCCTTCAGGCTTTCTATTGCCTTTTTCCTGACTGCTTCTCTATCCTCAGGATGAACCAGGTCGAGAGAGTACACGCCTAGCAGTTCCTGTTCTGTATAACCCGTTAGCTCCAGGAACAGTGAGTTAACATACTGAAATCTCCCATCCTGGACAATATAAATCCCTGTGCCGGCACACCGCATTAAAGCTTGAGCCAGCTCTTCAGACGCCATCCATCCTGGATTTGCTTTGTTTACCCGTCTTTGCCATTTAGATTAGTCTCCACAATCTTTCTCATAACTTATCGCTAAATACAGCTTAATTTAGTATATCGCCTATTAGAGCTATAAGTGAATAGCCTATAGGTAATTTTATGTCTAGTGAAAAGGTACTACGGGCTAAGCTCTGGAAGTAGCCAAACCATAATTTGTATCGTGACTCTTGCAGTCATTTTTTAATCACTCAGCCTATTTGCATTAATCGCCATAAACGTGTAGAATTTGCGATTGGCAAGTCTTGGCAAAGAAAGGGGGGCAAATGCCTAAGGCAAACGTTCAAGAAATTCCGGTGGTCTGGATACAAGCAGGCACCTGCACCGGATGTTCAGTCTCAGTCCTCAATTCAGTCAGCCCGACCATCAAGAATGTCCTCATCGACGAAGTTGTCCCCGGTAAACATCTAAACCTGAAATTCCAGGCAACCGTAATGGCCGGCGAAGGAGACGCCGTAATTCATGTACTCGAAGATACGCCAAAGACAAATAAAAACGGCTATGTCCTGGTAGTCGAAGGCGCCATCCCCACCAAAGATGGCGGTGTCTACGGGTCACTTGGTGAGAAAAACGACAAACCGGTGCCCATGGCAGACCGGGTAGAAGCATTAGCCAGGGATGCTCTGGCAATCATCGCTCTGGGTACCTGCGCTACCTTCGGCGGTATAGCTGCCGGCAAACCTAACCCCGGCGGCTATGTGGGTACGGACAAATTCCTGAAATCCCGCAATATAAACAAGCCGTTGATTAATATCGCCGGCTGTCCACCCCACCCCGACTGGTTCATAGGCACCGTCGCCTCCGTACTGCTTCTTGGCTTACCCAAGCCAGAAGACCTGGACGAGCTTAAACGCCCCAAGGTTTTTTATGGCAATTTAATCCATGAAAATTGCCCCAGCCGAGCTTACTTCGATGAAGGAAAATTTGCCAGAAAGTTCGGCGAGCCGGGCTGCCTCAATGAGCTGGGATGTAAGGGGCCGGTTACCCACGCCGATTGCCCGCTAAGAAAATGGAATCATGGAACAAACTGGTGCATCGATGCCGGTTCGCCCTGCATCGGCTGCTGCGAGCCCGGATTTCCCGATTTGGTGGCTCCCGTCTATCAGAAATTAAGCGAGGCCAACATGCCCGATGATAGGTAAACTCCCGGGAAAGGAGAAATAGAAATTGAGCAAGATTGTAGTTGACCCGGTCACCCGTCTCGAAGGACATTATAAGGTTGAAGTTGTCACCGATAACGGTGTGGTCAAAGAAGCTCACAGCTCAGGCATGATGTTCCGAGGCCTCGAAATAATACTCCGAGGTAGAGACCCGCGCGATGCCCAAATGTATACACAGCGCATCTGCGGAGTCTGCCCTACCAGCCATTCTATGGCTGCCACGCTTAACCTGGACAGCGCTTTCGGTCTCGCCGATAAGATACCCGATAACGGCCGGATTATCCGTAACCTCATACTGGGAGCGGCGCATGTTTCCGACCACATTCTTCACTTCTATCACCTGGCAGCTCTCGATTACGTGGATGTTACCAAGGTACTCAAGTATGATGGCAATGACCCAGCCTTGAACTCCGTTAAAGAATTTGCCAAGCGAGGAGAGCTGGCTCCATTTGTACCTCGATACGAAGGCGACTACCGCCTAAGCGACAAGGTGAACATAGGCGCCCTGGCTCATTATGTTCAAGCTCTGGAGATGAGACGCAAGGGACAGGAGATGCTGGTTATTTTCGGCGGCAAGATGCCTCATAATATGGCGATCATCCCCGGCGGAGTTACGGCAACCGTCACCGTGGATAAAATAGCCTCTTTCCTGTGGATGCTCAATGAGCTGAGGGATTTCGTCGACAATGTTTATATTCCCGACGTCCTGGCCGTGGCTGAAGCCTATGCCGACTATTTCGAAATCGGCGCCGGCTGCGGCAATTTACTTTCTTACGGAAGCTTCGACCTCGAAGGTAATAATCCTGATTACACCAAGAGGAAGAGGCTTATGAAGCAGGGGACGGTTTCAACTGACCTTAAACTCGGTGCCCTGGACATGAATAAGATTATGGAATACGTAAAGCATTCCTGGTATGCCGATTCCAGCACCGGCAAGCACCCGTCTAAAGGCATGACGGAGCCTCAACTGGGAAAGAAAGGCGCCTACACCTGGGTGAAAGCTCCCCGATACGACGGCAAGGTATATGAAGTCGGCCCACTGGCCCGCATAGCAGCTACCTATGCCAGCGGCGAGCCAACGGTGAAAAAGCTGGTTGATTCCGTTCTTTCCAAGTTCAAGGCCAGCCCCAAGGCTTTATTCTCAGTACTCGGTCGCCACGCCGCCCGTGCCCTCTATACCAAGTTTCTGGCTGATTCTATGCCGGAGTGGCTGCTCCAGCTAAAGCCGGGTGAGCCAGCTTACATAGACTACACCATACCCGACGAAGCCTTCGGCATGGGGCTGGTTGACGGCGCCAGAGGTGCTCTGGGGCACTGGATTGAGATAAAAGATAAGAAAATCGCCAATTATCAGTGCGTGGTGCCAAGCACCTGGAATATGTCTCCTAAAGATGACAACGGACAGCCCGGGCCGGTGGAACAAGCCCTTATCGGCACCAAGATAAAGGATGAGAACAATCCTTTTGAGATTGGGCGCATTATCCGCTCCTTCGACCCCTGTCTGGCTTGCGCCATACACGTTATTACACCTAAAGGGAAAACTCTTGGAATATACAAAGTCAGTTGAGACCGTCTGTCATTCTGAGCCCTGTCCTTCCCTGTCATTCTGAGGGAGCCCTTCGCCCATGTCATTCTGAGCGAGCGAAGAATCTCATAAGGCTCAGGGTAAACTCCGCGAAGAATCCGGAGACCCTTCGCTATCGCTCAGGGTGACAAGTAAAAGCAGCCCTAGAATCACCATTCTGGGGATAGGCAACCTGTTGCTCAAAGACGAAGGCATAGGCGTCCACCTGGTTCAAAAACTGGCTGGCGTTGTAGACGATGCTAATGTCAAGATAATCGACGCCGGCACTTACCCCGACTTCCTGTCTCTGGTAGATGACAGCACAGACAAATTAATCATCGTTGACGCTGTCAAAACCGGCGATAGGCCGGGAACTATATATCGATTCAGTTTCGATGATATAGATTTGGATGCAGTGGCACCTGTTTCCCTGCACGAGATGGGCGTATTAGACAGTCTAAAAACGATGGCTTTGTTCAACAGGCAGCCAAAATCTACGGTCATTATCGGCATCGAGCCCAAGACGATAGACTTCGGACTTGACCTTTCCCCGGAAATTGAAGATAAACTACCTGGAATGATCGAATTAGTTCTCAAGGAGATAGAGGAAACCACAGCTATGGAGGTAGACAAATGATAATCTCTGAATTAAAGCCGCTTCCGGAAATCTTAGGCTATTTAGACAGGGACAAGAAAATCTTTATAGTCGGCTGCAAAGGTTGTGCTGAGGTCTGCCAGACCGGCGATGAACCTCAGGTCCTGGACATGAAGCAGAAACTGGAGCAAGAAGGCAAGACAGTCACCGGCTATTGCGTCGTCGATTTTCTGTGTGATAAAGCTCTAATCAAGACCAGGCTGTTTCCCCATGAGGATGAGATAGATGCTGCCGATTCTCTGCTGGTAATGACCTGCGGCATCGGAGTACAGGCAACAGCGGCGGTGGTGAACAAACTGGTACATCCGGCGGCTAACACCATCAATGTCGGCGGTGCCGGCGGGACATGGCGGGGCAGCGAGCGCTGCCGTGAATGCGGCGACTGCGTGCTGGATTTAACCGGTGGCATTTGCCCACTGACCGCCTGCACCAAATGGCTCATCAATGGGCCCTGCGGCGGTGCTAAAAATGGCAAGTGCGAGGTTGAACCCGACGTACGCGATTGCGGCTGGCACCTGATCTACGAGAGACTCAAAAACTTAGGCCGGCTGGACAAAATGCAAGCCATACCGATGGTCAAGAACTACAGCAAAATGCAGCCGCCAAAGGCGCTAAGGTCCACCATAATGTGGGCGCTGGAGCAACAAGAAACAAAAGTTTAGCTATCCTTAAGGAGGTAAACATAATGAGTCTGCGTGAAAAACTTCAGAACGGCAAGTTTGTGGTCACCGCTGAAATCGGCCCGGCTAAAGGCGTGGACATACACGAGTTCAACGAGAATGCCGACTTACTTAAAAGCAGAGTAGATGCGGTTAATTGCACCGACCAGCAGAGCGCTGTTATGAGGTTGGGGTCGCTGGCTGCCTGCTACCTGCTCAAACAAAAAGGCGTCGAGCCTGTATTCCAGATGACCTGCCGAGACCGCAACCGCATCGCACTACAGTCGGACTTGCTTAGCGCTTACGTTATGGGTGTTGAGAATGTTCTCTGTCTCACCGGAGACTATGTCACCTTAGGAGACCATCCTGACGCCAAACCTGTCTTCGACCTCGATTCCGTTTCCTTACTGTATGCCGCCCGACAATTGGAGCAGGGCAAAGATCTAGCCGGTAAGGAGCTAAAAGGCACGCCCAAGTTCTTCCTCGGCGCCTGCGTCACTCCCGGTGCTGACCCTGTTGAACCACAGCTTATCAAAATGGAGAGAAAGGTAAAGGCCGGTGCCCAGTTCTTCCAGACCCAGGCCATCTACGAGCCCAAAACTTTCGAAGCCTTCATGAAAGAAGCTAAGAAATTCGGCGTGCCGGTTTTAGTCGGTATAGTGGTGCTCAGGTCAGCAGGTATGGCCAAATTTATGAATAAAAACGTTGCCGGCATACATGTCCCCGATGAGCTTATTAACGAGATGGACAAGGCCGAGAACAAATTGGAGAAGGGCATAGAGATAGCTGCCCGCTTAATCAATGAGATGAAGGGCATGTGCCAGGGCGCTCATATCATGGCTATCGGCCTGGAATCCAAGGTGCCAGCAATTCTCGATGCCGCCAAGTTGTAGCACCAAGACAAGGGGCAGATATGCGAATCGTTCGCTTTGTTGCCCAGGGTCGAGCTAAGTACGGCATATTAGACCGGAATACCATACGCGGACTCCGCGGCAGCCCTTTCTCACACTTTCAGCATCTCAGTAGCCCATCTATACTCGACGGCAGCACTTACACACTTGGATAAGGTCAGGCTGCTTGCCCCGTGCCTTCCCTCAAAGATTGTCTGCCTGGGGCTAAATTATCGCAGCCACATTGAGGAGATGAAACTGCCCATGCCTTCAGTGCCGCTCATCTTCCTCAAGCCATCCACCGCAGTCATCGGCCCCGACGACAAAATAGTCCTGCCCCACGGCTGGAAACGCATCGACTTTGAAGGCGAACTGGGCGTGGTCATCGGCAAGAAGGCAAAGGATGTTCCAGAAGAGAGAGCAAAGGAATATGTGCTGGGTTATACCTGTTTCAACGATGTCTCCGACCGCCATGCCCAGGCTGCTGATGGCCAGTGGACCAGAGCTAAAGGCTATGACACCTTCGCCCCGATAGGCCCGTGGATAGAGACGGAAGCCAAGCCGGACAATCTGAAACTTGAAACGTATCTAAATGGTGAACTCCGCCAGTCCGCTTCTACCAGCGACCTCATCTTCGGCATATCCAAGCTTATCAGTTTTATTTCTGGCATAATGACGCTGCTGCCAGGCGATGTCATTGCCACCGGCACGCCATCAGGCGTCGGCCCCATGAAGCCGGGCGATGCAGTCGAGGTCAGAATAGAAAAGATAGGCACACTGAAAAATTTTGTTGTCGCCCAAAAGTAACGAGCTCAAGCTATGTTCTGCTCCAAGACACTTGATATACTTATCTTTGGACGACAAACCACAGATAGTCGGAGGTACGATATGAACTTAACTGTAGTTGAGGCACTTACTATTGGAGATGCCTGGTTCCAGTGTCTGGAAAAGGCTCTGGTAGAAGGCAGGACTTATCGTATACAGCAAGGTAGTTTCGAGGGCACTCATCGGAAAGAAATACCTCTGGTCGCTATCATAATTCGTAATCCCGGCGTGAGACCATTGAGACCTGATGTACCCATGGGTGTTCCGGCACCTACTACAGACGAGGTCATCCACGAGTATATGTCATATTTGATGACCGGCGCCAAGCAGGAGAATGAAGAGTACACCTATGGCGAGGACCTGGCGCCACAAATCGATGAGGTAATCAGGCGATATAAGCAGGGAGTCGATACCAACCAGATGTGCATGACGATTGGCAATCGGAATAGCATTTAGTTAAAAGACCCGCCATGTTTAAGAGTGGTGGACACCCGCGTTCAGGACGGCCACCTCAATTTCGTTCTTTACTTCAGGAGCTGGGATTTATGGGGTGGCTTCCCTACCAATATGGGCGGCTTGCAGCTACTAAAAGAATATATGGCTGAGGAGATTGGCGTAAAAGATGGCTCCCTTATTGCCTTCAGTAAAGGGCTTCATTTATACGAGCATTGCTGGGACCTGGCCAAGATGGTCCTGCATATGCCACTGGAATGAACAATCTAGCTTAATCTTCCGCGGGTAAATTCTGCTTTAGAGCAGATAGCGAACAGAATTCTAGGAGTACCAAGGCAAAATGACGGAAGGTCATTTCGATACCAAGAGGGCACCGATCCTTGACAGTGAAGAACGTATCAAAGAGCTGAGACCATACCAGCTTCTCAAGGACACGGCTGGAGTTACTTCTGGCATGACCTGCATAGACCTGGGCTGCGGTACCGGAACTTTTTCCTTCCCTATGCTTCTCTGCGTCGGCAGCGAAGGTGTCGTCTATGCCGTTGATGACAGTGCTGAAATGCTGGAGCATATTCGAGCCAAGAACCCGCCACCAAATCTGATACTGGTTCATGGCGATGTCAGCCAAACTGGGCTGGATAATGAGATTGCCGATTTCTGTCTTCTGGCTTTCATCTTGCACGAAGTCGAACAGCCGGCTAATCTACTGGCCGAGGCATTTCGCCTGCTTAAGCCTGAAGGCAAGGCTTTTAGTAATAGAGTGGAAAGCAGATTTAGATTCGCCAGGCCCTCCCCAAAGCAGGCGTCTATCCAGAGAAACCGTTGAGCAGCTATTCAAGCAGGCGGATTTACGCAATTTCGAATACATCGACTGGTCCAAGAACCACTACGTGACAACGGGCAGCAAAATGAGAGCCGATTAGGCAGCGTCTGCCGCATCAAACACCCCACGGCAAACAACAAATAGCTTTATTCAAGCATTGGACTGCGATTTACCTGATTGTCCAACCGCCGCAGAATCTTCGCCCGCTCTTGAACCTTTTTTATAATATCGCGAGTCTCGATAAAATCGGTGGTGTGCCTTCCTGACCTGAATGTCTCGTCGTCCAACGCCACCTGATGGAACAGAACAATCGACTCGATGCCTTCGATTCTTATCTCACTAAGAGCCCTCTGCATGCGTAAAATAGCTTCTTCCCTGGTCTTCCCTCTTACCAGTAGTTTAAACAGCAATGAATCATAATCATGGGGAAGCTCATAGCCTTCATAGACTCCTTCATCAATTCTGACTCCCAAACCGTGTGGAAATCGAAGGCCCGTTATTTTTCCGGGACAGGGGAAAAAGTTACGCGTCGGCATCCTCTGCGGTTATCCGGCAATTTATAGAAGGCGCATCAAGGCGAATGTCATCCTGGTTATAACTCAACCGCTCTCCAGCGGCAATCCTGATTTGCTCTTTGACGATGTCTACGTTGGCAGCCAGCTCAGTTACGCAGTGCTCCACCTGCAAACGAGAGTTCACTTCATTAAAGTAGAATTCCTGGGTGTCGGGTACGTAAAAGAACTCCACAGTCAGCGCATTGACATACTGCAAAGCCACGGCCACATCGAGAGCAGTCACATACATCTTCATTCTCAAATGCGGCGATAAAATCTGGCACGGAGCTTCTTCTATCAGCTTCTGAAACCTCCGCTGAACGGAGCAGTCCCTTTCCCCCAGATGAATGACATTGCCATACTTATCAGCCAGGACTTGAACCTCTATGTGCTTTACTCCGGTGAGCAGCTTCTCAACATAAAATGACGGCACACCGAACGCCTTTTTCCCTCTCTCCTTCACAAAGCGAACAGCCTCCGCCAGCTCTTCTCTGTTTCTAGCCACGACCATGCCGATGCCGCCGCCACCACCCGAGGGTTTGATAATAACAGGATAGCCGATGCTCTCCGCTGCCTGTTCCACTTCGGCAAGCTTTACGTTAGCTGAGCCCGTAAAAGGCTCGTCGGAGCCCGGAATTATAGGTATATTAAGCATCCTCATCAACTGCCGTGCCCTGTGCTTCGGCTTTAACTTTATACATACACTCGCTGGTAGGGCCTATGAAGACAATCCCCTGTTTTTCACACATTTCGGCAAACTCAGGATTCTCGGCTAAAAAGCCATAGCCCGGGTGAAGGGCGTCGGCTTTGCTCCGCATGGCAACTTCCAGTATTTTCTCCGTATTAAGATAGCTCTTCGTTGCCTCCGCCGGTCCAATGGGATAGGCCTCGTCAGCCAGCTTAACGTGGAGCGAGTTGGCATCAACATCGGAATAAACTACAACCGTGCTTATACCCATCTCTTTGCAGGTCCGTATTATCCTGACCGCTATTTCGCCGCGGTTGGGAATCATAATTTTGCGAAACATAACCTTATCCTCTACTTAAAAAACACAATCGGAAAACAGAATATTTTCTTAGTGTAGCCTAAAAGATAACCAGATTCAATCCAGATAGGTTATCCTGGCAGCCGGTCTATCCCGCAACTCAAACTCTATCCCGGCCTCATTAAATAAATCCATGAAGGAATTATCGGCATAATTGCCGAAGGTGACAAACCGCTTTATCTTGGCATTCACCAGCATCTTGGCGCAGAGTATACACGGCGTATGGGTAACATAAACCGTGGCGCTCTCGAGGCTGACCCCGTGAAGCGATGCCTGTATGATTACATTCTGCTCCGCGTGAATGCCGCGGCATATCTCGTGCCTTGTTCCGGACGGTATCTTCATCTCATCTCTGAGACAGCCAAGCTCAAGGCAGTCTTTAAGCCCGGCAGGCTGCACCATTGTAACCGGTAGCTAATATATGTTTGTCCTTCACCGCCACGGCTCCAACATGGTGCCGGCGGCATGTCGAGCGTTCCGCCACCACAGAAGCTATCTTCAGAAAATATTCATCATTATCCGGCCGGGTTACTTTTTTCATCTCAATGCTGATAGCACTTTCTCAGTTTCTTTTTCCAGGTCTTTCAAAGAGGTCTCGTTTATAATAGTAAAGTCGGCCATGGCTATGGGCCCACCCTTGTTAGTATTTTCCAGCTCGGCGACATCCCGGCTGGCAGCTTCTTCTGCCGTTAATGGACGAACCTGCCTTTTCCCCAGCCTCTCATACCTCGTCCTGGGCGATGCCCAGACAGCGACCACATGAAAATTATCTCCATAACGACTTTTGAGCAATGTGTACTCTTCCCAGGAATAGAGGCCATCCACGACAACGTTTGACGACTTGAGCCAGGCATCAATCTTCGGCAGGTTCAGTTTGGCATAGGCTGCCATACCGTGCTCTTGTCTCAGTTGCTGCCTGACATGGCGTTCGTTTTCCTCGTTTAGCTGAAGCCCTCTTTTCTTGATTTCCTCGTCGGTTATATCGCCAAACCTTACCTTCTTGAAGCCGTTACTCTCAAACACCCTGGCTACCTCGGACTTACCTGAGCCAGCCATACCGACAATTGATACCACCTTCATTTCTAAACTGTTTCCGGATGAAATTCGTCTTCACATTATATGTAAAAACCTCGCGTTGAGCAAAGCGATTATGCTGGTGAAGTTTTGAAGCCCTGTTACCCCCAATGCTATAATTAATGCCAAGCCTCATGCATATCCGCAATCGAGCCAACTTCTGCCGAAGACTAATCACAAATTTAGGAGGAAACAAGATGAAAACAAACATGGCTGTCATGCTTGCCGTTTTAGGGCTTATCACTCTGGGATTGTTTGCCAATCTGAGCTGCAGCACCACCGGCGCCGATGTATATCTGGAAGGAGTAAGCATCGGTTCGGTAACAGTCGAGGGCAAACCGGTTACCGGGCTGCCCTCACAGACGGTGAACATCGTGCTCAAGGTTAATGCCAACACAAATAAACATAAGCAGCGCCGGCGGGCAGACTACCATCAAATTAAGCCCCTCGAACGCCACCATAGTCACCGGCCCGAATGGCATAAGCTTTACCGGCGTCAAGCCGGAACAGGTAGAAATTAAATGGCAGGGAACACAGTAGAAGAATTTATGGATGTTTTAGCTGGACTTAATCCGGCCCAGAAACAGGCCGTAGAAACCATTGACGGGCCGTTGCTTATCGTCGCCGGCCCCGGCAGCGGCAAGACCAGGGTCATCACCCACCGCGTCGCTTACCTGATAAAGGTGTGCGGCGTAAACCCTCACCGCATCATGGCCGTCACCTTCACCAATAAGGCTGCACAGGGAGATGGCGGAGAGGTTGGAAAAGCTGCTGGGGCAGACGGCAGGTGACTTAACTCTGGGCACCTTCCATGCCATCTGCGCCCGCATACTGCGCCAGGAAGGCAAGGCCATCGGGCTGGATTCCAGATTCGTTATCTACGACGAGGAAGACCAGCTAAGCCTGATAAAACAGAGCCTGCAGGAACTCGACCTCGACCCCAAGCAGTACACACCGAGAGCTATTCAATCGGCCATCAAGTACGCCAAAAGCCGGCTGCTGACACCGGCAGATTATGCCGAGCAGACCAGCAACTATTTCGAAACCGTAGTCCAGCGCGTCTACGAGCGATACCAGCAATCACTCACCCGAAGCCACGGCGTCGACTTCGATGACCTGCTGATGAAGACAGTCCAGCTCTTCAACGACCATCCCAAGGTTCTCGCCAAATATCAGTCACGCTATCTGCATATACTGGTTGACGAGTTTCAGGATACTAACATCACCCAGTATATGCTGATAAAGCAGCTAGCCGGAAAACACCGTAATGTCTGCGTTGTCGGCGACCCTGACCAGTCCATCTACTCCTGGAGATTCGCCGATTTGCGCAACATACTCAGCTTCGAGAAGGACTACCCGGATGCCAAGGTGGCTTTTCTGGAGCAGAATTATCGCTCCACCAAGACCATACTGGATGTGGCTTCCAGCATCATCTCGATCAACTCGCGGCGTAAACCGAAACGTCTGTGGACGGAGAACGAGGCTGGCGTTCCAGTCTCCGTCATCGAGTCTTACAACGAAGATGAAGAGGCCCAGTTTGTCATCAGCGAAATAGAGAAGCTGGTCAGCGAAAACATTACTTCAGCCGGCGGCTGCGCCGTGATGTACCGGGTC
>CAVSBU010000012.1:0-77144 GCA_963726215.1 uncultured Chloroflexia bacterium
TACCGAAAATCTTTGGGTTATCAGAAGAAAAGGCCCTGTTTCCCACAGGAAACAGGCTGCTAACGGAAGATTTAAGCAGCCCTACCGTTTCTTAAACAGGCTGAGAAACCTATCTTGATACTCATGAAACAAGCCCCATTGTTTTAATTCGGCTACCAGCTCAGGCGCTAAAGATGGGTCTCGTTTCGTTTTTTCAAAAAGCTCCTCAATATGATTTCTGGCATCTCGCGGCACACCAGCCGAATCAACGCGTAAAAGACCGCGTTTTTCCAATTCAGCCACGTTGGTCTGTACCGAGCTTGTAGTCAACTCGTAAGTAAACTTAAGTAACGATACATCCCACAGCGCCTCCACACCCTTGATAATAGCTGTCAATGGGTCTCGCTGGTTATCTATGCGCTGGTTGATTTTGTCCACTATGGCACCGACTGGTTCAGAGACAATGTTCATCTCCCTGGCTCATTCTTGTAGGTATAGAAAATGCCGGGCTCATGTGGGTATCTCTCCGCCATCATCTCTATAAACTTTCTGGCTTGCGAACTGAAACCTTCCAGATTAATAAGATAGGATGGGGTAACAATCTTTGGCCTGGCGGCAATTACTCTACCCTCCCTGACCACATTCACCCATTCCGCTAACTCGGTAACGAGATAGTAGTATATATTTGTGGTACCGAAGGTGGCCAGGCTCTGCATCGGCGCTCTCAGCACCTCGGTATGTTCTACAGCATACTGAATTTTTTCGTCAGCTTCCATAAAAATCACCTGCCCGTCATTCTGAGTGGAACGAAGAATAATACAACAATTCTCCGGGCAACTCACGAGAAGAATCTAGAGACCCTTCGCTATCGCTCAGGGTGACAGGTAAATATCTAAAGAAACAGTTTAACTGCCTGAAAATTACGCTGCACATTCGTTTTGCCTTTAACAACATTCCCATATTCGGTGCGGTGTCCCGGAACTACACACTCCACATCTAGCTGTGACAATCGCTCTATGCTTTTCTTGAGCAAAGAAAGGCTGCCGCCGGGGAAATCAGTCCGGCCGATACTGCCATAGAAAACCACATCCCCCGTTATCAAAATCTTATTATCCGGCCAGTAAAGACAAACTGAGCCCGGAGAATGACCTGGAGTAAGAAAAATCTGGAGCTCGACTTTGTTTTTGGCACCTAGATTCAGGTCTCCCTCTTTAAGGTAAAAAAGAGGCGTAAACTGTGGAATTTTCGCCCCTAACATGGAATATAGTCTTTCTCCTAATGTGTGCCGAAATTCGTCTTCCTCTTCGGACAAGGTAACCCAGGCACCGCTTTTTTGGACCACCAGCTCGTTCGCCTGACAGTGGTCAAGATGACTATGAGTATTTATTATCAATCCAATATCATCAACCTTAAAGCCGTTCTCCTCCATGGCCTTAGTCAAGTAATCAAAGCACGTCTCCCCGAACTCGTTAGTTATATGTCCCGGGTCAACAATGACGTGGGGCCGTTCACCCCGTAATACATCAGCAAACAAACAAGTATTGCAATTATTGCCGGTTCCCTGCCAGATATAGCAGTAAAAGCCATCAGCTAGCTGCACTGATTCATAAGCCCTCGACGACCGATAAACCATATCTTTTACCAATCCCACCGTTATCCTCAGCACTGCTACTCATGCCATTATGAGGAGCACTTCGCTTTTTGTCATTCTGAGGGAGCTGAAGCGACCGAAGAATCTCGCTAGGATAACAAGCAATTATTCTCGATGTAACTTTGAATCTATCTAGAATTATAAGGTAAAATTCCATCGAAAACCAACTCAACGGAATTTTATCTTTCGTCGCGACGGGCATAAGCCGGAAAGCAATGGTAAACATTGCCGCGCTTGGCTACGCAATAATAAAGAGTAGTCAAGTGGCAGACATTAAGAGCGCCTGGGAAATCGCCCAGGAAAAAGCCAGTAAGTTAGGCGAGTTATCACCCGAAGAACGGGAGGGACAAAGACAGGATAAATGCCGCCTAATCGGAGAATCGCTGGCTGAGAAATACCTCAGCCACCATGATATCGGCATTCTCAAAGACGAACTGAGCAAACACACCGCACAGGATAAAGACTTAATAAGCCAAGCGGCGGTGCGCCGGCTCATCCAAGGTATTGACCTACGGTACCCCCCGGCACTAGCCGAAATATCACAAGGAATTCTTACCTTAGCCAATTCTGCCACGGCAACGAAAACTCTGGATGAAATAAAAGAACTTTTCCAGGAATATGCGGAGGCTGAAAACAAAGAAAGGCAGGAGATAGAAAAGGCGGGCAGGGAAATGCTACACCAACTGAGAATCTCTGGCACAGCCATCAGCCGACTTAACATTCGAGCCAAAGAAGAATGGCAGAAAAAGCTGGACCAAACGGCTCACCCATTTGATGAGAGATTGAATTACCTTAAACAGGAATTACAGCATTGCTAGGTAAGCATGTGGCTGCCAACTAGGCCAGGTTCATAGCCTGGCACATGGCAGTATCAACATTCTTGTGGGTGTCTTCAGTGGCTTCCTCAGCTATTACATTGGTTACCTGCAGCAATCTATTTTGCTCTGTAGTGCCCAGGTGTTCCAGCATCTCCTCCACTCTTCTCGCCAACTGTACCTGATGCTCTAAAGAAATATTTTTTGACCGCGGCAATGCCAGTAAGGGATGAGCAAAAAGCATCGGCTTAAGTAAAGTTGTCAGATAGATAAATTTAGCCTGTCGATTTGTCTGCGCCAGCTTCCAGGCTGATTTGTCCTGCTCTGAAGGTTTCAACCATTCTAAGGCAAAAGTAAACTGGCAATCAATGAAGTCATGTTGAACTAAAAGTCTGGTGGCCTCGAAATCTTTGACTGCCACAGATACATAGTAAAGAGCCTGGTCCAGTACTGGCGACTCAAGCCCCTTAATCGCGGCTGTGTGACGGCATTCGTCAGGAATCCTGAAAATATAATACTCCAGCGAACCGTGAAGGGCACTATGAGCTGCTTCATGTCTTATTGCCCCAAGTCTGGCTAACTTATTCAGCTTAGCCAATCTGTCTAAGCTGCAGATAACACGAGGATAACCGCGCCAGGCGTCGTGCGAGCAAATAAACTCCTCATCACCGCCAGTGGTTATACCGAGCCTGAGTTTATCCTCTTTGAGCAAGGCCCGCATGTTGGCCTCTCTATCCACCACATGAATTTCAACTTTGTACGGAATTCTAGACCCGAATCGTCGATAGCAATCGCGGAATATATTTTCAATGTCCCTTTTAAAGCTCCAAGGGATATTGCCGCTGGTAATGATATTTATCTCAACGGTCGCCATACTTGCTAACAACAAAGATAACAATGTTAGTCAGCAAAGTCAATACCATTGCAATTAGCTACTGAGCAATGTAAGATAGGACAACGCAGGAACAGAATACAAAATGGAACATCTCTGGGCACCGTGGCGAGCAGAATACATACTCCAAACCGAAAAAGTCGGCTGCTTTCTTCTGCGAGAAACCAAAAGAGAACAACGATGAGACCAACCTCATCCTTCATCGTGGCAAAAGCAACTTCATCATTCTGAATTCATTCCCTTATAACCCGGGACATTTGTTGGTTGCACCTTATCGCCACATAGGTAATCTCGACGAACTAACTGATGAAGAGGCGAAGGAACACTTTGACCTGGTTAAGCTGAGCCTTAGATTGCTTACCGAAGTAACAAAGCCAACCGGTTTCAACATGGGCATGAACCTGGGTAAGGTCGCTGGAGCTGGGCTAGATGACCATCTTCACACCCACGTAGTGCCCCGATGGCAAGGTGACACTAACTTTATGCCGGTGATTTCAAACACCAAAGTCTTATCGGAAGCATTAGCAGCTTCTTATAAGAAGTTGAAGGATGGTTTGCGGATTATAGCCTAGCTGTCAATTGCCAGCGCGGGGATAGCAGCCGAGTATTTTAATGAAATTGGTATTCTGCTTAAGCTCAGTCAGAGCTTCCTGACAAACGGGGTCATCTAGGTGCCCCTCAAAATCAACATAGAATATATATTCCCAGGGTTTATCTCGGCTGGGCCTTGATTCCAGCTTCGTCAGGTTTATATCCCTGGTGGCAAAAGCTCCCAAACAAGCATATAACGCTCCAGGAAGATTCTTGGTGCCAAAGACCAGAGATGTTTTACTTTTTGGTGAAGGTTCCGCCTTCTTCTTGGAAATAACGAAAAATCTGGTGTAGTTATTGGGGTTGGTCTCGATTCCTTCCGCCAGTATCTCCAGGCCGTAAATCTGGGCTGCCCGCTTACTCGCCACAGCAGCACTTCCCTTCAGACCAGCTTCCTTTATCCTCTTGGCGCTGCCGGCAGTATCATAAGTAGGCACAATTTCAGCCTTGATTTTCCTCAAAAACTCCTCGCACTGGGCTAATGCCTGAGGGTGAGAATATATGACCTTTATTCCATCTAAAGTCTCGCCGGGCAAAGCCATCAAGCAATGGCTTATCCGAAGATGAATTTCGCCAAAGATATTCAGGGGATAGCTTAACAACAGGTCGTAGGTATCATTAATGCTGCCTGCTTGAGAATTCTCCACCGGAACCACACCGAAATCCACATCATTCCCAAGTACAGCTTCAAAAACATCGGCTATGTATCTACTGGGGAAAAGCTCGGCATCGCCAAAGAAGGTGATTACCGCATCCTCGCTGAATGCTCCCCTCTCTCCCTGAAAAGCAACCTTAGTCACTCCTCCACCCCATGTCAAGGCTAACTGCCAGCCAATTTCTTTTGCAGGATTTCTTCGCTGTCTGTAGTTGTTAAAGCGACGATACGGTCATTAACCTCCAGTACAGTATCGGCTGTGGGCACCTGAGGTTTTTGCCCATTGCGTATTAGCAGGGCTAAAATAGAATCCAGAGGCAATGACAGCTCTTTAACCGACTTGCCCACGGATTTTGACCCATCCAGTATTTTCACCTCAACTATCTCCATCTTCTCCTCTCCCATGGTCAGAAGGTGAATTAACGGATGGGTGGGTATTTTCTCTTCGATATGCTCCAGAATGAGGTTTGTAACACTGATAGGACAGTCAACACCCAGCTTCCTGAAGATTTCTTCGTTCTTAGGGTCATTAACTCGAGCGATGGTCCTGGGTACACCGAATTTATATTTAGCTATCTGGCAGGCTACCAGGTTGTCCTCGTCCCCATCGGTAGCTGCTATAAAAACTTCAGCCCTGGATGCTCCGGCCTCGGCCAACGTAGCCACTTCACAGCCGTCACCTCTCACACACACACTTCCCAGCTCATCCTCAAAGTTTTCACATTTGGTGGCATCCTTATCCATCACCAATACCTCGTGCCCTTCTTTCAGCAGTGCTTTACACAGATGGTAGCCAACGCTGCCGCCACCGATGATAATTATATACATTTCTACAGTTTCACCTATTTCACTCAGCTAACAGCTTATCTCTCAGCAATTGAGCAAAGACAGTTGTGGGACTGACGGCCTCAAGTCCGAGCGCCTCATATACATCTTTGCGCAACGGGTCGTATATTCGACAGATTACTCTTTGAACATTGAATATGTTTTTCGCAATCTGAGCTCCCATAACGTTGCGATTATCGCCCTGAGTCACTGCTACAAAGGCGTCGGCTTCCGCAATGCCTGCTTTCCTGAGCATCTCTTCATCAGTGCCATCGCCGACCAGTGCCGTACCTCCAAAACTGGGCGGCAAACGTCTAAAACTATGTGCATCTATATCCAGCACAGTTATCTGATGCCCATCGGCATCAAGCAAGCTCGCCAGTTGAGCTCCGACCCGCCCACACCCCATAATAATAATTTTCATAATTATTCTCTCAAGCCATCGGCTCACGACACAAGAGGACACGACAAGGAGCTTCTTCTAAAACGTAGGGTATGACTCTGCCCAGGTTGAATACACCGAAACGCTTCTTGTAAGTAAACCCCATCAAAATTAAATCAACCTCCCTTTCCATTGCTTCATCTACAATAGCCGGTCCTGCATCTCGTCCCTGGATTAAAGCCGTCTCAACTTCATAATCTTTATCCGAAGCAATCTCCTCAGCACGAGCTAATATCTTTTCTGCTTTCGCTATTTCAGATTCAATTACCGCATCCAAAGGCAGACTGCGCTTGACTTCAACGACATAAACAACATAAATCTTTGCCTTCGGCTTCTTTGCCAGGTCACAGGCTAACTTCACCGCCTCCGCATCAGCATCCTTGCCGCTTACCGCGACCAATATTCTTTCGAGTCTCATAAGAATGTGTTATCTATTATAGTTTTGCTGGTTCAGTTATGCAATCATCTTTGACTTTCATTAAAGCCAGTTGGCGTGCCAGTTATCTTGTTCGAATTTGCCTTTTTGCGCCAGCGAAACAGGAAATAGATACCAAGGCCCACAACCATCCAACCTAAGCCAACCCAACGACTGTAGGTTTGGGTTATTACTAGAACTAACCAGACGAAGGCGGTAACTAACATCCCCAGAATAGAAGTGATTGGTATCTCCCGCCCTCCTATTTTGAAATTCGCCCCAATCTTAAAAGGACGATGCAATGCAGGATATTTATCACGCAATTTCAAAATGGAAGCGTGAGCCAGAAAATAGGTCATCGCAGCACCGAAAGCGTACAAGCCTCCTAAACTGATAAAAAGCCGCGATGCAAAAAAACCGGGAATGAGGAGAACTATTGAAATAGCCGAAAAGAATATTATAGCTACCCACGGCGTCCGGAAGCGGGGATGAATTGTGGCTAAAACTCCAGGCACGAAGCCTTGCCTCCCCAAAAAATATGTGACCCGAGAGATCCCAATCAATCCCGCGTTTGTAGCTATTAGCAGAATTGAAGCTGCTAGCAACCCCACCAGTGCAGGGAGCAACTCACGCACTGCAGTCAGAACCCACGTAACAATAATCTGAGCTTCAACCGCTGGGAACCACTTGGCCGCCATCTCATGAGGGACAATAGCTATAGAAAGATTATGAACAATACCGGCTACCGGATCATGTGCCCATTCTGTGGCCAACTCCGTGGGCGACATGGTGGAAAGACCCACCGTGGCAATGCCAGCAAAAATAACTAATACGGTAACTGCGGTAAGGATATGGGCAAAAGGCACCCTTCTGGTCGGTTGCCGTGTTTCCTCAGCCATCTGGGCTATTGTCTCCACACCGGTATAGGCCACCGCAGCTAGAGCTATACCAACAAACAAATTTTCCCAGCTTGGCCAATATAGGACGATATGCGCATGAAGTGTAGTAATATTGAAGACGAGCAAAGCACCTAGAACCACAATGAGAATCTGCACTGCCAGGTCTAGAATCGCCGCAGATACATTAACGATAGAAGACTCCCTGATACCGATGACATTGATGATCATTAGTAAAAATACGAATGCCATAGACAGTACGGTTCCCGCTGCAGGTGATTCTTTTAATATCGGCCAGAAGTGCCCCAGATATGGTGGGATAGTATAAGCTGATATAGCGATGGTAGCGATGTAGGTCAAAATAAGAGCCCAGCCGGAGATAAAACTAACTGTGTCGTTAAACGCGTGATGCGCAAAGCTAGCAGAACCGCCGGCTTCAGGGAACATAGCAGCGCCTTCCGCATAGGTAAGCGCCACAAAGACAAAAGCGATTCCAGCTACGGCCAGGGCTACAGGAGTGGCACCCAGAGCTACAGCACCCACAATACCAAGAGCATAGTAAATGGAAGAACCGACATCACCATAGCCAGCAGCATATAGTGCTGGTACGCCGAGTGAACGCCTGAGATGAAATATCCTTAGCCCGGGACGACGGACAAATCTATCACCTAGTTTGGGATGCCAATTATTACGCACAGTTGCTTGCTTTACACGCCCACTGGCGAGGAATTGTAGTCTTGCTCTAACCCTTTGTCAATAGGTATCCGGTTATCATACCCATTTTCGATTGAACTTAATTGAATCAAAAATACCTACTAAGCTATAATAACCAGCTGTGGCTCCGTGGTGAGCGTAGCCGAGAGGTTTAAGGCGCCAGGTTGTGGCCCTGGAGAACGAGGGTTCGAATCCCTCCGCTCACCCCAAAGGCAGCGAGATTTCAAAAAATCTAAGAACTTGCGCCTATAGCTCAGCGGACAAGAGCACCGGTCTTCGGAACCGGGGGTCGTGGGTTCGAATCCCTCTAGGCGCGTACCTAATTTCGTATTATCAATCATCCTCTCAGCCTATTTAGCTCACAAAGAGGTTTCAGCACGAGTAAGCACGATTTTTAAAGACAAACAGCCGTGTGATAAACTACAATATGGGAGAATAAATATGGCGCCAGAGCTAGGCAAAATAAACAAACCTGAAGCTGGTAGTTTCAAGTATAGTAGAAAACTTTTCCTTGTCCCATTGATTTACTCGGCTAAAGATGCGCCTGCTGAATATATCGAAAAATTTGACCTCTACTGGCAGCAGGTAGACGAGCACATAGAAAACCTGGAAACAAAATTAGGCAAAATTAACCGGGTCTACCACGAGTCAATTACTATAGGCGATGAGAACAGTCTCAAAATTATGGAGAGGCTCAACCCCAAAAGCTGCCAAATTGCTAAGCAGAAGTCTCAAAACGGTGCCAAAATCGAGGTAATTGAGGACAGGCAACTCGCCGAAGAGTGCATGGACTGGGAAAGATGCTTATTAGTCGGGTTACTGAGCGATGCCGTAGCCAGAAAAGTCTCCGAATTTTATGTTGACGCCGCCAGGAAAAGATACGAGCATATAAGTAAAAGAATAGACAAAACGCTACAAGCCGATGAAATAGCTGTACTTTTCATTAGAGAAGGCTCTATGATTCAATTCCCCAAAGACGTTGAAGTGTTCAGTGTAGCACCGCCAGCCCTCGATGAAATTCACCGCTGGCTTCGTAACCGAGCGCCGCTGAAAGAAACTGAAAACGAGAGCCAGTCGACGGCTGAATCCACCACAGGATGAATCTCAGCCACCCGCTAAAGCAACTATAGGGCAATCATCAACTCAGCGGAAAATACACTTCAAACGTAACATGATTTTAGGCATACTTTTAGACCGTGGTATAATGTCTGGCACTTAGATAGAACGATTTAGGAGGAAATTATGGACGACATTGAGAAATTGGTTAAAACAACACTCGGGTGAAATAGAGAAGGTTCTTGACTCCAAAACCGTTGTCGGTGAACCTATAGTAATCGAGGGTACGACACTGATTCCCTTGATGAGCGTTGGCTTCGGTTTTGCCGCCGGCGGTGGCTCAGGTAAAGGAGAGACGAAAGAGACACCAGAAGGCGGTGGCAGTGGTAGCGGTGGCGGTGCCGGTGTAAGACCCATCGCCATTATAGTCATTGATAAAGACGGTGTCAGGATAGAGCCGATAAAGGGAGGTATGGCGACAGCAATAGAGAAATTGAGCGAAACCATACCAGATATTGCGGCTAAAATCACCGAAAAATGGGGGGAACGCAAGAAGGAAGGGGAAAAATAGTTGTGGGTCATCGCTGTTCTGGTTAGCCTGGCAATACTCATTACACTTGTCCTCTGTATACCACTTGAGCTCGTCTTCCGCACCAATATAGACGAAAGACCTAAATTCAGCCTGAGACTAATATGGCTCTTCGGCTTAGTTACCGGAGAACTAAGACAGACAAGAAAAAAGTCTGAAGAAAAGAGGACAAATGAATATGAGAGGAAGCCAGGTGATTGGATACAGAGGCTAAGAGTCACATTCGAACTCCTGCAAACCAAAGGCCTCCTAAAACAGCTCAGTTGCTTTATAAAGCGAATTATCAGGCGCATTAAGGTCAGGGAATTCGCGGCAAACCTAAAGGTAGGGCTGGATAATCCGGCTGATACTGGCCTACTCTTTGCCTTTATAGCACCGGTTAATCTGGCTATAAATTATTTTTTACCTTACCCGGTAAAAATTGAGCCTTCGTTTACGGGCGAGTCCCTAATCACAGGCAATATTTATGGAGCGGTAAGGCTGTGGCCTATTCAACTGGCTGCAACTCTGATTGCATTCGCTTTCTCATTGCCTACATTGCGAGCTGCTAAGAAATTGGTTTTGTACAAATGGAGAAGAAAAAGATAACAATCAGCAGCCCTGTGGCGATAGCCGGAATAACTTTAATCCTGGTGATAAAATTATCGCTTAACTGCCAGCCAAGCGGCAGCAGTATTTTTTTCTCTGGTCTCAAACAGCCTGTCAACATAGTGGTGGCTTCGCCATCAACGAAGAAAGCCTTCGACATTAAGGGTGACGAAATCCCAATAGGCCCGCTGCTACAAGAAGTCCCCGACCTGGCCGGGATGCTGGAAAAAGCGTAGTTGGCTCAGATACGTGTCAGAAGTGCTGCTGACTGGAATCAACCGCGACGCGGTCTCTATATAATAACTTTCAGTGCTGCCGGCAATACAGTGAAGCGGGCTGGCGCTTCCCCGAGAAGTTCACCATCGGCTTGTACGGCCGATGTCAGTGTCGGTATTATCTCTACCTCCCGCGCCCTCATCAAGGTCACCTTCGGGTGAGTGAGGTGAGTGCCCCTGTAGATTCTCGGCAGCGACATGATAAGGTCTGGCTTGGTTATGTCATCTATTATCACCAGGTCGAAGAAGCCATCTCCAGGGTCTGCATTCGGCGCCGGCATCATACCTCCGCCTCCATACCTGCCGTTGTTCAGCAGGATAGTGCAAATCCGTCTTTCCCCATGTTCGCCATCCACTATGATGGACACATCCCTGTTTTCATAGGACATAAGAGTAGAAAATAATCCCATCAGATAGGAAGGCATATCCCCCAGAGCCTTGAACTTCTCGGTAGTTGCCTTGACAACTTCGGCATCGAAGCCAATGCCGGCAAAGTTCACAAACAACCGCTTCTTCCGTTGTCCATCCTTTGTATATTCAACAACACCAAGGTCTACAGTACGCCTGCCTCGGGCTTAGAAGGCATTTACAAGCCTCTTTATAGCGACGAGGTACGCCGAGGGTACGGATATAATCAGCACCCGTTCCTGTGTTTACGATGCCCACTGCCACATCAGTCGTAGCACCAGCCTCATGCAGGCCGTTCACAATTTCATGTATTGTCCCATCGCCACCTACAGATACCACAATTTCATACCCCTTCTTCACCGCCGCTTTAGCCAGCTCTATAGCATGACCCGGAGCTTCCGTAACATCATGTTTAAAGTCCAGCCCCAGGCTTTTAAGCAATGCCATAATCTGCGGCCATTTCTTGGCAGTCTTTCCCGCACCGGCAGCTGGATTAACTATGATTCGCATACGTGGCACGTTTGCTCTCCTCGTAGTATATTACGTTTATGTATCAAACGCTTTACCCCAAAAGTATAACATACCAGTCAATGCCTCGTATAACGAGGACAATGCTGCATCAATTTCTTTACCGATGCCAATTATGCTAGACTGAGAAGAAAGAAAGCGGTTTTAACTGTCTGCAAAACAGAAAATGGAAAACAGCCAATCAGCTTTTCAGTAAATTGCCGGACCTTCGCCAGCCGGATATGATAATTGCGCTTGCCGGCTGGTCCGATGCCGCCCAGGTTGCTACCGGGACCGTTCTTTATTTGGTCAGAACTCTGGATGCCATCAGCTTCGCTCAGATAGAAGGTGACCAATTCTACGATTTCTCCACCACACGCCCTGAGGTAACTATTGACCGTGGTTTAATAACTTCTTTACAGCTGCCGCACAACAGCCTTTTTTACTGGAAGAATAAAAAAGCAGACCATGATTTAGTTTTCTTTCACGGCATAGAACCTCATTTCCATTGGCAGAAATTCGTTGACACAATACTGGACTTAGCCAGTAATCTTAAAGTCAGGAGAATATACGCCCTGGGCGGGCTGTACGACAATATACCGCATACGATGGAACCAAGGATATCAGGGGTAGTAAACAGAGCTGACTTATTGGCAGTGCTGCAAAAGCACAATATTGAGCCAATAAATTACCGTGGACCTAGCAGCCTGCACAGCTTTTTGCTGAGTAGCTGCGCTCAAAGAAACATAGAAGGTATCAGCCTATGGGGGCATGCGCCATTCTACGTTCGGGTTGAGACCAACCCGATGGTCTGCCTCGGACTCGTTAGAAAATTGACCGAACTGATGGAAATCGAAATCGACCTGACCGAGCTCATAAAAGCCGGCGAATACCTGCAGGATATGCTGAACCGCCTGCTGGCTGACAGCGAGGAACTGCAGCTCTACATCAAGAAGCTGGAAGAGCAATACGAAATTGAAGGCATCGGACCTAGAGAGCCGTCACCGGGTGCCGACAGGATTATCAGGGAAGTAGAGGACTTTCTCCGCAACCAGCGTCGCAAGGGAGAAACAGAATAATTAACTCACTGGCCGGGCTATATCAACTATGCTCTTTATCGCTATTGCGTAATATCAATAACCTTGTTCCGGCTGCCGAAGCCGCTGGATATGGCTACCTGCCTCTGTGGAACTCCAAAGTAGTCCGCCAACAATTTGATAACTGCTCTGTTGGCTTTACCTTCTTTAGCAGGTTCCTTGACCCGCACCAAAAACCATCGCCTTCCTTGATGACACCTTCTATTTTCGAATTTGGAACCACCTTGACCCTAATCTTCACCTCTAACCTCTCCCCATAATCCATGATTGTGTAGTCGAACAAGATACTACCGAGCGAAACTGATTGGTTAACGTCTCACTGCTCTCGGTAAACACCCTGATATAGTTGTGGCTAAGCCCGGAATATATCCCGCTGCCCGGTGCAACCTCCTTTTCCCACAAGACCGTCATATCCTGGCCCAAGAATCGTTTACAGAATCTGCGAGCACTCTCTTGAGCCAGCTGCAGCATCCGCAGGCTGCGCTCTTTCTTCAGCTTTTCACTGACCTGCTCCGGCATCCGAGCCGCCAACGTCCCCGGCCGAGAGGAATAGCTGAAGACGTGAATATTGGCGAAATCGATTTCTTTACAAAAGCGATAGCTCTCCTCAAATTCTTCAATGCTCTCTCCGGGAAAGCCCACCATAATATCAGTTGTGATAGCTACATCGGGCACGGTCTTTCGAATCAAAGATACCGCCTGTCTATAATCATCAACGGAATAATGCCGCCTCATCCGTCTAAGCACGCTGTCACTGCCGCTTTGTAATGCCAGATGGAAGTGACGACATAAGCGAGGGTCTTGCCACAGGCTGAGAAGCTCTGGCGAGATATCCTGAGGCTGCAAAGAGGAAAGATGCAGCCGCTCCACATCCAGTATTCGCCAGAATCTGTTCAACCAAATGTTTGAGATCGGCACCATTGTGCTTGTAGTCGCCGATTTTAGTTCCGGTGAATACTACTTCTTTATAGCCGGCAGAGACCCTTGCCTTAACCTCGTTAACCACATCCGCCACTCGGCAGGCAATGTTCGCTGCCCACGCACTTGAGGCACAATGCAATAAGCACATGAGTCGTTGCAGCCGTCCTGAATCTTTATGAAACTGCGAACCCGACTTACGCCATCCTTTACAAGCTGCCCCGCCGAGCAATGAGCCGCAGTAGCAGGTTCAACTTTCAGAAAGTCCAGAAGATGCATCTTCTCCTCATTGCCTATAACGAGGCCGGCGCCAACTTGAGCCAGCTCTTGAGGAGCTCTTTCTGCGTAGCAGCCGGTGGCCACAATTAAGGCTTGTGGATTTCTTTTCCGCCACAGCCTCACTAAGTGCCGCGACTTGCGGTCAGCAATATGGGTAACCGTGCAGGTATTTAAGACGTAAATATCAGCCCCGTCACCGCTAACAATACTATAACCGGCCTCGGCAAATTGCCGGGCCAGAAGCTCGCTCTCGGCTTGATTAAGTTTACAGCCCAGAGTATGAATGGCTACTTTCATTTCAGATTCCATGGCCTTACCTGGCAGCAATTATATTTGTCCTGTGCTCGTTCGGTCAACCAACATCATCGGAGAGACATCATAATTAACATCAGTCATTGCAAGTCCGTCATCTTTTGTCATTCTGAGGGAGCCCTTCGCCCCTGTCATCCTGGGGAGCGAAGTGACGAAGGATCTGGCTCAGGATAAACTCCGCGACCGAAGAATCTAGTTAGGAAATGGAAGGCCAAGATTCTTCGCTTCGCTCAGAATGACATTGGGGAGCTTACCAAATGCTTATTACTTTCCGGCTTGCAGCAAACATCCACTTATGGTATAAATCAGGCAATCGGATGTCCGAGGCACAGGTTTGAGCCGCACCCATTGGCGCTTACTAACCCCAACTCAACCACCGCTTGATATACCTGGGGTTAATCCACTAGTGGCTCAATTGCTTTGCAATCGAGGCATCTCAGAGCCTTCCCAAATCGAGACCTTCCTGAACGCCGACAGCCGACTGGAATCTGACCCCTTCCTCCTGCCTGATATACATCAAGCGGTAAGCAGGACTTATCAGGCTCTGCTTACCGGCGAGGAAATAGCTATCTACGGCGACTTCGATGCTGATGGCATCACAGCCACGGCATTGCTGGTCCAGGGGCTTTCCGCACTCGGCGGCAAAGTCATTCCCTACATTCCTCACCGTTACCATGAAGGTTACGGCTTGCAAGTAGCCGCTCTGGAAAAGCTACGCAAACATGGTATCAGCCTCATCATTACCGTCGATACCGGCATAACCGCCATTGCTGAAATTCAGAAAGCCCGGAAGATGGGAATAGACATAATCGTAACTGACCATCACCTACCATTAGCCTCGCTGCCGCCAGCCCTGGCAGTAGTTGACCCCAAACGGAGTGATTCCAACTGTCAATCCACCGAACTCGCCGGCGTAGGTGTTGCTTTCAAATTTCTTCAGGCGCTGCTTAAGGGCAGCGGCCGGGAAGAACTAATAAACAGTTTGCTAGACCTGGTAGCTCTGGGTACCGTAACCGATATGGTTCCGCTGACGGGCGATAATCGCTATTGGGTTAAACGTGGGCTCGAACTTCTTAACAACACTGAGCGCCTTGGACTTCAAGAGATGATGCGCAGCGCCAGCCTGAAACCGGGAAACCTCGATACTGAAAGCATATCATGGATATTAGGGCCTCGCCTCAACGCTGCCGGCAGACTCGACGATGCTGCCACGAGCTATAAATTGCTCCTGACACAAGACCCGAATGAAGCTGCCTCACTAGTCTCGGAGCTTAGAGGAAAAGAATGCCAAACGTCAACGGCTAACTAGCGAACTGCTGGAACGAGCCAGAGAAAAAATAATTGCTGCCGGGACCGACTCGCCCCTGCTGATGATAGGTGACGAAGACTACCCGCCAGGCGTTATGGGGCTTGTTGCCGGCAGGCTATCAGAAGAGTTCTACCGCCCGGTAATACTTTTCAGATTTGGTTCCGAGACGTGCCGCGGCAGCGGACGGAGCATACCCGAGTTTGACCTCATGGCCGCTCTGGCAGGTTGCCGCGACCTTTTGTCTAACTTCGGTGGCCATACCAAGGCAGCCGGCTTCACCGTGCCCACCACTAATCTCCCACAACTCGAGAAGCAACTTTTCACTCTGGCCGAAGCTCAGTTGGCTGGTCTGGACCTTCGTCCCCACATCGACATCGATGCTGAAGTGTCTCTCTCGGACTTGACCGGGGAGACTTTCAAGCAGATACAGCGGCTGGCTCCTTTCGGCTCCGGCAATCCATTGCCCGCCTTTGTCAGCCGTCACGTCGAAATCGTTGACCAGCGTCATATTGGCAGCCGGAATGAACATATGGGCCTGAAATTGAAGCAGGAAGGCATAGTCTGGGACGCAATCGGCTTCCGGTTTGGCAGCCGCGCTCAAGAAATAACCGCTTTTATGGATATCGCCTACAATTTGGATATAGACCGCTGGAATGGTGCGGAAAGGCTCCGACTTAAGCTCCTCGATTTCGCCGCGACCTGCTGACCTTTTTTACACTTGCTGGCGCCAGTTGCTTGGTCCGATAACGCCACATTCTAATAACCAGCCAGGGCACTGTTACCACCAGTACTATTATGCCGATCAATTGAGCCTGCTGCAGACCGAAAATAGAGGAAAGGTTCTCCCACACGCACAAACCGTATGCTCAGGTCGCCGGCAGCATAAAGCGCCAGGTAAAGCAGAAAGAGCGAGCCCTGTGGCTTGAGCCTACGACGCAGTGACCAGAGTATGCCAAATCCTATCAAATTCCAGAGCATGATGATAAATCTGTGTCGGCTGGAATGATTCACCAAGTGGACAGAAACTGGCTGGATTTGTATAAACCACGCCCCAGGGCAAGGAAGTAGGTAGCCCATAACAGCAGCCATTCAGGAGACAGCCAATCCTGCCTATAGCCTGTCCTACAATCGCCCCCGGAGCCACAACATCACCTATTTGCCAGAAGGAGAGCTTCTTAGCCCAGCAATAAATCAGCACCGCTATCAAAGCACCCAGAACTGCTCCGTAAACGGTTAAACCTGCAAAACCAATTATCTGCCTGGGATTAGCCATATAATAATCCCATTTGTCAATGACATGAAGCAGTCGGGATACTAAAATACCGCCAATGATCCCCCACAAGGCGACATTGTAGATGTGCTCTTCAGATATACCAACACGTCTCGCCTCCAGCACAGCTAGGGCAATGACTGCCACCACCGCCAGGACAACCATAATGCCGTACCACCTCACATCGAGAGCACCGATGCTGAAGGCAACTGGATTAATATTAATAGTAATCATTTTTTCCTTCCTTAGTTGCGAAAAACTGCAGTGACAAAGGTGTTGGCGTCGAATGGCGCCATATCACCAAGCTGCTCACCAGTTCCAATATAGGTAATAGGAATCTTCAACTCATCACATATCGATAGCACTATACCACCTTTGGCAGTGCCATCAAGCTTAGCCAGAAAAATCCCATTGACTCCCACCGCTTCAGTGAAATGCCTGGCCTGAGCCAGACCATTCTGACCCGTGGTGGCATCAATCACCAATAGCACTTCCTGAGGCAACTCGTACTTGCTGACTACGCGCTTAATCTTTTTAAGCTCCTCCATCAAATTAAACTTGGTATGGAGACGGCCGGCGGTGTCAATTATTACCACCTGAGCCCGCCTGTTCTGAGCTGCCTGAATGGCATCATAGACCACTGCTCCCGGGTCTCCGCCCGGCTGATGAGCCACAACCTCTACGCCCACCCTTTCACCCCATCGCTTAAGCTGGTCAATAGCCGCAGCCCTGAAGGTATCAGCAGCTGCCAGAATAACCTTTTTACCCTCATTCTTGAGACTTAGGGCAAGCTTGGCAATGCTTGTCGTCTTGCCGGAACCATTTACCCCGACTACCAGAATTGCGTAGAGACTAACTGAATTGGAAACAGCCGCCGCTCTGGATTCAACTGTCAACAGGCTAACCATCTCCTCTTCCAAAGCCGCACGTACTTGTGCTGCTTCATTTAGCTTCTCTGTTTTAACTCGTTGTTTCACCCTTTCTATTAGTTTTTGTGTGGTGGCAACACCAACATCTGCGGCAATCAGCAACTCCTCAAGCTCATCCCAGACCGTATCTTCAACTCTGGCCTGGTCAAAAAGCTTGGCAATCTTGCCAAACCAGGTTTCCCGGCTACGCTTCACAGCCTGTTGGGTTACAACTAACGTATCTGGCATATCAGCACCACAACTTAACAAATCTCACGAATATTAGCACACAGGTCGAGAATGGGCAAAACGATTAAACAAAGGCTGTTAAACAATTCATGTCTGTCATTGCGACGCGAAGCGTGGCAATCTAAAGTTAATGGTCTGTTTCGTCGTGATTATGCTGGTCGCCACCCAAAAAGAAATGAGCATATACTATATCGCTGAAGCAGCAAAGGAGCCAAACTGCAAGAAATAGAAACAAGAAGATCAAAAGGAAGTAAAGGAAGCCAGTTCGCCACACCAAATGCGGTGAAATAGAATAGAGATGCCCATGTACTCAAAAAGATATGTGCCGCATGTGGAATTTAGTTGTGGGTCGCAGATAACCTATGGCAATACCCAGAAATGCCGCAGGATTTACCAGCCACCACTCTTCAATAAAACCTAAGTGAAATTCTATCGCGATTCTAAGTGACTCTCCGCCCAGATAAGGAATTATGGCGTCAGTTAATGTAGCTATGCCCACCGAGCCGGTATAGCCGATCAAAATCGCCGCCCAAAGCTTACCCGTGCTGATACCGCTTATACATCGCAGTGGTCACAATGGCACTGAACAACACATGGGCTGGATGTAAAACGTAAAAAATAACTTCCGAGACATGAGGCAAGACATTGGTGAATATCAGAATAGTCATTATGACAATGCCAGAGAGCGCTCCAGCAGCGGTAAATGGGGCGTGCCTGGCTAATTCAATTCCTATTCTTCTTAGCATAGCTGGCACCAAACAAAACAGGGCCGGCGAATTGCAAATTTAACTTTGGCAATTAGAGCAAATGCCGGAAAACTCAGAGAAGTGCTGCTCCGAGTGAAAACCCAAATCCTGGGCGATCTCGCTTTCTCCTCTTCACAAAGCGCCTTATCGGCAAACTCCTTAAGCGCACCACACTCCGGCACACCATAAAGCGATGGCAACCCTCTTTTTCACCCAGACTACACTTCACAAACCCATTCAACAACAGCACCTTGTGTGCTAAATTAAGGTCGCAGAACAAATCAAGTATGCGGTAGATAGTGACATGGTTCAGGTGCTCACCTTTCTTCCAGAATATCCTGTATGTCATAAGGTGAGACAGGCTCTTGCGCCTCCTCCAGAACCCTGAGCACTTGCTTCCGAGGCTGCGTCACTTTATAGCCACTAGCTCGAAGAACCTGTATCGCACGTTGAAACTCAGACATAACAGAATCTATTATAAGTATCCTATTGTTAATGCAATAATATTGCATTAGCAATGCTATCATTCGGAAATTCAAACGACGAGTCAAGCTCCCAGCCTCTTCTCTGTCATCGCGAGGGGCGCTAGCCGCGCGATTATCTGAGCAATAAAGATTGCAGCTTTCCTGAGCTATTAGATTCTTCGCTCGTCGAGTGATGAATCTTGCACAGCTCGAATGACAAGGGAAATATAAGAGGTTACTTTATGCCCAGCAGTCCATGAAGCAAGATAATGGCTGCTTTCTTATCCAGAGGCTCGTTATTGTTGCCGCATTTTGGCGACTGGATGCAGCTAGGGCAGCCTTCCTGACACGGGCATTCCTCGATGGCTTCCAGGGTTGCTGCCCATAGCTCTTCCATCATCTCGAAACCCTTGGCGGCAATGCCGATGCCACCCGGATAGGCATCGTAGATAAAGATTTGTGCCCGTCCAGTGTCAGGATGAAACGGAGTAGAGACGCCACCGATGTCATTGCGGTCACACAAGGCAAACAGAGGCAACATAGCGATAGCCGCATGTTCGACAGCATGCAAGCCGCCGGCAAAATCAAGTCCAGCTTCAGCAACTTCCTTAATCGCTTCCTCCGGCAAGTCGAACCACAGAGCCTGGGTAAGAAAACGCAGGGGCGGCAAGTCTAGAGGTTCGTCACCGATTACCTCCTCCGTAAACTGCATTTTCTTTTTGAAGCCAACCACGTTGTTGGTGACATCGACTTCACCAAGGCAGACTTTTATGCCCAGGCAACTTCTTTCGCGCTCCGTCTTCAGAATCCGGATATCAATTAATTCCTTGGTCTGCGTGTAATAAGGAACATCGGTCGGCGCCACTACAGCCACTCGATTCTCGATATCAAGTTCTTTCACCAAATAAGACTCACCTTGATGGAGATAAATAGCTCCAGGATGTATCTGGAAAAAGGCAACGCTGGCCTCTACTGTCTCCATCAACTGGTAGCCTTGAGAGGCATCGATAACGGCGTAATTCTTACCCGAAGTAGACCTGATATTAATATCCTGTGCCGGATGGGAAATTCTAGGGGAAATATACCACCGCCCGCCGCTTTTTCTAAGCTTCCCTTCTACTTCCAACTCGGAAGCTGCTCTATCGAAAGCAGCACCAAAAAACAAAGCATCATCATCAGCCAAAGGCTGCTCCCAGGCAGCACAAAGAAGATGAGGCTTCAGAATATTGATGTTCTCCGAGTTTATCAGTGCATTTTCAAAACTTTTACCAAAAAATGACTCTGGGTGGTGCATAAAATATTGGTCTAGCGGATTATCCTGAGCAATAAGAAAGCTAAGAGAGTCGTTTATCCCCCGGCCGCTTCGTCCTGCCTGCTGCCAGGTGCTGGCAATGCTTCCCGGATAGCCAACAAGCACGGTGGCTTCCAGGTCACCGATATCAATCCCTAATTCCAAAGCAGTGGTAGCCACTACGCCAAGAAGTTGTCCGCCAAATAATTCCCGTTCAATCTGTCGTCTATCTTCAGGTAGATAACCCGCTCGATAGGGCTTAATTAGCAGGCCCAGAGAAGCACCCAGTTGTTCCCGGCTATAAATATAGATAAGCTCGGTCAATCTGCGGGTCCGGGTGAAAACCAGACTGCGGATATTGCTTCGGATAAGCTCGGTAAAGAGAAAAGTGGCTTCGCTGTTGGAGCTGTGCCGCCCCGTACCGGTCTCATCAATAAGCGGCGGATTCCAGAAAATAAAAGATTTACCACCGTGAGGCGAACCATCCTCGCTGATTATGTCAAAAGGCAACCGGACCAGATTTTCGGCATGCTCTTTAGGATTGGCAATAGTCGCCGAGCAACAAATAAACTGCGGGATTAGAGCCGTAAGAGGCACACAGGCGGCGAAGCCGGCGCATAATATTGGCTACATGAGAGCCGAATACTCCGCGATAGACGTGAGCCTCATCTATCACCACGTATTTCAAGTTGCGAAACAATCTTGACCAGGACTTATGATTGGGCAAAATGCCCACATGAAGCATATCAGGATTGGTGAGCACAACTTTAGCTTGCCTTTTTATGCCGGCTCGCTCCGATTGCGGTGTATCACCATCAAACGTAGCACAGCCCCCGGATGAAACAAGCTCAGGACAACCCAGCTCTTTTAAGCTTCGCAGCTGGTCCTGAGCCAAAGCCTTTGTCGGGAAAAGGTACAGAGCCCGGCTGCTCGGGTCTTCTAAAATCGCCTCTAATACCGGCAGGTTATAGCACAATGTCTTACCGCTGGCGCTGGCTGTGGCTACCATTACATTCTTACCGCAGCGTGCAGCATTAACCGCCATCGCTTGATGAGTATACAACGAGGATATGCCCAGGGATTCAAGATGCGCCTGTAAAGCAGGATGTAAGGGCTTATCTAACTTTCCAACAGAGGCAATACGCGGCGCAATGCGTTCGGTGTGGACAATCTGTTGTCTATAATCTGGTAAAGTCAGAAGGTGGTGAAGGAAGGCATCAACATACATTCAAATCGGTTCAATGTGCGTAAGCTAAGGGCCAGATAGAATCTCAGTCTGATGGTCTACGATTTCCAGCTCCGGGTAATTATTAATAATAAAACTCATCACCTTGGATAAGGTTTCATCGATATGCTGGCTGTGGTTGCTGACGCAGGCTATGCCCAAAGTTACCAACTGCCACAAATCCTGGTCATCTACTTCAGCTATTGAGATATTGTACTGGTTTCTTAGTCGAGAGACAACAGACTTCACTATCCGTCTTTTATCTTTAAGTGACCGACTCTCTGAAATATGAAGTTTTATCCGGCAAATACCAACATTCATTTCTGGAGAAGAAAGTGCTGATAAATGAGAGTATAAAAAATCCCTCTCAGCGGGGAGACTGCCGAGAGGGATATCGGGCTATTTTAGCGACTCTGCTTCACTTCCGCGTAGCAGGTACTACAATAAATAGGGCGGTCATCTCTCGGTTCGAAAGGCACCTCGCATTCAGCGCCACATTTGGCACATGTTGCTTGATGCATTGTCCTGGGTTGACCATAGCCCCGGTAGCGACTCTGTCGCCTAGTTGCCCGGCACTCCGGGCAGCGACTAGGCTCGTTCTGTAGCCCTCGTGACTTGTAAAACTCTTGTTCACCCACGGTAAAAGTGAAGTTACTACCGCAGTCTTTACAAGTCAAAGTCTTGTCCGCTAGAGCCATCTATGCCTCCTTATAAAAGTTATGCCCTGTTTCTGTTGCAGTCTCTAACGGCTCAAGACCTCTACATACACTGCCAAGATGAATGCTCCGGCACGCTGGTCTCCCCACTATAAGAGGAAGCCGAGCTAGGAAACGGCACCAGCCAGGTTTTTGCATACATGAACTAGTGTAGTTTATAATATGCGTCAAGTCAAGTCATAGCTAAATGGAGTTTGGTAGTATGTCAGACAATACTGAACAAAGTCGTCAGCGAGTGAGAGCCACAGTAAGCCTGGTAGCCGGCATCCTGATTGGGCTTACTTTTTTGATATCAGGCAGCGGTAAAGTATTCGGTTACGGTGAGATGCCTGGCCAAACCATGCAATTCATCGGTGCCATTCTCCCGGATGCCTGGCTGACTCCGCAGATTGGCTCTTTTCATGGGCGACATATTCTTCCCCTACATTATCCCGTGGACAGAGCTATGCTTAGGCATACTTCTTCTCCTGCGTATCTGGCCACGCTTCTTCGCCGCCATCACATTGCCATTAACCGCAGCCTTTATGGCCAATAACGCCTGGTACATCAGCCAGGGGCAGACTAAATTCACTTCCTGCGAATGCTTTGGCATATGGGAAAAGCTGTTCGGCACACTGACACATGTTCAATCGCTCTCGCTAGACATTATACTTTTTGCCCTGGCTCTGACAATAGTACTCGTCCATCCTGGCGATTTCTTGTCTTCGCCGCCGTGGTTGGCCAAGATACAGAAAGGAACTAAAAGGCAAAAAAAATAGAGGATATACCATGAGACAATTTAGATTGAATATTTTATCGACGCACAATCGCGCCAGGTTAGTCATGTTACTCGCTACTACAGCGCTGCTTCTGAGCAGTGCTTGTACACCACCGACTCCGCCACCCCACCCCCACCCCCACCAAATCAACCACCTGTTATCGAATCCATAACAGCCGAAAAAGAAATCCCCACTTTAGCGGAAACCCAGATAGTCTGCCAGGCTAGCGATGCTGATGGCGATACCTTGACATATCAGTGGTCGGCTGATGGCGGTACTATTACAGGAGAAGGCAGCACTATCACCTGGGCCGCTCCCGACACCTCAGACAATTATACTATTAAAGTTACGGTATCCGATGGCAAAGGCGGTACTGTTACCCAATCGATAACTATAGCTGCCATAAATAAGCCCAACCAACCTCCAGTCGTTACCGGGCTGACAATAGACGGCGCTCCGCCAGTCAAAGAAAATACGGCCAGGCAATGGGTAACAAAAACCATTCACTGCAATGCTGAGGACCCGGATGGTGACAAGCTAAGTTACCTGTGGAGAGCTACCGGCGGCAAAATCACCGGAGAAGGTAGCACGGTTGGCTGGACTTCACCCGGCATTAACGGCGATTATACGGTCACCGTCGTGGTAAGCGATGGTAGAGATGGTAAGGCTGAGGGGTCCGTCGTGTTTAAGGTGCTTTGCTGCGGTAGAGGTTGAAGCCATATCACGAGCTTTTACACTAACTCATAAGGATACTAGCTTCACGTCACCCCACATGCCCATCCTATCGCCTTTAATTATAACAACACCGACCAGCCCTTGCATAGCCTTAACTTGTTCAATCACTGCATCGATATCGTCAGCAGTTATAACCTTGTTGCCAATGGCCGTAGCCGCAGCATCAGCCAGCGCCGTAGAATGGGAAAGGACAATTACGGCATCAGCAGCACCAAGGCTGAGGGAATGCCCCACAGTTCCTGAAGAAGTGCATATCCCCAAAGGCGTCTCCTCAGGATTTATCTCCAGGGCAATTTTGCCGGTAAACGGAGATTCACCGGCGTAAACACCAATCAAACTTGTTCTGCGAGACCTTCATAAAGATATCACCGCCATTTTCAACAATCACTTCGGGTGAATAGACAAGCAAGTCTCTGCCCACAGCCTCAGCAATAGCGCCAGCTACGGCTGCCATTGGCCCAACGCCCACTATCCCAGCAGCTTGTGCCATATCTCTAACAATGTCCGGGGCATCTTCGTCTACAGCATAAGGCTCCAGGCTATGGAGAAAAAGTGGATGGCTTTCAATATACTCTTCCAGCGGTGTGCGGTGTTTGATGACGGCTTCTATGGCTTCGGCTTCAAGATTGCTTGCCGCTCGAATATAGAGGTCGGTTTCCTTAACGATAACATTGAAGGAAACCAAACCATCGTCTTTAATCCAGCGGCGATAGGTCCTGGGCTGGTACATTCAGAAGTACAGCTCCATGGCTCGAGGCGGACAGGCTTTGATGCATAACTCGCAGACAACACACTTATTGTTGTCGAAAATCACCTTTCTGGTCTCCGGGTCGATGGAAAAAGCGCCCGTAGGGCACAAAGTAATGCAGGCACCGCAATGGGTACATCTTGATTCATTCCAAACCACGTCCTGGCTCAGCGACTGAATTTTTACGCCGGTTTCAGTCAGATACTTCACCCCCTTGTCATAGTTCCTCTGCTCTCCGGTCAATTCCATGACCAAAAGCCCCTCCTCCCCAGGGGTAACTGAAGCCTTAAGTATATTAAACTCCAGGTCAAAGTTCTTTACTAGCTTGTAGACTATGGGCTCGTTTGTTAAACGCTTCGGAAAGTGCAAAACTAGTCTCTTCGAAACAGTAGCCATCTTCTCACTCCTTCACTACAGAATCGGACGCTCCTCAAGCGGCTTGAAGACTATCCCCGATTCAACGCCGGGCAAGGGTGCCACCGGCTCAGTCAGCAAGAACTCACCCTTCTTAATCCACTCCTTCAAAATGCCGGCTATTTTCACGGCTCCCGGATAGCTGGACAGAGAAGCAGTCGGGACTTCCTGCCCCTGAATCTTTATCGTCCCGCTCTTGAGCTCAGCATAGCTGACCTCTGCCAGAATGTCCGGTTTTCTCTGGGGATAAGCTTCAGCATAGTCAACCACAGGCGCAAAAATCTCGCCGTCGGTCACCATTGTATAGCGGAGTATCTCTTCAGACAGAATAGGTATCGGGACCCCGATGCCTACAGTCATGGTGCAGCCATAACCTAAGAAACTCGTGCCCACTAGCCATTCAGGTTTCATTTGCTTCAAGTCTCCGATAACGGCTAATGTCCCGGCCCCTCTCTTCGGAACACCATTATCTCCCCGCAGAACATTGGGATTATGCTGAGTACCCTGCCAGGCAACATAGCCAATGCCGCCACCCAGAAATATCTTGGTGCCGATGCCGATGGTTTTATAATAGGGGTCATTAAATAGCGGAGAAAGCTGACCGGAAGTAGAATAATTGGCATTGCCCAGCTTCGGCTTGAGCACCCCCATGTAAGTATAAATGGTCCGGTCAGACAGGTTCACCGCCACATTGTAATTCTGATAGGCGTTCCTCACATTAAATAAAACTGCCTCATTCATGTCCTTGATATTAATCAATGGTCTCCAGCTTCCGTCTGGGATAGCAATCGGTGCCATAGGCAGTAGCCACCAGTCTGACGTCCTTCCCGGCTACGAGTTCCTCGATTACATGTCCGCCGCCGTATCTGAACTCGCCGGGATAGATTCTATTCTTGGGGTCGTCATCAGGCAGAGCTGTTGCCCCCAGGAAAATGTCTACAGCGGCTATTCCCGTATAGGCAGGGACATCATTTAGATAGACCTTGCCTCCACCGAGCTTAATCCTCGGCTTGGTATGCCCGACGTTAAAATAAGCGCCCGAGGAGCACATAGGCCCGAAGGTGCCAGTAGTCACCACATCAACTTCTTTAGCCGCCTGGCTGATACCCTTTTTCTTGGCGATATCAATTATTTCCTCAGCAGTAACTACTACCGCCTGACCTTTTTTGATTTTTTCATTGATTTCAGCAATAGTTTTTGCCATATTGCCTCACCCCCTATCGCTTAGTTTTCTTTAGCAAATCCATAGCCAGTTCTGCGACTTTTCTGCCCGATAGCAGCATGCCCCCGAATATTGCCCCCATACGGGGACCGCCGAAGACAGCGTTGGCTGCCATGCCGGTGACCAGAAGCCCGGGACAAACCTGTCTGGTGTTTTCAATAATCTCCTTTTCACCAGCCTCCGCCCACATCGACTTCTCACCGCAAACCACCACTCCGGCTCCAGTTTTTCTGCTCACTATGCGGCAGACTTCAGCATCATGGCCCGTGGCATCTATTACCAGCTTAGACCTTATCGCTAGCGGGTCGACATGCAGATTCGCCAGAGATACGGCGCTCCAGTTCAGCACCAGCCCGGTTATTCTGTCATTCTCGCGAATCATCACATCCTCAACGCTCAGCAAATTGAATATCCTGACTCCGGCCTTTATGCACCGGGAGCAAAGCGTTGATACTGCCTCAACGGCATCAGCGACATAATATCCTTTTTCATACTGCTTGGCCGAAATGCCCAGCTCATCCAGAATCTCTTTTGCCTCACTCTGAACCACAATGCGGTTAAACATCATGCCGCCACCCCACATGCCACCACCAACGCTCAGTTTCCTTTCAAAGATAGCCACCTTCACCTTATTCTTCGCCAGATAATAGCCGGCAACCATACCCGACGGCCCGGCTCCAGCTATAGCCACATCTACCTCCATAGAATCGAGCAGATCTTTCAGGTAACTCTCAGTTATCGCTTTAGATATAGTAACTTCATCCATTGTTGACACTCCTGGCTGCCCAGTCATTTCTGTCAACCTGTCTAACCTGCTCTGTCACCCTGAGCAAAGCGAAGGGTCTCCGAGATTCTTCGGTCGCTCTGCTTCACTCAGAATGGCAACTAAAGCCTGGCAACTCACTCCTAATGCAACTTCTTTTAAGCAACTCTCCAAGCGCCGCTGGTGACACAGTCTTCTGCTCCCCGGTTACCATATTCCGCAGAGTCACCGTGCCGCTTTTCACCTCATCCTCGCCGATAATCGCCGCGTAATTGCTGCCCAGGCTGTTAGCCTGTCTTAACTGACCCTTCAGACTTCTATCGCCGGTAGCCATTATCGCGGCGATGCCATCCTTACGCAGAGTAGAGGCCAGTTTCATTGCTTCCAGCTTGGCTTCATTTCCAAGATGGGCAATAAAGACCGGCGGCGCCGTCAAGTCCGGCACAGCGATTTTTTGCTTCTTCAAATTAAGTACAACCCGTTCCATACCAGCAGCAAAGCCGATAGCCGGCGTAGGCTTGCCGCCCAGTTCCTGGATAAGGTCATCGTACCGTCCACCACCGCCTAAAGCGCTTTGAGCGCCTTCTCCCGGAGGTTGAATCTCAAAAACCGTCTTGGTGTAATAATCCAGACCACGCACCAGCCTGTGGTTCAGTTCGAAGGGAAGCTTCAAAGCTTCCAGGTATCCCACAACAGCTTCAAAATGCGCCAGGCACTCCCGGCAGAGAAAATCAATGCTCTTCGGTGCTGCTTCCGCGACAACATTGCAAGAAGCTTTCTTGCAATCGAGCAAACGCAGCGGATTCTTCTCAAACCTGGACTTACAATCCGGACACAAGCCCGACAGCTGGTCGGAATAATAGCTCTTCAAGCTCTCCAGATATCGAGGTCGGCATGCCTTACACCCGATGCTATTAAGGTACAGGTAAAGACCGCTAATACTCAATGACTCAAAAAACCGCCACGCCATCTCGACAACCTCAGCATCCAGAGCCGGGTCAGCATCGCCTATAGCCTCAAAGCCAAACTGGTAATGCTGCCGGTAGCGACCCGACTGCGGCCGCTCATACCTGAAGATGGCAGCCAGGTAATAAAGCTTCACCGGTTGAGGCAAATTGTCCATGCCATGTTCAAGATAAGCCCGGCACACCGGTGCCGTTCCCTCAGGTCGGAGCGCCAGGATATTGTCGCTCCTGTCCTTAAAAGTATACATCTCCTTGGTAACGATATCGGTGCCTTCGCCTATACTCCGGGTAAAGAGCTGAGAGTCCTCAAAAGCTGGCGTATCGAGGCGCTGGTATCCGTAAAGCCGGCACAGAGCTAACTGCCCTGTGCTTCAGCAAATCTCCAGTAGCCCTGCTCTTCGGGTAAAATATCGGCGGTACCTCGAGGCGCTTTATACAAGAAAGGTCTTCCTCCTTCAGAAGCTACATTATAACAGATAGCTTCATCAAAGACATGCCTAATATGTATACGAACTTAAATGGGAAACAGGCTTTCACTAGGTGTAATCTGCCCACAGATGACCCGCTTAGCGGTCATTCGACGACTAGCAAGACGTATCCTATAATACTTTTACCTGCCCTTAAAGACAGGCTCTCTCTTTTCTACAAAGGCTCTGGAGCCTTCGATATGGTCCTCAGTTTCGCTGCAGAAAGTAAAGGCCAGAGAGTGATATCTCATGAACTCTTCCATGGGCAAACTGAGACCCCGGCGAATACCTTCCATAGCCAGTTTAACCGCTATCGGAGGTTTTTTGGCTATCTTATCAGCCAGCTCCATTGTTGCCGGCATCAGTTCTTCATGCGGAACCACTTTATTCACCAGACCTATGCGTTCTGCCTCTTTAGCATCTATGATATCAGTGGTTAATACCAGCTCATAAGTCTTGGCCAGGCCAACCAGCCTGGGCAGCAAGACAAGCGATTCATCCGGTACCAGCCCGACTCTTAAAAATACCTCGCCGAATCTGGCTTTTTCAGATGCAATCCTCATATTGCACATCAGCGCCAGGTCGCACCCATAACCGACAGCCGCTCCATTTACCGCGGCAATTGACGGCTTATTTATATCGAGCAATATATGTCCGCCTCCGCGCAAGTGCTCCCCCTGTAAATGTCTCAGCCTTATCTCCCTACCCTTGGCTATTTTCTCTTCGGGATTTAAGAAAACCTGTTTGACATCGTCCCCGGAGCAGAAGCCTTTACCTGCACCTGTTAACACGATGACTCTTATATTGTCGTCTTTGTTCGCTTGCTCTATTGCCTGATACAGCTCCTCATGTGTTGTCATGGTCAAGGCATTCATAGCTGCCGGCCTGTTCAAGGTAATAATAGCTACCTTCCCTGCGGTCTCATAAATAATTTCTTTGTATTCCATGGCTCTCCCTCCACTTATATTATTGGCTTATTTCCGACCAATGACCTGTATTTTGTTTAATCGTACGCTACTTGCCTTTCCAGCGCGGCTCTCTTTTCTCAAAGAACGAGGTGATGCCTTCCTGGAAATCCTCGGTTTTGCAGCTAAGCTGGAAGGCATAACGTGTTGCCTCCCAATGCGCTTCCATGGTACGCTCCAGACCCATGTACATGAGCTGCTTCGCCATTTGCACTGCCAGAGGTGCGCCACGCATCATCTTTTTCGCCATTGCCATGGCGGCTGTCATTAGCTGGTCATCGGGAACAACCTGGCTGACCAGGCCAATTCTCAGCATCTCCTGTGCATCGATAATTTCCCCGGAAAACACAAGTTCGCAAGCCTTGGAAAGGCCTACTATTCTCGGCAGCAGATAAGTACCGGCGCCGGTATCCGGGACCATGCCTCTCAACACAAACACCTGCCCGAACCTGGCGCTTTCGGCGGCAATTCTGATATCGCAATGAAGAGCAAATTCGGAGGCGATACCTACTGCGGCACCATTAATAGCGCATATTGTAGGTTTCGGTATGCTATTGAAATACCACAGTGACTGGCGGTATTCAGTGGAATTCTTTTGCTTCATAACCTGAATCTCTATTTCTGACATTATTGGGACATCGCCTGAGATATCTGTACCAGCCGAGAACGCCCTACCCTTTCCTGTCAGAATCACAACCCTTACTTCATCATCTTTCTTAACCTCTTCTATAAGCTCTCCCAACCTCCTCAGCATAGCGTGTGTTATGGCGTTTAGTTTTTCAGGTCGGTTCAAGGTAATAATTCCGACGCCATCTTTCTTTTCATACAGTACGTGCTCTTCAGACATGTTAACCTCCTGTAAAATAAATGTTGTGAGTTATGATACGGCTACACAATTGTAACACAAAAGGGGGTGCTCCAAATTCATGTAGCCGCGAGGCAAAAGCTTCGAGGTGACGACTCTAAAAGGTTGTAGCTATAATTTCTCGTCAGTTAAAGCGGAAATCGGCAACGACGGCGCTGTGGTCGGAAGCTTCCGTCCGCCGTCCGGTTAAGGTGTCGTAGTGCGGCCTTTTTTTAAGAATACATGCCCCGCCGCTCGATCAATGCGCTGCCTGATATTATTTTCCAAACAAGGTTTCTAACACCATTTTTGAGGCAATTGTCGTATTGACCGGGCATGAACAAAGGAGTAGGATACATTATACGGCTCCAGTCTAAGATGAGATTTTACAGCATTTTTACCAGATAGGCAGGGAGGAAACTATTGAGAATCAGAAGGGGGGATTGAGATGGTTACTGTAGAGGTTTTAAAGGGGTTTGAGCTCTTTAAGGGGCTGGCTGAAGATAGCCTGGCCACAATCGCTGAACTATGTCATCCGTATGCCATGCATGAAGGCGACCGTATTTTTGCGGAGGCGACCAAGGCCAGAGACGTACATCTTTGCCGTAGCGGCAAGGTTGATATCTTGATTTGGGTTGGGCAGCCGTGGAACAGGAACATCGCAGTTCACCGAGCCGGGCCGGGAGAAGTATTCGGCTGGTCTGCCCTGGTAGCACCTTACATCTATACTGCGTCTGCCGAGTGCGTGGAATCCGGAGAGGAAATTCGCCTTAAGGGCTCCGAATTGTTGACTGTGTTTGGTCAGAATCCTCTTATGGGATACACAATCATGGAGAATCTCAGTGCCAACATCAGTCTCAGGTTAACACAGACGAGGCAAAGATTAGTCGCCGAATGGATGGGTTCGGCGTGGCCTGCGAATTCCAGTGCCTGGGGCGAACCCGGTAAAAGGTAGCCCGGATAAAACCAATTGCCCCTCTCTTATTTAACACACTCTGACGAAGTGCTTAACGCTCTCTAACCTCGTCGTCTATCCACTTGAGGTAATCTTCATTGCCGCCGATGATAGGCAGGGCAATTATCTCAGGGACTTCGTAGCTGTGCGCCGCTTTGACCAGGTCAACGATTTCGGATAGCAGCGAGGCTTTGGTCTTGATGATGAGGAGACTTTCCTGGGCTGAATCGAGCTTGCCCTGCCACCAGAATGACGAGTCTACCTTTGGAACGATGTTTACGCAGGCGGCTTTTCTCCGGCTTAGCAGCAGTTCAGCTATTTTGTGTGCTTCCGGCTCAGAGCTGGTGGTAACGAAGATGACAATCTTGCCAGTCTCTTTCATGCGCTCCTGCCCACTGCCAGCATCCTGTCCACGGCGGCTTTTGCCTTAAGGCGAATCTTCTCCGGTACTTTGACCTCCGGCGCCATCTCCTCCAGAGACCACAATACTTTCTCCAGGGTTATCAGCTTCATATTGGGACATATCGCCTGCTCCGAAACTGGTATAAATTTTTTCCCCGGATTCTCCTTTTTTAGCCTGTAAATAATGCCCATCTCCGTTCCCACAATCATCTCCTGAACATCTTCCCTTCTGGCAAACCTTATCATCCCGCTGGTGCTCAATACCTCGTCGGCCAGGGCTATCACATCCGGCCTGCATTCCGGGTGAACTACAACTTTAGCCTCAGGGTACTCATGTCTGAGTTTAACGATATATTCAGGCATTATCCGGGCATGGGTGGGACAGAAGCCAGGCCAGAGAATCATCTTTTTACCGGTTTTTGTGGAGATATAGTGCCCCAGGTACTGGTCAGGGACGAAAATTATTTCATTTGCGTCCAGGCTTTCCACGACGCCAACCGCATTAGCCGAAGTACAGCAAATATATGATTCAGCCTTAACCGCCGCCGAGGAATTTATATAGCAGACCACTGTAGCCTTGGGATGCTCCTTTTTCCTGGCACGCAGCTGCGGAGCAGTTATCATATTGGCCATGGGACAGCCGGCATGTTCGTCCGGCAGCAAGACTGTCTTATCCGGACAGAGAATTGAGGCTGTTTCCGCCATGAAATGAACGCCGCAGAAAACTATGACGCTGGCATCAGTCTTAGCCGCATTCTGGCTGAGGTCGAGAGAATCACCGACGAAATCAGCTATGTCTTGAATCTCACCCAATTGATAGTTATGGGCAAGTATAACGGCATTTCGCTTTTTCTTTAACTTCAGAATTTTCTCGGTTAGCTCGGGCTGTCTATCCATGGCTAACTACCCTCCAATCGTTAGCGTAAACATTCATCCTCTTTCCTCTGACAAAACCGATAAGCGTGATGCCCAGTGTCACCGGCTAATTTGACTCCCATGTCAGTAGGCGCTGATTTGGAGACGAGCAGAGGAATATTTCTTTTAGCCGCTTTAAGCAATATCTCCGAAGAAACCCTCCCGCTGGTGATAATAACGCGGCCATCCGTCGGTATACCTTTCAAAATGCATTCGCCAAAAATCTTGTCAATGGCATTATGACGGCCTATGTCCTCGCTGAAAACCAGAATGTTTTTTGTATCACATAATGCAGCGCTGTGAACACCACCGGTTGTCCTGAAAATCTGCGACCGATGCTGAAACTCCCTTACCAGTTCGAAGACTTCAACAGCCGATATGTTAGTTTTAGATTCTACCTTTATCTGGCCAACGACATCAGCGGCGCTGTAGAAAGAAGCACCCCGACCGCAGCCTGAGGTAATCAGCCGCTTGAACACCAGCTCGCCAGCTTGTTTATTCTCCTTCTCGGTTTCCACACGGACGACGCCTCTCTGCTCATCAACCGTTATCTTTTTTATTTCATCCTTGCTTTTCAGCAGCCCTTCCGAGGAAAGGAAGCCAATAGCCAGATAATCCAGATGCGTGGGAGTACAAAGCAAAGTCACCAGCTCTTGATTGTTCAGGATGATAGTCAGAGGAAATTCCCGGACAACTATGTCATCAGCGCGGCTTTTCGCTTCCTCGGTAAGTCGCAATATGGGAACCCGCTCTACCTCGCCCACCATCTTACGCTACCTTTATCTGGTCTCCAGCCCTGACAGGTCCGCCTTGAATCACCCTGGCAAACACGCCCTCTTCGGGCATAATGCACTTGCCCACCTGCCGGTAAATGGCACACCTGGCATGGCACTCCTTGCCGATTTGAGTGATTTCAAGGACAATTTGCTTACCGACCGCTATCCTGGTGCCGACAGGAAGAGATATTAAGTCTATCTCCTCGGTGGTCAAATTTTCAGCGAAGTCACCCGGGTTGACGTCCAGCCCCAGAGCCCGCATCTTATCGATGCTTTCCACGGCCAGCAAGCTCACCTGGCGGTGCGTGCAGCAATCGGCATGAGCATCGCCGACAAGGCCAAACTCAGCCTTCAGAAGCCCTTCTTTTACGTCTTGCTTCTTTGTTCCCTTTTTTTCGCTTTTGCAGACGGCGATTATTCTGGCCATGCGTATATGACAATTGCAGCTCTGGCTGTGATTTTTTATCTTATAGCTCTTTATTTAGTATCTTTGCCTTGAGGGTCTCCCACTGTTCCCTGGTGAGGACACACAGATTACCCTTTTCGCCTATTTCCACTTTGGTGTCGGTTACCTTGACCACCGGGCAGCAAGAGCCATCTTTGCACAACGTTACGATTTTCATGTTTCCTCCGTTTAGAATTACGTTACTTGTACCCGAAGCGCGGGTGTTAATGTATTAATTATAGTCTTCTTTAGTTAGTTGGTCGAATGAATCTAGAATTTGCTGCTGTACTTCTCAAGAGCCTCGTAGAAAGCTCGCCAGAACGGGTCAACTATAGGATGCTCAAGCTTCTCCTCCCTGCCGCTCTCGTACCAGCACCATTCCCAGTCTCGGCTCGGTGAACTCACCGACAATAGAAGCTTTAATACCTTTCTTATGCAGCGCCTTTAATATGTCCTGGGCTTTGTGTTCCCGGCAGGACATGATTAGAGTGCCTTCGCTGATGGAAGCATACGGGTCAATGCCAAAATACCGGCATATATCCGGCACACAATCCTCAACCACTATACTTTCCATTTCGACCCTAACCCCCAGATTGGCAGCCTGTGCAATTTCGTACAGTCCGCCCCATATACCGCATTCAGTGGCATCATGCATGGCAGTAACGCCATTGTCTCTTACCCCAAGGCTTACGGCGGTCATGGCATCATCCACCACCGACATCTTGTAGAAAATCTGCTGAGCTTTTTTGTTGAAATCCTTTCCGAACTCACGCTCAATCAGTTCGGGAAACATGGTAGCGAAAATGCCTGTCGCCTCAATAGCCGGCCCCTTGGTAATGATTATCTTGTCTCCAGCACAGGCCAGCCTGGGAGTGACATATTCATCCTTACTGCCGATGCCAACCATGGTGGCGCCACCGACCATAGGATAATGGCAGTTCTCATACCTGCCCGTATGTCCGGTGATAATAGAAATGCCCAGCTTCACACACTCCCGATGCATAGTTTTCCACATTATTTCCAATTGTTCACCCGTCATCTCCATGGGAAGATTCAAATCAATGGCCAGCAAGCTGGGCTTCAGTCCACTGGTTACCGAATCGGAAGCAATGATGTGAATAGCAAACCAGGCCGCCCTCTCCCATCCGTATTCGGGCACAATAAATACAGGGTCACAGGTAAAAGAAACCGCCTTGTCTCCGATTTCCACAATGCCAACATCCACTCCGTTCTGAGGACCTACCAGAACCTTATCGTTCCTAGCTCCCAGACGTGTAGCTATAAGCTCATCAAAGAGCTTGGGCGAAATCTTTCCTATCTCCGGCATTGCGCTCACTGACACATATTCCTGATATACAGACTGTCAGTGGTTAATTTGCGGTTTTCATAAGGGGTGACATGGCTCTGAGCTTAGAAACGATTCCGGGAAGCACCTCCAGAACCTTATTTATCTCTTCTTCAGTAGTCCATTTCCCCAGGGTGAATCGCAAGGAGCTATGCGCTTGTAAATGCGGCAGCCCCATCGCCACCAGAACATGCGATGGCTCGAGGTCCGCTGAGCTGCAAGCTGAACCTGTGGAGGCACAGATTCCATCCAAATCCAAATTTAACAGAATCGATTCACCTTCCACATAATTAATGCTGACATTTACATTGTTGGGCAACCTTTTCACCGGATGACCATTCAATTGCGTATACTCGATGCCCCTGAGTATGCCTTCGATTAGCCGGTCACGGAGAGCAGTCAACTTCTGAGCTTCTTCCAGCATTTCCTGCTGGGCGATCTCAGCAGCCTTGCCAAAGCCAACAATGCCGGGCACATTCTCGGTACTGGCTCGCCTGCCTCTCTCCTGATTGCCGCCGTGCATAAAGGAGCTTATTCTGGTGCCCTTTCTAATATATAACGCACCGACGCCCTTGGGACCATAGAGCTTGTGTGCCGAAATGGAAAGGAGGTCAACGTTCAACTTATTCACATCTAGCGGGATATGCCCTACCGTCTGTACGGCATCGGTATGGAAATAAATCTCAGCCTCTCTGGCGATATTTCCTATTTCGGCTACAGGTTCTATGGTGCCGCATTCATTGTTGGCATGCATGATTGAGACGAGGATAGTCTTTTTTGTAATTGCCTTCTTGACATCATTGGGGTCAACCATACCATAGCCATCCACAGGAAGATAAGTTACCGAGAACCCCTGTTTCTCCAGAAACTTACAGGTTTCCAGCACGGCATGATGTTCGATTGAGCTGGTAATGATATGATTCCCTTTGGCTTGTCGCGACAACGCCACACCCTTTACGGCAAAGTTGTCCGCTTCCGTCCCACTGCCGGTAAAAACAATCTCCTCACTTTTAGCACCGATAAGAGCCGCAACTTTACTCCGCGCTCTTTCAACAGCGTCTTTGGCTTCCTGCCCATACGAATGAATGCTGGATGGATTACCGAACGACTCAGTAAAATAAGGCAACATCGCCTTCATTACTTCAGGATGTGTCGGCGTAGTAGCCGCGTAATCCAGATATATTCTTTTCATCGTGTTAGCCTTCAACAATATCTCCGACTATGGGGTCAACTCTAACCCCCTTCTCTTTAACCCAGGCAATGCCGGCGTCGATTTCTTTGTCCTCACCCTCCAGTTCCAGCACCACCCAACCCCTGTCTTCTGATCACGTCGGCACGACGTATATTTGTCACCACTTCAAATTTATGCGATAGCTCATAAATGATAGGCTCCTTAATCAGCTTACGCGGAAAGGTGAACATCACTTGTCGCTTAGCCATCGTGCCCTCCTATCTTCGTCTCCGATAAGATTAACCCATCAGGTGCCTTGATTTCAAACCTGCACACCAAGCACCTCATTGAACGACTCTAAATTGGGCTGGACATGGAAGGTGTGGACAACATCTGAAACAATCTCTTGCGTCCTCGGGCCGGCCCCCGTAATAAAAGCGACCGTAAGCTGGTCCTTTTTAATGGCTCCGGCAGCAGCCAGCTTCTTCACCCCGGCAATCACTACTCCACCGGCAGCTTCAGCAAAAATGCCTTCAGTTTGTGCCAGTAATTTCATCCCTTCGATAGCTTCTTCATCAGTGGCACTTGAAGCCCCACCGCCTGATTGCCTGGCAACCATTAAAGCATAATAACCATCAGCCGGATTGCCAATGGCTATCGAAGTAACGATGGTATTCGGCGTCACCGGATGGACATGAAGGCTGCCAGCTTCAAAGGCGTGTACGATTGGCGAGCTGCCTGAAGCCTGGGTAAGGTACATGTGGGTGTTTACCGGCCCGATGAGCTTGAGCGTAGATAATTCTTGCAGTCCTTTCCAAATCCGGGTAAAAAGTAGGCCTGAAGCCGCAGGCGCCACCACGCAGTCCGGCGGCCGCCAGCCTAATTGCTCAGCCACCTCAAATCCCAGTGTCTTGCTGCCCTCGGCATAATATGGCCGGAGGTTGATGTTTATAAAGCCCCAATTGTATCTTTGCGCCAGCTCGGCACAGAGGCGGTTGACATCATCATAGCTTCCATCAACAGTAACCAGGTTCGGTTTATATATGGCTACACCCACCAGCTTGCCCGGTTCCACATTGGCCGGGACAAATACATAGGCTTTCATGTTCGCCTTGGCCGCATGGGCCGCCACACTGGCAGCCAGATTACCTGTTGAGGCACAGGCTACCGTATCAAAACCGAACTCACGCGCCTTGGTTACGGCAACGGAAACAGCCCTGTCCTTAAAAGAATATGTGGGATTAAGGCAGTCATTCTTGATGTAAAGCTCGTCCAATCCCAGCTCACGCCCCAGGTTATCAGCTTTCAGCAAAGGCGTGAAGCCGGTGCCAATGTCAATCTCCCCCTTGCCTTCAACAGGTAGCAGGTCGCGATAGCGCCACATAGTAGAGGGGCCTTCGGAAATTTTCTGGTGGCTGAGTACGCCAGCCATAGCCTTATAGTCGTAGTTAACCTCTACCGGGCTAAGGCAAAAATCGCAGACCCTTATCGGTTGTAAAGGGTATTCCTGTCCACATTTTCGACAGCGCAAACCTGTGGCGTATGACAAATTACACCTCTTACTATATCGGAGTACCTCACTATTCAGTTCGTATTAGTATATAAGATACCTGCTATGCACCAAACGCGCAAGCAGCCGACCACAAATTCTACCGGATAACTTATAAGTCCCGACTCTAAGGCCAGCCGGGATTTAAAGTATTCTCGTAGGCAACCACGAGGTCTGCCTGCTTCATTATTATGTTGCCGTTGGAGATTTGGTACGGCACTAATGCTTTGGGGTAATCAACGCAAGCTCCTTGAATTCCATCGCCTGTATCGGCTTTGAAAGTAGTGGCACACCTGTCGCATACCAGAGTATTACCGTCTAGAGAATAGCCTATGGAGCGACACGGCGGACAAACATCTGCCCGAACGTAGATTTTGTTATTCAACAAGTATGCCATGAAATTCATTTTGCCGGCTTGTGCATTCACCGCAAACTGTGTATTCCAGTCACTCTCGACCTCGCTCACTGGAATTGAGACTGAGTCACCATTGACCTGAGCCTCAATTAATTTCGCCTTTATTGGGCCTGATGGCTTTTGAGTCGTTGCCTGGATGGTCTGAGGTGTAGACGATGGATAGACGAGGTGGAGATGCTGATGGCTGTGTTCCAGCAGTTGCCGGCGCTGAGGCTGAATTAGCACAGGCGACAGCTATCAACATCAGCATCAATGCCGAAAGACCTATTGCGATTTTCTTTAACATAAGTTATTCCCTCCTTGTTATTTATAATTCAATATTAGCTTTGTTCGAACGGCAAGCCTTGTTTCAAATACGCATGCAAACTCCTTTTCTGCATTATATTTCTATCTGCCACAACAACAGCCACCGGCGGCGAGGTTGGGCCGCGGGGCTATTCTGAACTCCTGTCCCGCAGCAACCTGCGCCGGTTTGCCCCGGCACGGGAGATGTCTGACCGCCCGTTAAGCAGCAACTGGCACCGGTCTGACCAGGTACAGCAGATGTCTGATTACCGGGCCCGGCTGCTACGATTCGGCTACGACAAATTGGCCGGCAAGCTGACCTAAAGAAACTTTGTATGTTCCCGGTGCATCCTTGAATATCACGAAGGTTAAGGTCTGGGTTTTTCCGGCAGGCACCAACACTTTATCCGAAGCCTCGGTAACATTGTTTATTTTAAGTTCCGCATTATAGGTATCATCGACACCGGTAACATTTGTCACCTCAGCAGTTATAACTACTTCGTCTCGGGCAGCAACCTCGGCTGGATTAATTGATAACCCGGATAATTGAAATGCCGTCGCCTTGCTCTGCTTCTGCCTTTGGTTTCGCCCCAAGTTCGTTCAAACTGCTACATGACAACATCAGGCCGGCAATTGCAAAAGATCGCTATGGGAATAAGCACAATTTGTTTGGTTTTATTTCTCATCTCTTTCTTGGCCTCCTTACTTTTTGATTGGTTTTCTTGACAATCTGCCCATCTTGCAGAAATACAGTGGTATTGGCAAAGCTGGCTATTTCAGGGTCGTGAGTAACCATAATGATGCCGTGCCCTTCTTTATGCAGTTGAGTAAATAATCTCAAAATTTCGCCCCCTGTTTTCCGGTCCATATTGCCCGTTGGTTCATCAGCCAGGATGAGCGATGGCATACTGACTAAGGCTCTGGCGATAGCTACTCTCTGTTGTTCGCCGCCGCTCAATTGGCTGGGTTTATGTCCAGTCCTTTTCCCCAAACCAACCTTTTCCAATATTTCTAAAGCTTTGTCTTCCTCTTTGCTGGCTCCGCAAAACACCAACGGCAGAAGCACATTTTCCAGCGCCGTAAGAGATGGGAGCAGATGGTACTGCTGAAAAACATAGGCAATTTTCCCCCGTCTAATATCAACTAATTCATTTTCATCTAAATTGTCAATGCGTTTTCCTTCCAAAAGAACCTCACCGCTTGAGGGACGGTCCAGACCGCCAATGATATTCAAAAAGGTGCTTTTGCCGCTGCCGGAAGGTCCCATAACGGCTACAAAATTACCCTGGTCCGCGCTGAAGGAAATTTTATCCAGGGCAACTACGCGCGCGGCTCCCTCGCCATAAATCTTTGATATTTCTCTTAAGTTCTAACATATCATCTACCTCACAAAGACCTGAAGGAATCTGCAACCTTAATCTGGGTTGCGCGAAATGCCGGATATACGGTGGCTATTACAGCTACAGCAATAGCCAGAACCAATGCCAGAGCAAAATATTGGGGAACAAAAGCAATGGTCGTACCTTCAAAAACTAGAGGCCCGGCTATATATGCCAATAAGGTTCCCGCCACATACCCCAAAATACCCCCGATTATTCCAATGATGATAGCCTCGTAAATAAAGGCCTTCACTATCTGACTTCGCGAAGCTCCTACAGCCCTCATTATCCCGATATCTTTGATTCTTTCATTGACTGAGGTCATCATGGTATTGACTACTCCAAACAGACCAACAGCAAGTGTGATTCCGGCCAAAGTCAGCATGAACTTGCTCATCTTTTCCATCATGCCCATTTCAGTCGCCGCTATCTGTTTTACGGCAACTGCTCGAACTCCCGGGATATCTTTATTTATGCCGTCGGCTATTATTTCTACAGGGCAGGCGTTGCAAAGAGCGCGAATGTCTACCGATGAAACCAGCCCCTCCCTACCAAAAGCCTTTTGTAGAGTGTCTATCGGAACAAACACCTGATAATCATCATTTGAACCCGTCTCTTCCAGGATACCAGCGACTGTTACATTAGTTCCATCGAGCGGAATAACGTCTCCTATGTTAAGCTTCAAAATCTCAGCAGCGATGGCACCAAGCAGCGCTTGGTCTTTTTGTTCCAAATATTTCCCTTGGTTAACTTTCCACCACGTCTTGATTTTAATCTCCTCTTGTGGGTCTACCCCGACTACCATCACCGATGTGTCTCCTATCTTGGTATTGATGTATAGGTTTGGAGCAATCGTAGCAATGTTTCCCTCGTCTTCTATCTTCAGCGCCTTTCTTATTTCACCATCAGCTATCTGTCTAATCCTGGGTAATTTTTCTTCAGAAACGTAGTTATCGCCAACGGCCAACATACCAAGCCTCACATCACCTAGCTTCATATCCAAATTGTTTATTGCCGGTATGACTGCCAGATTAGGCCCATATTTCTCCAGCTGATTATAGATTCTGGCTTGCCCGGCACGGGCAACGGTTAATATGCCGACAACTGTCGCCGTTCCGATAACTACACCGAGGGTGGCATACAATACTCGCCTTTTTCTCCGAATCACATCCTTCACAACCACTTGATATAGTTTCATCGTCTCTCCTTCCGGTTCTGTTTTGCCGTAATCTTTGAATATTAACAGCCAACTATGAAAATATTATGAATTTATGATGAAAATCCGGTGAACCTTACTCACTCAGGTCTTCATTTATGGTTGAGCGCTTGTTCCAAATCGTCAACCAAATCATCAATGTTTTCCAAGCCGACTGATAACCGTACCAGGTCATCGCTAATACCTATTTTTGCCCTGTAATCAGCGGGCATCGAGGCATGGCTCATCGTCGCCGGATGCTCCGCCAGCGAAGCAACACCACCCAGTGATTCCGCCAGATGAAAACACTTTAGCCTTCTTAGAAAGTGATTGACTGCCTTCACTGCCACCTTTTAATTCAAAGGAAACCACACCACCAAACCCCTTCATCTGCCTTTTGGCGATTTCATGGCCCGGATGAGATTTAATGCCCGGATAAAACACCCGGCTGACGGCTTTATGTTGCTGAAGATAACTTGCTATAGCTATAGCATTTTCCTCGTGTTTTTTCATTCGCAGCGGCAATGTCTGAATGCCTCGAAGCACCAGCCAGCAGTCAAAAGGCGAAGCACAGGTTCCCATAGCATTTAGAAGAAATTGAACTCTTTGTGTTAATTCATCGGTAGTAGTGACCACAGCGCCGCCGACCACATCGCAATGCCCGTTGAGATACTTGGTTGTGGAATGGACCACCAGGTCAACCCCATATTCTATAGGCCTAAGGAAATACGGAGTGGCAAATGTATTATCGATAACTGTCAATATTTTGTGCTTTCTTAGCAATATCAACTACCATCTCTATATCGGTTATATTCAGTAACGGATTTGATGGTGTCTCTATCCATATCATCTTGGTATTTGGTTTTATGGCTCGTTCAATAGCCTGTCTGCTGCTCATTCTCAGGAAGGTAACCTCCAAACCCAGCTCAGGCATTACATCTTGAAAGAGCCTGTAAGTGCCTCCATAGACATCGTCGGCTGAGATTACATGGTCGCCTGCCTTCAAAAGGTGCGCCACCGTCGTCTCAGCCGCCATCCCGGTGGCAAAAGCAAATCCCGCTTTCCCACCTTCCAGTTGGGCCAGGGTATCCTCCAGAACTTTTCTCGTCGGATTGGCTGTTCGAGAATAATCATAGCCTCTCGTTTTACCCACATCCTCAAACGCAAAGGTCGATGTTTGATATATGGGCACCGAGACAGCGCCGAATGTCTTGTCCGGCCTTTCTCCAGCATGAATGGCCAACGTTTCAAATTTCATATTCCACCTCCGTCATTGAAATTGCTCATAACTCTCACCTTTATCTCCTCCAACTCGTCTTCAACAGTCGCTATCCCGCTGGAATTCTCCAGTTTTCTCAGACGTTGCTCAAATAACTCTTGCTTTTTTAAGACCAGCCCTATGGCTTCAGCCACCGGGTCGGGCAATTTGCCGTGCTCCAGAATTGTGAGTGGACCATGGCCGTCCTCGACTACCCTTCCCGGGATTCCCACTACCGTGGCTCCCGGTGGTACCGGTCTTACTACTACTGAACCGGAGCCAATCCTGGCGCCATCACCTATGGCAATATCGCCTAGAGCTACAGCTCCAGTACCTAACACCACTTTATTGCCGATAGTGGGATGCCGTTTTTCTCTCTGCAAACTAGTCCCGCCCAATACTGCCCCTTGATACATCAATACATCATTACCTATCTCAGCCGTCTCCCCGATTACCACCCCTGCACCATGGTCTATAAAGAAGCGCCTGCCTATTTTGGCTCCGGGGTGGATTTCTATCCCGGTTAAAAAGCGGCTCATATGTGACAGCAAACGTGCCAGAAACCGGAGCTTGTGCCGCCAGAGAAAGTGAGCCAGGCGATGAAACCATACAGCGTGAAGCCCCGGATAGCATAACATAACCTCAGGCACACTTCGCGCTGCCGGGTCTTTATCAAATACCGTTCGAATATCCTCTTTCAGCGTCTCGAACAAGATAACCGTCCTCTACACTTTCAAAATGTCTGATAAAAGGGGTCATAATCCCTGAAAAAGCCAGGTGGATATATAACGCTCACCCGTGTCAGGTAAAATGACCACAACAGCTTTCCCTTATTCTCCGGCCTTTTGGCAACCTCCAGAGCCGCCCAGGTTGCAGCGCCAGAAGATATACCGGCCAGTATGCCCTCTTCTTTAGCTAACCTTCTGGCCGTCGCACCGGCATCATCATTGGTTACCTTAATGATTTCGTCAACCAATTCCAGTTTCAATACTTCCGGAACAAAACCGGCACCGATGCCCTGGATTTTATGCGGTCCGGGTTTGCCGCCGGAAAGAACAGGTGAATCGGCAGGCTCAACGGCTACAACCTTAAATTCAGGTTTCCTCTTCTTTATAACCTCAGCCACACCGGTGATAGTGCCACCCGTACCAACACCGGCAACCAGAATGTCTATCTTGCCATCCGTATCTCTCCAAATCTCCTCGGCCGTGGTCTCGCGGTGGATTTTGGGATTGGCCGGGTTTTTGAATTGCTGCGGCATGAAGTAATTTTTGTTTTCAGCTACCAGTTGTTCTGCTTTCCGTATTGCTCCAGACATGCCTTCTGCCCCGGGCGTCAGCACTAGTTCGGCACCAAATATAGAGAGAATATGCCTCCGTTCTACCGACATCGTTTCTGGCATAGTGAGTATCAACCGGTAGCCACGCGAGGCGCAGACAAAGGCCAGAGCAATACCGGTGTTGCCGCTGGTAGGCTCGATAATTACCGTATCCTTTTTTATCAAACCCTGCTCTTCAGCAGCCCTAATCATTGACACAGCGATTCGGTCCTTGACGCTGCTGCAAGGATTGAAGGACTCAAGCTTGGCTACAACTTCGGCCTTGGCACCTCCGGTTATCCGATTTAATCTGACCAGAGGGGTATTGCCTATAAGTTCCGTAATGTCTTTAGCTATATTTGCCATTAACTCAACTCCCGACTTTTCTTTTCAAATGTCATACATTACCATATCTGCTGTTTTTTTCTTCTTTTGCATCTCTACCAGGTCCTGCAAGGTCTTAGATTCCAAAACCCCATCCATTGCCTTCTTCAGTTCAATCCAGACGTCACGCGTGGCACAAAGTTCAGAACGTGAGCAGGCTTCGGGGTCATTAATACAATCGACCGGGGCAATCGAGCCTTCAAGTACTCCAAGCACTTCGCTAAGTTTTATCTCCTGAGGTGGTCTGGCCAGCTGAACTCCACCACGTGCGCCTCGCGTGCTCCTTATCATCCCCACCGATATCAGTGGGGCAATTATATGCTCCAGATACAGAAGCGAAATCTGCTGCCTCTGGGCAATGTCTTTTAATGGAACTGGCTCTTTCCCATCATGCAGGGCTAAATCCAGCAGCACTCTCGTCCCGTACCGACCTCTAGTAGATAGTTTCATCGTCCCACCTCATTATGTTGAGTATTTTAGTCAACATAGTATAGAATGCAAATAAAAAAATGTCAAACTTCTGTGTGCGGTGCTAAGATTTTTAGCTCGCCTGGACATGTCCTACAGTGATAATAAATACCTTATCCTCGTATTTGCATCCTCTGCCCTGTTGCATTATCATACTGGCATAGCCTGAATCGATATGGATAATATCTCTCTCATACAAAAAGCAAAAGAATATTTGCCTCCGGAGAAAGTGGCTTTAGTTAAAGCAGCTTACGACTTCGCCTTGAATGCTCATAAAGGGCAGGTACGAAAGTCCGGCGACCCATATCTAGACCACCCGTTACAGACAGCTACGATGCTGGCTGGACTTCAGCTTGATGCCGCCACTTTAGCCGCAGCCTTACTCCACGATGTACCCGAAGATTGCAGAGTGCCCTTGGCTGAAATCGAGGCTAAATTTGGGCCCGAGGTAAGCAAGCTTGTCGATGGCGCAACCAAATTGGGCAAATTATCTTTGCACCGCGGTGAAGCCAGAAAACGGGAATCTCAAGCCCAGAACCTGCGCAAGATGCTGATAGCTATGGCAGAGGACTTGAGGGTGGTGTTTATAAAACTGGCCGACAGGCTGCACAATATGCACACTTTAGCCGCCCTGTCACCAGAAAAGCGGCGCAGCATTGCTCAAGAGACACTGGAAATATACGCGCCTCTTGCCCATCGCCTGGGTATTTGGCAAATAAAGTGGCAACTGGAAGATTTGGCTTTCCGCTACCTGGAGCCGCGCCAATATCATAAAGTGGCTCGCTTGATAGCCACTCGCCGAACGCAACGAGAGGCTTTTATAAATGAGATTACCCAGATACTAAAGCAAGAATTGGACAAAGCTGAGATAAAGGCAGAAATCATAGGCAGGCCAAAGCACATCTACAGCATTTACAATAAACTGAACCGATATGCAGCTCAAGGCAGGGATTTCAACGACATTCATGACCTGTTCGCTGTCCGGGTACTGGTAGATACAATCCCGGATTGCTATAAAGCGCTAGGTGTCATCCACAACCTGTGGCATCCTCTTCCCGAAGAGTTTAACGACTTCATCGCTAATCCTAAAGACAACGGATATCAGTCATTGCACACCACGGTGCTATGTCAGGGCACAACTCCGCTGGAAATACAAATTCGCACCTATGATATGCACCGAAGCGCCGATTTGGGCGTAGTCGGCCACTGGTGCTATAAGGAAGGTGCCAGCCAGGATACACGACTTTGAAGACAAGATAGCCTGGTTACGCCAGTTAATTGAGTGGCAGGGCGAGCTTGGCAGCGAGGAATTCCTCGAATCGCTAAAAACTGAGGTCTTCATCGACCAGGTCTTTGTTTATACCCCCAAAGGCGAAATAAAAGCTCTGCCCAAAGGTGCCACACCCCTCGATTTCGCCTATCGTATCCATACCGAGTTAGGACATCGCTGTATAGGCGCCAAGGTGAACGGCAGGCTGGTGCCCTTAAACTACGAACTTAAGAATAGCGAGATTATAGAAATTATGACCGCCAAGGCTGGCAAGGGCCCCAGCCTTGACTGGCTCAACCCTGATTTAGGATTTGTCAAGACTTCCCACGCCCGAGAAAAAATTCGACAATGGTTTAAGAAACAGGAACGGACGCAGAACATCGAACGCGGCAAGCAGATTCTGGAAAGAGAACTCAAGCGGCTAGACATAACCATAACCAATATCGAAGAAACAGCACGCACTGTTCAATTATGAAAGCTCTGATGATTTTCTGGCAGCTATTGGCTATGGTGGCATTACTCCACATCAGTTGGCGCTCAAGCTGGCCATCGAACCGGAAGAAATCCCTGCTGTAACCAAAACCGTACGCACCGAGAAGACAACTACTGCCGGAATTCAGGTTCTAGGCGTGGGTGACTTACTTACTCAATTAGCCCGCGTGCTGCAATCCCTTGCCTGGAGACCACATTATCGGTTATATTACTCGGAGCCACGGGATTACGGTGCACCGCAAGGACTGCATCAATGTCATCAATGTAGAAGATAAAAAGCGACTCATCGAGGTGAGCTGGGGAGAGATACAAGATGTTTACCCCGTCGATGTTCAGATCGATGCCTGGGACAGAGTAGGCTTGCTCCGGGATATCACTACTGTTATTGCTGAGGCGAAAGTAAATATATCCAGTATGAGCACAACATATCACAATGAAATTACTTCCGTATTTGCTACTCTTGAAATCGCAAACATGGCTCAGTTAACACAACTACTTTCCAAAATACAGGGTGTACGTGGTATCATAAGCGCCACAAGAATCAGCCAAGCCAAAGCCAGCCTTAGTTCTTAGAAAGGAGACAGGATTGCCCAAAAGTATATCAGCAGAAAAAGCAGCACGAACAGCAGAAAGAAAGCGACTTCGAAACAAGTCTCTTAAAAGTGCTACCAAGACCCATTTGACCCGGGCGGAGAAGCTTATTGCTGCCAACCAGCCTGAAGCGCAACAGGCAGTTGTAGATACGATAAGCGCCCTTGACAGAGATGCCAAGAAGGGGGTCATTCATCCGTAATACGGCCGCAAGACGGAAGTCACGCCTGATGAAAAAGTTTAATCAAGCCAAGCTTTCCGGCACTGCTCAACGCAAGACTGATAAGGCCTGAAAAAACAATTTTAATTAATTGCGCCAGTATTTATCATGACTCCTAAAGCGCTGTCACCAAAACAGGGACGTATACTCCAGTTCATCCGGAAATTTATCGATGCCAGAGGCTATCCACCCACGGTCAGAGATATCGTTAGTGGCTGCAAGATAAGCTCCACCTCGGTAGTTGCCTATAACCTGGCGAGGCTAGAAACAGCAGGATACATTCGCCGCCACGCTGACATATCACGCGGTATAGAACTTGTGGCACAATCGGCCAAGCAACCGCCATACTGTCACTATACCCGTAATAGGCGAAATAGCCGCCGGTGAGCCAATCCCAGTTCCTCATTCGGACACCTGGGAAACTGTTGCCCCGGAAGAACTGGTGATCACTGAAGATTTGACGCGGGGCAAACAGAGAGTCTACGCCCTTAGGGTGAGAGGGAACTCAATGATTGACGCCCTGATAAAGGACGGCGATATTGTTTTAATGGAGTATGTAACCAATGCTGAAAATGGCGACATGGTAGCTGCCTGGCTCAAGGCAGAAAAGGAAGTTACCCTTAAAAGACTGTTCAGAGAGACCAACCGTATCCGACTCGAACCGGCTAATACTCAGATGCAACCCATCTATTACCACCCCGGATAATGTGGAAGTTCAAGGCAAGGTAATCACCGTGATTCGTCAGCTAGTCTGATGTGAATCTTCGGTTTGACTTTCAGCATAAAAGTAAAGTAGTGTAAAAGAAGGATAAATGCTGATTTCTCAGTTTCAAGCCGTTGGGCGTGACCTCTGTGCTCGGGGTCTGGTGTCCTCTCACAGTGGCAATCTTAGTATCAGGCTGGGAGAACGCCTGTGCATCACTCACCGAGGCAGCATGCTGAGCTGCCTTGAAGAACATGACCTCGTGGAAACCGGGATAAATAAAAATGACCGCTTCACGCCCTTAGCCTCAACAGAACTGGCAGTCCATCGTGCCATATATAAACGGACACCGGCTTCGGCCGTAGTCCATGCCCACCCCGCTTATGCAGTTGCCTTATCTTTTTCCGAACAGGAAATTATCCCCTGTGACGTCGAAGGCAGCCTGATATTGTCAAAAGTGCCGGTTCTGGGTTGGGAAACAACTGTAAAGCCTGGAGAGCTTGCTGAAGAAATAGCCGAAGCGCTTCTGACGCACAAAATCGTTTTAGTACATGGTCATGGAAGCTTTGCTGCCGCTCAATTGCTTGAAGAAGCTTACCACTATACCACAACTTTAGAAGAAAGCTGCCGGCTTCTATACCTGCTCAAAACTCTGCGAATAGAGTTCCGCTAGCCCTTCAACTCTCAAATCTGCAACGATATTAACCTGGGACCAAAATCAGCAGATAACCGGCGCCGGCAATAAGATTTTGGACTATTTGGCTAAACGTTGAGGTTAGCTCCGCCTGGTCTGTACCAATTTTGAATATGCCGGCGTGCACCAATGAAGATATTTAGGGTTTTTGCCCTTTATCACGTCAAAATAAAGGCGCTGAAGTTCCTTGGTTATTTTCCCTATTTCACCGTTGCCAACCCGGCGATGGTCAACTTCCAGGATAGGGCTTACGTGGGCGGCAGTGCCAGCTAAAAAATGCCTCATCAGCAACATAAAGCTCGCTGCGGTCAACCGACCTTTCCACAACCTCTATGCCAAGCTCATTTCGGGCCAGGTACATAACCGTGTCTCGAGTAATACCCATCAGGATATTATCGGAGCTCGGTGGCGTTACCAGCTTACCCTCCAGGACAAGGAAGATATTCTCACCGCTGCCTTCAGAGACGTGACGGATGCCGTCGTGGTTCAATAAAATTGCTTCGTCGAAACCCAGTTCATTGGCTTCGGTCTTAGCCAGGGCGCTGTTAACATAGATGCCGGTAATCTTACCTCTGGCTGGAATCATAGTATCATCAACGCGCCTCCAGGAAGAGGTACAGCATCGAACCCCTTTGTCAGCATCTAAATAAGCGGGCAAAGTAGCTACTATGATAAGGAAATCGTCTTCTAAATCATGTAATTTAACTCCGATAGCTTCGGAGCTTTTGTAGGCCAAGGGGCGGATATAAACATCCTCATGATAGCCGCTCTTTTCCACCAGTTTAACGGTCAATTCTGTCATTTCATCAACTGAATAATGTGGATTTATCTTCAAAATGCGACAGCCTTTATGCATACGCTCATAGTGGTCTTTAACACGGAACAAAAATAATTGCTTTTGCTCCTCATTCCAGTTGCCGCGAATGCCCTCGAAACAAGCGGTACCATAATGCAGAGCATGGGTTAGAATTCCGACTTTAGCTTCGGCAAGTGGCATAAATTGCTTTCGGAAATAAGTATATGGAGGCATCACTACACTCCTTTTATCTAAATTTCATTGTGGAAAAGTCGGGCTTAATTATAACTTTGACTCTTGCTAAAGACAAGCTTAGCGGGAAAGCGATGGCGTTTCGAGTATGTAATCACCTTCACGCCTATCGAATATATCTTTAAGTAGCAACGTGCGTCCGGTTTGAATTGCGGTAAAGCCGTATTTGTTGCGTATACGGTCGATAGCTTTATCCAGATGCCCCAGTCGCTGCGGCCTGGAATCAAGTAGATTAAGCTGTTTGCCATAACTGACTAAGTTTGATACTCCAATGCCAATAAGTCGCACCGGTTTCCGCTTTCCAGCTCAGAGCCTGTTCCAGCAACTTAACTGCTCCGGCGAAAATTAATTCATCAGCATCTATTGCCTCTTTGGAACTGAAGCGGCGTGTAATAGTTTCAAAATCGGAATACCTCAATTTTAAGGTTATAGTTCTGGCGTGCTTGGTCTCTTGACGCAGCTCAGCGCCGACTCGCTCACACAGATAACGCAGCATAGCTTGAAGAAAAACTTTATCGGAGGTGTCTTCAGCAAAAGTGGTTTCTCTGCTGATAGATTTGGCCTCGCCAGGTGCTTCTACCTCTCGGTTATCTATGCCATTGGCATAATGATGAATCATCAATCCAAAACTACCAAAACGATTCTTGATAACTTCAAGTGGCAAAACTGCTAACTGACCAATAGTTTTTATTCCCATCGCCTTTAAAGATTGCTCTGTTTTTTTACCAACACCGGGTAAGCTGGCCACAGGTAACGGTGCTAAGAAGTCCTTTTCTTGTCCCGCAGCCACTTCAACCAGGCCATCTGGCTTACCTAAGTCAGAAGCAATCTTAGCCACCACTTTACAACTGGCCATACCTACCGAAGCAATCAGCTTAAGCTCCTTCTTGACACGCTCTTTTATGCGCGATGCTAGCTGATATGGGGTACCAAAAAGTTCACAGCCAGTAACATCAAGATAAGCCTCATCCAGCCCAGCTGGTTCCAGGCAGGGTGAAAAATCAGCCAGAATCGTCATAAATTTTTCTGATGCATCGCGATAGGCGGGAAAGCTACCTTGAAGGAAAATGGCCTGAGGACAGAGACGATAAGCCTGGGCCAGAGGCATGCCAGCTCGAATGCCAAAAACACGGGCTTCGTAGGAAGCTGAGGCTACCACGCCGCGGCGGTCAGGCCGCCCACCGACAACTACCGGCTTACCAACCAATTCTGGAGCCAGCGCTTGCTCCACAGAGACAAAGAAAGCATCGAGGTCAATATGTAAAATACAGCGATTCACGTCCAAGGCGATTATAGATTAGAGGCAAAAAGCTGACAAGAAGAACCTTAATTACGAAAATTAGTTCGAGGCTGAATTCTCACACTACGCGGGACCTGAATGTTTCGTCTTTTACACAAACTTTGGCAATGGCACTTTCTTGGCATCCATTCCAAGCTCTTTAAGCCCCTTATTCCGTAATGTTTCCAGGAGTGACTTCAGTTTTTGGCGCTCGGCCTCAGAAAGTGAAGACAATATCTTTTGAACAGACTTCCTTTTCAGCGCCTGTTTATAAGCCTGCTGGCCCTTCTCAGTCAAGGTGACTCTTACCCAATTCTTTCTGTGTAAGTCTTTGGTTCTCTTCACCAGCCCAGCCTTTGCCATTCTGTCTAAAATTCCGGAAACTGAATGAGGCCGCCGGAATATCATTCGCGATATCTGAGCCGGTGTTGCCTTATCTCCGATAGCTTTGATAACAAACAAGACCTCAGCCTGTGTGGCTGGAAGGCCATATTGACGCAGCTCCTCTTCCCTGGAATTGAATATTATGTCGCTCACTTGATGCAGCAAAACCCACAAGTTGTAATCCCGGTCTACATCTGAAACTTCTGGCATAATATTCTCCTTCTTGAAATTCGAAGCAATCTAATTGCTGATAGGGCCCACTCGTCCAATCGGTAAATTAGCTCTCCAGCACAAAACTACCTGATAGGTTGATTCTATCACAATAACCTGCAAAAAAACAACAACCTTTAGATAGCATCCTCATTGTTCGATAGTCAATCAAGCGTTTAAAGTATCAATACCCAGTACTAAAGTACCATTGCATAAAGCACTCTTGCATTATGAGATTTATCCTAACATAAAATAACATCTATGATAAGATTTTTTCTGTCTGAAACTGCCCCACTACCCCTTGTCAGCTTTATTTGCCGACTGGCTTTTCGAGACCAAGGTCTTCATTCGGCGCTCGAGAGCTCCCCGCTCTAAAAGAACCAGCTTCTGGCATTTAAGGCACTTTATCCGTATGTCAACCCCCAACTTCACCACCTGCCATTCATCACCTCCGCAAGGATGCTTTTTGCGTAAGCGAACTACATCGTCAACCTCTATTTCCATATCGCTCAGCGGATAACCTGGCCAACTAACTTATTGATATCATCACGTAGCCCTTGTGCACTATGCCGAGCGGCTTGAGCAAAGTCTTTTCCTTTTGAAGCATAAAGAATTTGTCGAGAGACGGCGATAATCGCTTTTTCTCCCCTAGCGTCAATTCCATTTTTAACCGCCGAGGCCAGGTCACCACCCTGAGCCCCAATACCCGGGATAAGAAGAGGCATCTCGGGACACAGTTGTCGAATAGCTTTCAACTCATCGGGATAAGTAGCCCCGACTACCAAGCCAATATTGCCACGTGTATCCCAATTCTTGGCTTTACGAGCCACTGCCTCATACAGCGGCCTGCCCTGGGCATCGACCAGGCTCTGGAAATCTACCGCGCCGGGGTTAGAGGTCCGGCACAGGATAAAAATACCTTTATCTCCATATTCGAGGAACGGTTCAACCGAGTCATAACCCAGGTAAGGGCTAACTGTAGCGGCATCAAAGCCAAAGGTCTCAAAAAGGGCTTTGGCATAGGCTTTAGCCGTGTTGCCGATGTCGCCTCGCTTGCCATCGCCTATTACCGGGATATAATCGGGTATATGCTCAATGGTCTTCTGTAAAACTTTAAGCCCATCGATACCCAAAGCTTCGTAAAAGGCCAGATTTGGCTTATAAGCACATGCCAGGTCAGCCGTGGCATCGACGATAGCCTTATTAAACTCAAAAAGATCCACTTTCGGCATGAGCGTCACGTCAGGGTCCAGCCCAATACAAAGCAAGCTCTTGTTTCGCCGGCCGGCTGACAGCAACTTGTCAATAAATTTCATGTGTAACCCGAATTATAGCCTAAGAAGACAAAGCTTCCAAGCCATGTGGTAATAGTGCCTATGATACAGGATATACGCAGTCTCCGCTTCTTAATAACAAAACAACAGACTGCGCAGGCCATTCACCTTCTTACCATATCATAGAATCTTACTTTTTGACAGGGTAACACAGAGTCGGGTATGATTCTAAGATACACAGTGAGATTGAAGATAATACTCTGGCCGGTGAAAAAATCGTAGACCTTCTTCTGGCGCCATTTATAGACAAAGTATATTGCACGAGGAAATAAAATTAAACTCACTAATAAGGAGATAAGACAATGGCTTTAACACATGTACCCGGCAAGAACGCAGGACATCTGGTTTTGTATGCCTTAAGTACCTGCCCCTGGTGCAAAAAGACAAAGAAATTGCTGGACGACCTGGGTGTAGAATACGATTACGCCGATATCGACCTGCTGACAGGCTGGTGAGAAGGATGAGGCTATAAACATAGATAAAGAAATGGAACCCACGCAGTTCGTTCCCCACGCTGGTAATAAACGATAGTCTATGCATAGTCGGTTTTGAGGAAGACAAAATTCGGAAGGCGTTGAAATTGTGACTGGAGAAATAGCAGTAATCCCAGGCGAAATTGATAAATTATATGAGAGGTTAAAAGCCGAAGCTGAGGCTGGCGGCTACCATCTCAATCCGGAGGTTACGTTCACCAAAGAACTGGTTAAGGGATTGCTCATAAATCAAAAGAGGTACGGGTACCCTGCTTGCCCGTGCAGGCTATCGTCCGGAAAAAGAGAGGATGACCTTGATATTATCTGTCCTTGCGATTACCGAGACCCAGACCTCGGTGACTACGACACATGTTATTGCGGTCTCTATGTTTCTGATGCTGTGGTAAAAGGTAAAAAACAGATTGGCACCATACCCGAGCGGCGGCCACCCGTTGCAGAAAGAAAACTATCAAAACCAAAACCAGCGCCGGGTGCCGTCATGTCCCTACCTCTCCCAGTATGGCGGTGCAAAGTCTGTGGCTATCTATGTGCCAGAGATGATCCACCCGAAGTATGCCCCATATGCAAAGCTACGAGAGACCGGTTTGAACGTTTTATGTAGCTATATGACTTGTAATTGCTTCCCGACTAAAATAGTCAGCCCAATCTCTTAATCAGACTCCGTAGAAAATAACGTCTAATTTCTCCTACTAGAAATTATCAATATGGTGAATATTTAAATGGATTACCAGCAGGCTGAAGATTACATTCTAAGTTTCACCGACTACGAGAAAATGCCCGGCATCGCCTACACATCGGCTAACTATGACCTGAGGCGAATGGAAAAGCTTCTGCAACCATTGGGGAATCCGCATCTAGGGACAAGAACAGTTCATATAGCCGGCACCAAGGGTAAAGGTAGTACAGCAGCCATGATTTCCCAAACACTTATCGCTGCTGGCTACAGGACAGGGCTATTTACCTCGCCACATCTTCATACCCTAAGAGAGCGAATAAGGATTAACGGCGCTATGATTTCCGAGGCTGATTTCGCTGCTCTAGTAACGGAGCTAAAACCAATCGTTGAATCGGTAAACAAACAGGCTGCTTTCGGTGAACTGACTACTTTTGAGATATTGACAGCCGTTGTTTTCGCCTATTTCAAAAAGAATCGCGTGGATTTTCAGGTGTTGGAGGTTGGATTAGGAGGCAGACTGGATGCCACTAACGTGGTCAAACCTGATGTCTGCGTCATTACCTCACTTAGCCTTGACCATACCGAGATTTTAGGCGACAGTGTCGCTAAGATAGCCGCTGAAAAGGCGGGCATAATCAAGCCGGGATGTATTGTAGTCAATGCGCCACAAGTCGACGAGGCAGCCCAAGTAATTAAGCAAGTTTGCCATCAACAGCGAGCAGACTTAATTCAAGTCGGCCAGGATGTTACCTGGCATAAGACAAGCGGGGACCTAAATGGGCAGACCTTGACAGTTTTCACCAAAAGCGGACACTACGACCTCACTATTCCGCTTCTCGGCGACCACCAACTGGAGAATGCAGCCACGGCAGTGGCCGCCATAGAAGCGCTGGTATCCCTTGGAACCAGTATTTCATCCCAGAACATAGCTCAAGGGTTAAGCCAGGTAAGCTGGCCAGGCAGGCTTCAGATATTAAACCGCGAGCCGACGGTAGTCGTCGACGGAGCTCACAATGCCTATTCAATGAGTAAATTGGTAGAAGCTGTTAAAGAATATTTTGACTATAAAAGGTGTTTTGTTATTTTTGGAACTTCGTGTGATAAAGATATCTCCGGAATGGCACAAGAACTCGAATCCCTTAGCAACCATATCATCATTACCAGTTCTTCTCATCCGAGAGCGGCTTCCATCTCATTACTAGCCGAAAAGTTTAATAGTTTGGGTGTCAAAGCGATGACAGTGGGAAATGTCATGGAGGCTTTATCTAAGGCTCTAGCTTCAGCCAAAAAGACGGACCTAATTCTGATTACAGGGTCGCTCTTCGTTGTGGCCGAGGCAATTGATTACATTACGAAGGCAAGAGCACCCATGGCAGCCGATGATATTAAGTAGAAGGAGTAACCGCCTCTTTAGCTAATACTCCGGCGAAAAGCCGTTGTAATGCCATTGTATGACTACAGGTACCTCGTTGGGAAAAGAATTGACAGGTGCAATGCCACTTCTTGCCTTTGTAACTTACGGTATAATTATTGTGGTCACCGCGGAAATTCTGCAGCGAACTCTGACAGTGTCACGCGGTCAGGTTCTTCAGCATAGCGTTTGGCTTTCTCTACCTTGCCGATTAAGCTGGACTGCATAATAAAACCTCCGCAACCAAGTATATAACGCATCTGTGAAAAAGTCTATGAATACAATTTCCTTGCCTTTAAGCCCAATCACAAGCTAAAATACATAGAATCGGGAAAAACATAAATGCGGGATGAGCTTACCAATGCTTTGAAGGCACCTGGCGCCGATTATATCGAGATTCGGGTTGAGGAAAACAAAGCAACCCGCCTTGTCTACCACGGTAAAAGATTGGAGGAGGTAGGCAGAACATCCAGCCTTGGCGGCAATGTGCGGGCTCTGGTCAAAGGCGGCTGGGGCTTCGTCAGCTTCAATAACATCCAGAATCTTCAAGACAATGTGGAGCTAGCTATAAAAGTGGCCAGGCTTATCGGCAAAGAAGATTTTCGCCTTAGCCCAACAGAACCGATAATCGATGTGGTAACGACCGGAGAAAAGGTTCCATTGAGCATCTCACTGGCATCGAAGAAACGACTGCTTGATGAATATAATGACATTATTCTGAGCACACCTAAGATCCGAACATCCAGCATCGGGTGCCAGGACAGTCAGAAGAAGATAACTTTTGCCAACTCCGAAGGCACTTATATAGAGCAAACGAGAGCAGATATCAATATGCGTCTAACAGCTATAGCTGCAGAAAACGGGGAGGTCCAGCAGATTGGGTTGAGTCTAGGTAGCCCGGGTGATTTTTCGGCTATAGAGGGTTTGCAGCAGCAGGTAAAACAAATGGCACAGCGAGCAGTAAAGCTGCTCTCTGCTCCTCAGGCCAAAGGAGGCGAATATACAGTTGTCCTGGACCCAATCCTGGCCGGCGTATTCGCTCACGAAGCCTTCGGGCATTTATCTGAGGCAGACCACGTTTACGAAAACAAGCGACTGCAAGAAATTATGGTCCTGGGCAGAAGATTCGGCGATAAACATCTCAATATTGTCGATGGCGCCGCTGTTCCCGGGCTGCGAGGCAGCTATAAATATGACGATGAGGGAGTTCCGGCAACCAAAACATACCTTATCCGGGAAGGCGTACTCGAAAGCAGACTGCACTCTCGAGAGACGGCTGCCAAGATGCGAGAAAAAACTACGGGAAATGCCCGGGCAATTAGCTATTCTTTCCCGCCGATAGTCAGGATGACTAACACCTACATTGAACCGGGAATCCTATCTTTTGAAGATATTATCAGCGACATCAAAGAAGGAATATATGCCAAGGACTGGTACGGAGGGACAACCAGCCTGGAGATGTTCACTTTCTCTGCTGCGGAAGCTTATATGATTCGCAACGGCAAGATAGCAGAATTGCTTCGCCCTGTAGTACTCAGCGGCAACGTCTTCGTCACTCTGGGCAATATAGATGCCATCGGCAATGATTTGGAGATGAATCAGGGCGGTGGCTGTGGTAAACGCGGACAGATGCCCCTGCCTGTTTCAAATGGCAGTCCACATATAAGAATTCGCCGTTGTCTGGTCGGAGGCAGCTAAGTGGAAGAGATTCTATCGCAGGCCAAGAAAATAGCAGAACAGGCTGAAGTATTTCAAGTCTCCTCTAGAATAACCCCCGTCAATTTTGAAGCTAACCGGCTGAAAGAAATTCAAGCCAAGGAAAGCACAACTAATGCTTTAAGACTTATTAAAGGCGGCAAAGTCGGCTTCGCTCAGGCTAATGGTTTTATCGAACCAAAAAAGTTAGTCGAAATGGCAGAGGAGACATGTCAATTTGGTACGCCAGCCAAATTCAACTTTCCCGGCCCGAAGGTTTATCCCAGGATAGATGTCTTTGATTCACAGATAGAAAAGGTAAATATAGAGAGTATGGTCCAGCTCGGAGAACAGCTCATTGCTGCCGTAACACGGCACACCCCTTCTATCGTGTGCGAAGCAATGGTCACCAAGGGAATTATCTCGGTTAATATCATTAATTCCGAAGGTGGCAATGCCAGTTACAGTAAAAGCTTCTTCAACGTGAGCCTGGAAGGTGTCCTTATCAAAAATGAGGACATGCTCTTCGTTGGCGATAGCCTGAGTTCATGCCACCCCATCGTTGATTTCAAGCCGATAGCTGAAGAGGTAATAATGCAGTTAGACCTGGCCAAGAGAAACGCCAGTCTGTCAACCAAGTTGATGCCCGCGATTTTCACACCGCGTGGCGTAGCCAGCGCACTAACCTCCCCATTGATTTCAGCTTTCAATGGTAAAATAGTATTTGACGGTGCTTCGCCCTTGAAGGACAAGCTGGGGCTTCAAGTTTTTGATAAAAACTTTTCGTTGTGGGATGATGCTACTCTGCCCTATCAGGTAGCCAGCTATCCCTGCGACGACGAAGGTGTGCCAAGCCAACGAACTTCGCTTATTGACAGTGGAGTTGTATCACATTTCATTTATGACCTGCAGACAGCAGCTCTGGCTAAAACACAAAGCACTGGTAATGGCGACCGTCACGGTGGCGTGCCGGCGCCTTCTCCAAGCTCCTTAATCATAGACAAGGGTGATACTTCTTTTGGGGACATGGTAAAAGATGTAAAAGAGGGTTTAATAATAGATACGCTGATAGGTGCCGAGCAGGGAAACATATTAAACGGGGATTTTAGTGGCAATGTTTTACTTGGCTATAAGATAGAGAATGGAGAAATAACAGGCAGAGTGAAGGATACTATGGTCGCCGGTAATGTTTATCAGCTTTTGAAACAAATTGAAGCTATAGGGAAAGATGCCAGGTGGGTCGAAGGTTTTCTCTGGACTCCCTGCCTCTACTGCTCTAGTTTATCGGTAGCCTCGAAGACAGGATGAGCTTGATGAAAAGTGCAGTTAAGCTATACAAAGAACCACATCGCAAGGCATGTGACCTGCTCGCTGTCTGGCCTGGGATTGGAAATGTGGCGCTTATAATTGCCAGGTATATCAAAGACAAGCTGAAGGCTGAGGAGATTGGGGAAATCGAGCCATTCGATTTCTTTGACCCTATTGGCATTATGGTCAAAAGCAACATAATAGAAGCCCCTCAATTTCCAGAAAGTAAATTCTATTACTGGCAGAATCCCAAATCGGACAGAGACCTACTCTTGTTTATCAGTGATGAGCAACCCAGTTTCAAGGGTTATGACCTGGCCGGTTGTGTGCTAGACGTCAGTCAAAAACTTAAAGTCAAAAGGGTGTATACCTGCGCCGCAGCGATTGCTCGAATTCACCACACTGAAAAACCAAAGGTTTGGGGAGCTGCCACAAACCAGAAACTTCTCGAGGTACTAAGAAAATACGACGTTATCCTCCGCGGCGACATTCAAATTGCCGGACTTAATGGCTTGTTCCTGGGAGTAGCCAAAGAGAGGGGTTTTGATGGTATCTGTCTACTGGGCGAGGTGCCTACTTACACCACTCGAATACCTAACCCCAAAGCCGCTCTGGCGGTGCTTGACATCTTGGCTAAGATATTAGCCATCGATATCAATCTGTCCGAACTGGCTAAACTGGCTAAAGAATCAGATGAGCAAATGAAAAAATTAGCCGCTGAAGCCATGGAGGAATTCATAGACCGTTACACCAAACCCGTGTGGCCGCCGGAAGAGGAGGAGATAGGCGAAATTGAGGAAATCGAGGAAATGGAGAGGAAGAGGAAGAAGAGGATAACGAAAACGGAGACGAGGAGGAAACAAATAGATGCCAGCGGAATTATCCCCAAGACTCCGTTACATAGCAGAAATATTCGATTCAAGTAAGAGTGTAAACAGCTCTAAACTGGTATATCTATCAGATCTCAACAGTGAGGAACTGGAATTTTTAGCAGAAATCTGGACGAAAACAGATTTAGGGCGACGGCATGAGATTATTTCTCAGCTTGTTCACCTCAGCGAAGTTGACTTTAAGCTCGATTTCAGCGGCGTTTTCGTATTGTCTCTCCGCGACCCCGATGAAACAATCAGAGCACAAGCCGTCGCCGGTCTGGATGGAGAAGAAAATTATCTGCTTATCAAGCCATTAGTGCACGCTTTAAAGGAAGACATCTCTGCCAAAGTAAGAGCAGCAGCAGCCATAGCTCTTGGTAAATTTGCTCTTCAGGGCGAACTGGGTAACCTCCCGCAGCTATTACCGCGAAAAGGTATATAATTCTTTGTTGGAAGTCCTGGATAACAAGACCGAATTGACCGAGGTAAAACGTCGAGCCTTGGAGGCCATCTCTCCATTTAGTTTGCCTCGGGTTAAAGAACTTATAGAAACCGCCTATCACACCGATGATATCAAGCTCAGAGCCAGCGCTATATGTGCCATGGGACGCAATTGCGATTTAGCCTGGCTACCTACTCTGTTAGTTGAGTTAAACAGTGATGAAGCCGAGATACGCTACGAGGCGGCTGTAGCCTGTGGCGAACTCGGTGCTGAGGAAGCTGTGCCCCATCTCGTAGAGATGACTAAAAATGAGGACCAGCAGGTTCAGGAAGCTGCTATAAAAGCCCTAGGCGAGATAGGTAGCGAGCAAGCCAAGCAAGCCCTCGAGTAAGCTGACTAAAAATCCGCAACCCAGAATCCGCGATGCAGCCAAATCAGCCTTGAAGGAGATACAGCATTGCGAAGACCCTCTATCTTTACAGCTTTAACCAAGCCACCGCTATTAACCGGTAACAAAGTTAAGCTGCGTCCAAAGCGCTTACAGGACGCTGCCAATGATTATAGCTGGCGACAAGATACTGAGCTATGCCGCCTGGATGCTGCCCCTCCGATACTATGTTCTTTTGAAGAGTTCTTGGAAAACTACCTTGAAGATTTACGCCGCTTAAGTCGAAGCTATCGTTTCGCCATCGAAACCCCAGACGGCAGACACATTGGCAATTGCAGTTATTTTAATCTAGACGAAACCAAAAAAGAGGCCGAGATGGGCATCATGATTGGTGACCGGGCTTACTGGAACCGCGGTTACGGGGCTGATACTATAATTACTTCGCTTAATTACTTTTTTTCCCGAACTAATATAAAAAGAGTTCACCTAAAGACGTTAATGTGGAACATTAGAGCACAAAAATGTTTCCAAAAATGCGGTTTCATCCCCTGCGGGCAGATGATTCATGGGGACTACACCTTTATGCTAATGGAGACTCACTGCCCAGCCAAAATTCAAAGAAAATAGAACGATACTCTAATCCGTCACAATACTAATATACAAAAACCGGTTTCTGGTCGGTAATTATTCTCCTGGTAACGGCTAACTGATGGCGTGATGTGTTTCGGCAAAGTGAATAAAGATTGATGTGTCAGGCCATCGTATGATTTTAGCCTCTTCGACAGCCGAGCCGAAATCCTACGGTCTATATCCCCGGGTGACAATTCAGTAGGCTTGACACTCTGTGACGCTGTGGCGAACCCCCACAGGTCAACGAAGGAAGGAACATAAGCTTGATACGGACAGACTATCTTGAAAACACTTTTCAAAGTGTTGATTATGGCAGTGAAATTTTTAAAGTTAGTCCAGCCAGCAGCCCCGGACTGGACAGACATAATACCCCCAACATTCAGCTTATCTTTGACCAGTTCATAAAACTCTCGAGTGTATAACAAGCACGCCGGACCCTCTTCCAACGGTTCAACCAGGTCAATGATAATAACATCAAATTTGTCGTTAGTCTTCTGTAAGTACATCCGGGCATCGGCAAAATTAAGTTCCAAACGTGAGTCATTAAAAGAGCCTTCATGAAAGAACGGAAGGTAACGGCGGCAGATGTCTATGACCTGCGCTGTCAATGTCCACCATAACTACTTTTTTTACGGTCTTATGGGCCAACACCTCGCGCAGAGTAGCCCCCTCGCCACCTCCGGCAATAAAAGCTGTCTCCGGACATGGCATGGCTGAGCATCGCCGGATGAACTAATGCCTCGTGATAGATGAATTCATCCCGCTCACTTGACTGAATTTTTCCATCCAGCACCAGACAGACGCCAAAGCTCCGGGTATCAACAATCTCTATAGACTGGAACTTGGTTCGTCCTGAATATATTACCTTCTTAATCCTATGGAGCTGCGCAAGATTAGGACTGACCTCATCATACAGCCATTTACGTTTATCAGGATTGTCCGGGTCTTTCATTTCAGCTCACAGCCAACTTGATTATTTTGTAAGATGCCCCTTTTCAATTCAATAAAAGAGGGATTCTTCGACCCCAGCTTTTCCACGAGTGGGTTGATAGCTAGCTCGGGTTTAACGGAATCACCACAAGTAAAAATGTCTATAGCGGCATAACGGTGTTCAGGCCAAGTATGAATGCACATATGAGACTCAGAGATAACTAGCACGCCGCTTATCCCGTGTGGACTAAAGGCATGGAAACATTCATTAACTACAGTGGCTCCAATCTCTTCAGCAGCATCATGAAGACAACGTCTAAGAAAATCTACATCGTTAAGCACCTCCACATTACAGTCTTTCAGTTCTAGCAGTAACTGTCTTCCGAGAGCATTCAAATCACCGTCCCTCCTTTAAATTCTTATTTAATGAAGTTCTCACCTCCAATCTTCTGAGAATCAAATGGAACAGCCAGTAATTGTATATTTTGTAAAAATGATTTTCAAGACCCTGTAACCCTATTGACAAAAGCGACTTTACCCTGTAAAATCGTTTTACAAAGGGTGGTCGAACCTTTAAAAGCAAAACTCAAGATGGAGGTGTTAATTTGAGAATTATTGGTATTGTGTTAGCTTTGGTATTAGCCGTATCCCTCGTGGTGCCAACGGTCGCATTGGCACAGGACGAGTATGCCGGATTGTCAAACTGCGCGTGGGACAAGGTAAAGTGGCAAGACAATGAGAACTCCTGGGGCTTATATCTGCAGCATTGGGGCAGAACTCCGATTCAAGCCATGTCACGACTTAGGGGTCTGTGCGGGCCTAAGACCCTTTGTGCCGCACTTGGCACAAATTGCCCCAACGCGGGCGCGGGGATTTACCAAAATCCGAATGCCTGCCTTGGTGGTTGTCCAGCTTGTCGAGTTCAGGAGCCAGGAGCTCTAGCCACCTGCTCTGACCCGTCGAATTGCGACGCATCATTGTCCAGCGTATCATGTCCGGCTACCGGTCAAGCAGAATCTACCTGCCCTGCCACTCCGGTGGTAGAGAAATTTATGCCGACCTGCGGTTTCTGCTGGGGAATCAGCCTCGCTTTCGCCGGCAAGAGCTGGGCTGGCGCTGATATTGGTACTGCACCCAAGAATCAACAACAATCACCTCAACCATTTCGGAACCAGCGAATGCACCGGCGGTAACCACGGTGGTGACTGGGGAATTACCGGTGCCCCGCACACTGAATGCTGCTCCCTAACATGGGCTCTGCAGGACAACTGCTTCGGTAAACCGTACGGCGACAAATGCGCACCGAATTAGAACTATAGTATAGATAAGATATATTTTTAGACAAGTAAGAAACTCAGATTGTTGTACCCTGACCGAGGATGCGGTCAATCCTCGGTCAGGTTTTCTATTGGGTATGCGTGACGTTTGATATCACGGCAATTATATAGCTAATTTATCATGACTCATGGTTTTTCCTCTAACCTAGCTCAGCTAAAACCTCGCTATTATTTACCTTCATAAAACAGAGGGCTATATTGTCAGACGAGACTGGATTCACTACTGTGTATGTCGCCAGGAGTCAGCCCGAGGCGGAAATTGTAAAAGGACGCCTCAACTGCGAAGATATTCCGGCTATACTTCGCTATGAGTCTGCTGGAATTATCTATGGCCTCACGGTTAATGGTCTAGGTCAGGTAGAAGTGCGAGTACCATCTCATTTGGCTCAGCGCGCCAGAGAAATTCTAGCCGTCGAGGAAAACGAGGAACACTAAGCTTCCAGGCCAAGCTCTGAATACAGAGCTTGAAAATCAAAACAGCTATCCAAAACCTTACCAAACATCTCCAGCTTCCGACGGCTCCGAAAACTAGCTTTGGTTAATGCCTCCTCAATGCCGACTATATGCTGCGGAAGCGTCCTGTTTAACCATGATTATCGGCACGTGCTTTTCTTGAGCTCGAATGATAACAAACGGTAAAGGCTTTACATTATTGGTAACAATCAGGCATTTGGTTGGGGTTTCCAAAGCAGCCAGCTGCATGTCGGCGCGTTCGCCACGAACGACTACTGCTTTATTTTCCTTCCGATTGAAATACATTACTCCTGAGTCAACAGTCATAGCCCCTACCATTATATTTTCTACTATTTCATCAGTCTTTTCTGGAGAAGTCAGAACCTCCCCACCGAGAACTTGAGCTAACTCTCCGGCGCTTACGCCAAGCAAGGCTCCGAACCTCCGGAAGTATACCTAAGACTTTAATTCCTGCCTTGTTAAATGAGGCTGTTAACTGGTGTCCTACCGTTTCTATTTTAGACCTCGGCACAAGGTTAATAATGACTCCCACCAGATGTTTAACTTTTTTACCTATCTGTACAATCTTCGACACATCAAAATTCGGGGAATAATGAAGCACGATAATCACTCCTGCCTCCAAGGCGTCGGCAACCGTATAGCAAGCAAGAGTAGAGACTTTATCTACACCTAAATTGCCCAGCCCCTCCATAATGACGACATCTTTGCCCCGTGATATTTTGCGATATGCCTGCTTAAGGTTCTGCGAGAAATTTGCTGCGTCTTCGGTCAAGTTTCGCCACAATTCATGCTGGAGTCAAGCGAATAGGACAAATCAACTCCTCGGATTCAGTCAACTTCAAGTTGTCCTTAATGAAAGCAGCATCTTCACAACCGTCAGTGTTGCCGGTTTCAATAAGATGGATGGGCATCATAAATCCTACTTTTGTCCCACGGTCAAGCAATTTTCTACCGATACCAGCACACAAGGCTGTTTTGCCTGCAGATTCCGTAGATGTTATATATAGAGCGACCACATTACCTCCTAAGTATGAACTTTGTAATTATATTATCTCGTATCACTCTTTACAACCGAGACAAAGCAGCTTATAATATGTGTTAAACTTCAACGACAACTGAGGGTTACCAGACTCTCAGTTTTTTTAGTAGCTTTCCGTACAGGAGAACATCACATGGGGCAAAAGAAAATCCTTATTACTAAAGAGGGTTTAGCTAAACTCCACTCTGAGCTGGACCACTTACTTTCGGTACGAAGGCAAGAGATAGCCGGCAAGATTAAGCGTGCCCGAGAAATGGGAGGCACTGAGAACAACGCTGAATACGAAGATGCCAAGAATGACCAGGCTTTTGTCGAGGGCAGAATATTGATGCTGGAGAACATCGTTAAGAACGCAACAGTCATCGAATCGCCAGCCTTACCAGGCACGGTAGAAATGGGCGATAAGGTGCTCATCCAAAACCAGGACGGCAAGATAGAGCAATTCACCATTGTGGGTAGTGCCGAAGCCAGCCCCGTTGAGGGCAAGATTTCCAATGAATCACCGGTAGGAAAAGCCCTGCTGGGTAAAAAAATCGGCGATGAGGTCGAGGTCACAACACCGGCTGGGTTGCTTAAGCTCCAGATAATGGACGTAAGTTGACGATTCGCTCTTTAGAGTATTCCTTTATCACGGACTGCTGCGTACCATGGCCAGATTGAAGCATATCGCCCAACAGCGCCTGGATAAGTTGGAAAAAATTCGGGGTCACGGAATAAATCCATATCCTCGTTCCTATCACCGCAGCCATACTACACAAGAAGCAGTAGCCCTTTACCAGCAGACAGAATCAAGTCCGAATAACATACCGAGTCCAGAATTCAGCCTCGCTGGTCGAATTACAGCCATTCGCTTCATAGGTAAGATTGCTTTCTTCGACATCCGCGATGGTTCAGGCAAAATTCAAGTTTTTTTTAGCCATGACATCATCGGCAATGAAAAGTATGAATTTCTCCATGAAATAGATATCGGTGACATTATCGGCGTCACGGGCAAGCTTTTCAGAACCAAGGCAGGCGAAATCAGTATTGAGGCCAAAGACTTCACCCTGTTGGCTAAATCTCTGCAACCACTGCCGGAGAAATGGCATGGGTTGGTGGATGTTGAGAAGCGGTACCGGCAACGTTACCTCGACCTAATATCCAACGAAGAAGTTAAGCCTATTTTTAGATTGCGGAGCCAGGTTATCTCAGCTTTGAGACGTTTTTTAAACGAGCGGGGATTTATCGAGGTGGAGACACCGGTACTGCAGCCAGTGGCAGGAGGAGCTCTGGCCCGACGCTTCAAAACACACCATCAAGCGCTGGACCAGGACCTGCACCTTCGCATTGCGCTGGAGCTTTATCTGAAACGTCTAATAATAGGCGGCTTCGATAAGGTTTACGAGATCGGCCGCGTATTCCGCAATGAAGGTATATCCACAAAACATAATCCCGAATTTACCATGTTGGAAATCTATGAAGCCTATGCTGACTACAATGACATGATGACGCTGTTTGAAGATATGGTATGCTATATTGCCAGAGAAATCGTGGACAAGACCAAGATTAAGTTCGGCGAAGAATCTATCAACCTTGAACCTCCGTGGCGCCGTATTTACCTGCGTGAAGCCATAAAAGAGCGCTGTGGCATTGACTTTGAGGACTATCCCGATGCTGACTCACTGCGCCGGAAAATGGAACAACTAGGGCTAGAAGTCGACCCTAAAAAGGATAGAGGCCGTTTAGTTGATGAGCTTATATCCACCTTCGTTGAGCCTGGTTTAATGCAGCCTACGTTTTTAGTGGATTATCCGGTAGAAATGTCACCTCTGGCTAAGAGAAAGCAGGACAATGACCGCTTGGTGGAGCGCTTTGAGGCTTTTATCGGCGGCATGGAAGTCGCCAATGCCTTTACCGAGCTTAATGACCCCATAGAGCAAAGAGAGCGTTTCCGCAAACAAAGGGAGATACAATCGGCAGAGTCAATTAAAGCGAAATCGGGTGAAGAAGAACGTGAGGTAGAAGTCATTGATGAGGACTTTCTCCTGGCCTTGGAATATGGCATGCCGCCTACCGGCGGTCTGGGCGTAGGCATTGACCGTTTGGCAATGCTGTTCTCTGATAAACAGTCCATCCGTGAGGTTATCCTTTTCCCGCAGCTAAAAACAAAATAGCAAAGTGAATTCATCGTGCTGGATATAAAGTTAATCCGTGACAATCCTGAAATAGTCCGTGAAGCTATGGAAAAGCGAGGCGAGAGCGCTCCGCTTGACCAAATAATGAGCCTCGACGAGCAACGCCGTCAGCTTCTCCACGAGATGGAGACCCTCCGGGCACACCGTAATGAGGTCAGTAAACAATTAGGCAAAATGGCTGACAAGCCACCTCAGCTTATTGCCGAGATGCGCCAACTCGGTGAAAAGGTAACTTCCCTGGAGGCCGAAATATGCCGAGTCGAATCCGAACTAAATGACTTTCTCCTGCGATTACCTAACATCCCCGCGGCTGACGTGCCTGTTGGCAAGGATACACAGGACAACATAGTGGTGCGTTCCTGGGGTAAGCCAGCAGATATTTCATTTACTCCGTTACCACACTGGGAGCTAGCGGAGAAACTGAATATTATCGATTTCCAGCGTGGAGTCAAGCTTTCCGGCAGTCGCTTTTATGTACTTAAAGGCCAGGGGGCTCGTCTCCAACGAGCGCTCATCACATTCATGCTGGACCTCCACGTGAAAGAGCACGGCTACACAGAAATATACCCGCCTTTCATGGTGAAACGTGAATGTATGGTTGGCTCAGGCAATTTGCCCAAATTTGCCGATAACCTGTACCACGATGAAGAGGATGATCTCTGGTTTGTGCCTACTGCTGAGGTGCCCTTGACCAATTTACATCGCGATGAAGTCCTGCCGCCCGGTACTTTGCCTCTCTATTATGTCGCTTATACCGCCTGCTTCCGCCGAGAGAAGATGGCAGCCGGCAAGGATACCAGAGGCATCAAGAGAGGACATCAATTTGATAAAGTCGAGCTCTACAAGTTCACTGAGCCGGAAACCTCTGATGAGGAGCTGGAGAAGTTAGTTGGGAATGCTGAAGACGTAAGCCGCCGCCTGGGCATACCTTACCGTGTGTTACAGTTATGTACCGGCGACCTGGGCTTTGCCTCAGTTAAATCATTCGATATCGAAATGTGGGCTCCCGGCTGCGGCGAATGGTTAGAGGTCAGCTCTTGCAGCAATTGCGGTGACTTCCAGGCCAGGCGGACAAACATTCGCTATCGCCCCGAGCCCAAAGCTAAGCCAAGCTTTGTCCATACTCTTAACGGTTCAGGGCTGGCTTTGCCTCGGGTAGTTATCGCGCTGCTGGAGAACTACCAGCAAGCTGATGGCAGCATAAAAGTGCCTGAAGCACTAATACCATATATGGGCACGGAGATAATCAACAAGGGCTGAGACCTATGCCGGATAATTCAAAGCCCCGCTACGCTTGCCCTCGATGCTCAACTAAAATCAAGACCCAATTCGGAAATTGCCCCAATTGTGGCTATATCGGCGCCATGGAACACAAGGATATGTATCTGCGAGGGAAAAATGCTGCCGGCAAACCAGTAATAGTCGACCCACCGACGCCACAGCCAGACAGCACAAAGCAAAAAAAATCTAAAAGTACCGAAATACTGGCTAGATATACATGCCCCCGCTGCGGCGCCAAGGCTGGCAAGGCATTCGGCCGCTGCCTGAATCACCGCAGTTGTGGCTATTCTGGCCCTATGAAAACAAGTGCTGTCAGCAAGCCTAAACCAAAATAATAATTACCAGAAGACTTACCACTTCCATATCAGACCAACAGGTAAATTCCTTAACACCTTTTTTCTTTTAGGTTACTGACATGTATAATCTAGGGCAAATATTTGGGCGATTATCTAAACATAAAGATTGAAGACAAACAGGAAATAAACGTAAAAAGAGGCCTGTGTGCAAAAGATAATATTGTGTCCCAGATGCCACGTACAGGTAAAAAGGGATAATTTAGGCGAACTTTTATGTCCCAATTGCAACGCTGAGGCTATGTCCCAAAGCTCACATTTTTGATGGCAAAATATGTCCGTATTGCGGCTGGGAAGACCCTAACTACAGCCTGTGGCAGAAGGCACAGAAAGCTCGGCTACACAGTCCTGCATCCAGAGACATCGGAGAGTCCACCGAAATCAAAGCCCAGTACATCTGCCCTAATTGTGGCATTAGTGTCGACACTGTTCAAAAAGATTGCCCGAACTGTGGCTTTCTCGGGGCTAAATATCGGGCGGCAAAAGCTGCACCCACAGGCGCCATATCAATGCCAGCCAGGTCCAGTGCGCCAACGAAACCGATTCTAGACAGCATACCACGTGAACCAACGATGAAAAGGGCCAGTGAGCCAGCCAAAAGTACTTTTATAAAAGAAGTAGCCAGGGCTGAACGGACACGGCGGGAATTTCCCTCGCTGAGGCGTTTTGTAAGACCGGTTCTGGCCAGCCTGCTGGCATGTATTATAATTATCGGCCTCGTCTTTGGCGGAATTTATGCCACTCGATTCTTCAGCCAAAATGCTGAACCTGGGATTCTACCACCAGCCACAGCTATCACTCCATCCAAAACTTATACACTGAGCACGAATATGGTTCCTGAAACAGGTGGCGAAATCAGGATAGTATCTCCCTCATCCGGCAATGGTACGTTTGACCCGGGTAGCCAGGTCACATTAACAGCCGTGCCCAACGACTGCTATACCTTTAGCTACTGGGATGGCGTCGCAGATTCGTCGGAGACTGTCACCATTACCATGGACTCGAATAAAAGCATCACCGCAAATTTCCGACTTAAAGATACGACACCGCCGGTCATTTCAGAAGTCAAGGCCGACAGTAACTCAGATATAAGCGCCACTATAACCTGGTTAACGGATAAGCCTGCCACGGGTCAGGTTGATTATGGGAAGACAAAAGACTACGGCCTGACCGCGATATCAAATGATGAACTGACCACCAACCACAGGGTCCGAATGACCGGACTCGAGCCCAACACAACATACTATTTCTCGGTGAAGTCAGCGGACAAATGCGGAAACGAAGCCAACGAAACAAAAATGCTGACTACCACTCCGTGAAATAACATTTGGCGAGAGGGTCGGGGAACGCGCCCTAGATTTCACCTTGCCCTACTATAATGACGATAATCCGGAATCCCCGAATAAAGCAGGCAAAACCGAGACGCTAAGCACATATATAGGGAAAAAGAAGATATTGCTTAACTTCTGGAGTACTTTCTGCGGAGCCTGCATAGGCGAATTTCCCCTATATCCGGGGAATATATGAAGATGAAAATTTGGCTGACAGGAACTCGCAAATTCAGATTTCGTTGTACTCACTGTATGCATTGACAGCAAAATTGACGAGGCTCCAGGCCGTATTAAGACACTCGAAGGCAAATTTAGTGACGAAGCAGGGCCTTTCACATTTCCTATCCTGTTCGATTCAGTGGGGCAAACTAAGAAGGACTACCATATCTGGACTATACCTGAAACCGTTTTCATCGACTCGGACGGAATTATCAGAGAAATCCAGATTGGACGGTTCCAAAGTAAAGAGGAAATAGAAGCTATACTTAAATCTCTAGATTAGCCTACTGATTTTCTACATTGCTCAACTACACTTTAGTCTGATACCAGCAAGTCGCTCTCCTTTCTCGAAAGTTTTTAGTAATTTTTAGCTAAGTGTATAATAGATAAGTATTCAGAATGTTCACGAAGCTGAAGAGAAAATAAAACAAACGATGAAGGTACGAAATAATCGGAGATTGGTAATAACGTGCCGCCCAGAATAAGCCTGTGTTCTGTTTGCCACTCACAAATGCCGCCAGGCCAGTCATTATGTAAAAACTGCGGGGCAATGCTGTGCCCGCATTGCCGTGAGCCTCTTCCCCAAAGGTCAAGATTCTGCCCCAAATGCGGCTTCCTCTGCATCGTAGAACAACAAAGCGCGGCCACATCATCAGTTCCACCTGCCATATCAGCCAGGCCACAAGCTATTCCTGTTCCAAGAGCCATGAGTGCACCACCACAATCATAGCACACAGCCTGCCATGCAGCAGCAACCATTCGGGACTCACGGCTACACAGTATCAGCGCAACTGTCCCAAGTGCGGCGCTACCATTGACCCTGAATTGGGACGCTGCTCCGGCTGCGGCCTGCTTTATGGAGTCAAGCATCGGGTGATGCAACAACAAACAGCACCTACTGCACTACCACGCCCTTCACTTGCACCAAGGCCACAAAGTTCCACAGGCCAGCAACCGCCGGGAGCCCAAGCTATGGGGCCTCAATACAATAATCCCAGACCTGGCCTTCCTACCCCCGGCTTTGGACAGCGTCCAACAAATTACGGCTCACCCGGCCCCATGCCGCAAGACGGCATACTACTTCCGATACCACGTGCGGCACCTGTGACTGCCGGTGCAGCATCCGTAAGCCGGGCACTGACGACAAGGCCACATCCGTATCAGGCAGTGCCTCCCACACCTATAGAACGGGGCATTTCAGATTCAGGAAAGCGGAGGCTAGTGAGAACCTTTACCACCCTGTTCATTATAATCGTCTGTGTTCTTGTCGGCAGCGGCATCTACTTTTTCTTCCACCAGACAGGGACGCAATCGCCACCTGAGAGCACTATAGATACCACAATTTCCAGCATCCAAAGCGTCTCGTTCCATCAACAACCGAAACAGGTGCTACCATTACCTGGAAAACCGACAAGCCGGCTACAAGCCAGGTTAATTATGGAAAAACTGAAGCATACGGCTCAACCACTACCGTCAGATACAAATCTTTCCACCAGCCACAGTGTCACATTGACCGGACTTAACCCAACACAACCTATCACTTCAAGGTAATATCCACAGATGCCGCCGGAAATGAAACCACATCCAAAGGGGAACTGACAACCTTAGCCACAGCTGACAAAACCGCGCCAACGATTTCAGGAGTTAATGTTTCCAACATTACTGAATCGAGCGCTATCATCACCTGGATAACAAATGAACCTGCCACCAGCCAGGTCAAATACGGAAAAACTGAAACATACGGCTCAACCACGCCGCTGGATAACAAACCTTACTACCAGCCACAGTGTCACACTAACCAAACTGGACTCCGGTACAACCTATAACTTCACTATAATATCCAAAGACGCCGCCGGTAACGAAGCTACATCCGCAAGCAACCAAACATTCACAACTCTCACTCCAATCCCGGTCGGTTACTCAAGTGGGTAACCGCGCCCCCGACTTCACCCTGAAAGACCTCAATGGACAAGAATGTGAAATTAAGCGATTTCCGAGGCAAGATAGTGATGATTAACTTCTGGGCTATCTGGTGCGGCCCCTGCAAGGAAGAATTGCCTTTCTATACAGGCAATTTCCGACAACTGGTCAGCAGGAGGACTTAGCAATACTTGCCATTGCCGATAAAGAGAGCGAACAACTTGATGCCGTCGAGCAATACATCACGATAAAGAGTATACACTTTCCCTGTCCTGTTCGACTCCAAGGGAGAGGTCAACAGTCTTTACAGCGTTAGTACATCTTCCTACTACTTTCTTCATCGATGCCGAGGGCATAATCAAGGAAATACAGGTAGGGCTCTTTCCAGAACCAGGCTGAGATAGAAAACATACTCAACTCCCTCCAATAACATATCCATGTAGCCCCGAGGTTATCCATGCAATGTAGCCGCCGAGGCTTTAGCCTCAGGCTAAGCGACTCTAAAGGGTCGGAGCTACATCTGAGCTCGGAGGCTAAATTCCGAGCTACCTTGCGCTCGCAATCGTGACAGGAGCGAAGATGCTACTTCAGTTGCAGTGACCCTCTCCGTCAGAATGACAATAAATCAGGTTGCCAAACACAATTCGATTTCCTATACTAGGATGGTTTTGGAGGGGTGGCCGAGTGGACGATGGCGACGGTCTTGAAAACCGTTTTCGCGAAAGCGAACGTGGGTTCGAATCCCACCCCCTCCGCCATATCGCTGTAATCTATAATGAATCGCTGTAATCACATATAAAAGGAGAGAACCGGATGAAAATCCACGAATACCAGGCCAAGGCGCTGCTGTCCGAGTTCGGCATCCCGGTACCCAAAGGTGCTGTAGCCAGCACGCCAGCCGAAGCTAAAAGGATAGCCGCCGAGCTTGGAGGCAAGGTGGCCATCAAAGCCCAGGTCTATGCCGGCGGCAGAGGTAAAGCCGGTGGCATAAAGGTGGCCAATACCCCTGAAGAGGCAGAAAAGCTGGCAGGGCAGATATTGGGCACCAGGCTGGTGACACATCAAACAACTCCGGAAGGTGTGCCGGTAAGCAAGGTCCTGGTAGAGAAGGCAGTCAGCGTACAACGCGAGCTTTATCTCAGCATCATCGTCGATACTGCCAGCCGGATGCCGGTAATGATGGCCAGCGAAGCCGGCGGCATGGACATCGAGGAGGTAGCTCGAGTAAGCCCGGAGAAAATCCTCAAGGTCTATATTGACCCGGCGGCTGGCTTTCAAGCCTTCCAGGGACGCAAGCTGGCCTACGGGATGAACTTAAGCCCAGCCCAGATAAGGCCAGCCACCAGCCTGATGGCAAACCTGTATAAGCTCTTTCAAGCCAAAGACTGCTCCCTGGCCGAAATCAACCCTCTGGTTGTCACCGCTGATGGCGAAATTCTGGCTCTCGATGCCAAGCTGAACTTCGATGACAATGCCCTTTTCCGTCACAGCGATATCGAGCAGCTTCACGATGTGGAACAGGAAGACCCGCTTGAAGTTAAGGCTAACGAACTGGGGGTCAAGAACTACATCAAAATGGACGGTAATATCGGCTGCATGGTCAACGGAGCCGGCTTGGCCATGGCAGTCATGGACCTTATCACCCAGGCCGGCGGCAGGCCAGCTAATTTTCTCGATATCGGCACCGTCAATAATACCGACCGGGTCGTCGCCGCCTTCAAGGTTTTCACCACCGACCCCAGCGTGAAGGCGATTTTGGTCAATATATTTGGCGGCATAGCCAGAGTAGATGTTATCGCCCAGGGCATAGTCGAAGCCCACAAACAAATGGACATCCGACTTCCTCTGGTTGTCAGATTAGCCGGCACCAATGTCGATGAAGGCAAACGCATCCTGGCCGAATCCAAAATAAAGTTCATCGAGGCCACAAACTTCTATGATGCCGCCCGCAAGGCAGTAGCCGCCGCCAAAGGAGACAAGAAATTGAGCATCCTTATTGATAAAAAGACGCGCTTGCTGGTCCAGGGAATCACCGGCGGCGAGGGCAGCTTTCATACCCAGCGATGTATCGAGTACGGCACCAGGGTTGTCGCCGGCGTTACCCCGGGAAAGGGCGGCAGTGAGACATTAGGCGTACCCGTATTCAACACCGTAGAGACTGCGGTAGAAGAAAACCGGAGCCAATGCCAGCCTGATTTTTGTGCCGGCTGCATTTGCCGCTGACGCCATTCTGGAAGCTGCCGATGCCGGCATTCCGCTGGTGGTGTGTATCACCGAGGGTATTCCTATTCTGGATATGGTGATGGTGCACAACTATCTCAAAGATAAATCAACCCGACTTATCGGCCCCAACTGCCCCGGCCTCATCTCTCCCGGAAAATGCAAGGCAGGGCTTATGGCCGGCGAAATTCATCTGCCGGGCAATGTCGGCGTCGTCTCCCGCAGCGGCACACTGACCTATGAAACAGTTGCCCAGCTAACCAGCCTGGGCATCGGTCAATCCACCTGCGTCGGCATCGGCGGTGACCCTCTACCCGGCAGCACTTTCGTTGACATACTCGAGCTGTTCCAGAAAGACAAAGATACCAGGGCAGTAGTGCTCATCGGCGAAATCGGTGGCACCGCAGAGCAGGAGGCTGCCAAATTCATCAAGGAGAAAATGACCAAGCCGGTGGTCGCCTTCGTTGCCGGAGCTACAGCCCCGCCGGGCAGGCGAATGGGTCACGCCGGAGCTATTATCAGCGGCAGTTCAGGCAGAGCGTCAGGATAAGATAGCCGCCCTGGCCGCTGCCGGAGCTACCATAGCCCCCAGCCCGGCTGAAATCGGACTCACCATGAAGAAAGTGCTGGAGACACAGTCATGAACGACATAGAAAGATATCTTAGGCCTTCCCCCACAATTGACAGCGATAACGAGCTCCATAAAACAAAAGGCCGTAGATCTGACCAAAGGTGAACAGACAGCCGCGGATAAAGCCAAAAGCCTTTTCTATTGGGTAAGAGATGATAATTAAATACAACCCACTGGTACCACTGGAAATTTTCGAGGACTACAGGGCAAGCAAGACATTAAAAAGAGGAGAGGGATTTTGCGTGGAAAAGGCGGCTGTTCTGGCTGCACTTGCTCGCGCCGTTGGCATCCCCGCGCGTCTACACCTCGCCGACATTCGAAACCACCTTGTTTCCGACAGATTACGCGAGGTTATGGGAACAAATCTGTTCAGCTACCATGGCTATACTGAGTTGTACATCAGCGGCAAGTGGGTTAAAGCTACTCCCGCTTTTGACTTGAAAATGTGCCAGGCCAACAGAATCGTCCCCGTGGAGTTCGACGGTAAAAATGACGCCATATTTCACTCTCACAATCTGGATGGCCAACTGCACATTGAATATGTCGCAGACCATGGATGCCGTGTGGATGTCCCGGTAGACGAGATAATCGCTGCCTGGGAACAGCATTATGGGCTTAAGGCTCAGGAGCGACTAAACCGCTTCATTGAGGCAGAAAAGGCGAAGGGGAAAAAGTGAAAGTGACGAAAATAACAATGAATCAAATGGAAAGGCAACTATCCTGTGGACGCAAAGAAATGGAACGCTACCTACTGATTGAGGAGATTCATACTCCACTAACTGCTGCTGAAGCTTTTGAGCTGCTTCACAGCCAGCCTCATAGCTTTTTCCTTGATGGCGGCATGGACCCTCAGAGGCTGGGGAGATATTCCTTTATCGGCATCGACCCCTTCCTGGTGATGAGCAGCCGGGGCAACCAGGTCACCATCATACGGCAGGACAGGCAGGAAAATGAACAGGGCAATCCCTTCGATGTTCTGGGTAAGCTACTGGAGACATATCGACTGGACTCTTCCCCGTCACCGATTCCTTTCTGTGGCGGTGCCGTGGGCTATCTCAGCTACGACCTGTGCCATTTCATCGAGCGCCTCCCCACCACAGCCATAGATGACCTGAAGCTGCCGGAAAGCTATTTCGGTTTTTATGATACTATACTCGCTTTTGATAACCTTGAGGGCAAAGCCTATATAGTTTCCACAGGCTTCCCCGAACTCGACGAGAGCCGAAGGCTTAAAAGAGCCGGACTGCGCCTTGAGGAGATGAAAAATCGCCTGGCTTCGCCCCTTCCACACATCCCGGAAGCGAATTCAGCCAGCGTCAGGAAAACGACTGAAGCTGTGCTCAAGTCCAATTTCACTCCTGAAGGCTATATGGAGGCGGTTAACAGAGTCAGGGAATATATCGCTGCCGGCGATGTATTTCAGGTCAATCTTTCTCAGCGCTTCGAGACCGAATTGACCGTTACCCCTTATGAACTCTACCGGCGGTTAAGACAAATTAATCCGGCTCCCTTTGCCAGCTACCTGAACTTTGACGGCGTAACCATTGTCAGCGCCTCGCCGGAGAGATTTCTCCGCGTAGATGGTGACTGGGTAGAGACACGGCCCATAAAAGGCACCAGGCCGCGAGGTAAAAACTCCGTTGAAGATGCCATGCTGGCACAAGAGCTGCTCAACAGCGCCAAAGACCGCGCCGAGAACGTGATGATTGTCGACCTGGAGAGAAACGACCTGGGCAGAGTCTGCCAGTACGGCACCGTGAAGGTTACCGAGCTGGCCATACTCGAGACCTTTCCCACCGTCTTTCATCTGACTTCCACCGTTATCGGCAAGCTGCGCCCGGATAAAAACCGCATTGACCTGCTCAAAGCTGCCTTCCCCGGCGGCTCCATCACCGGCGCCCCCAAGGTACGGGCTATGGAGATTATCGATGAGCTTGAGCCCACGAGAAGAAGCGTCTACACCGGCGCCATCGGCTATTTGAGCTTCGGCCGCAACCTCGACCTCAACATAGTCATCCGCACCTTTATAATCAAAGGCAATAAAGCTTACTTCCAGGTCGGCGGCGGCATCATCTATGATTCCAACGCCGAGGCGGAATATCAGGAAACTCTGGATAAGGCAAAGGCACTGATTCAGGCACTTCGCCTGGCACCGAGAGTAGCTGTGGAGACCAAATGATACTGGTCATCGACAACTACGACTCTTTCGTCTACAACCTGGCTCAATATCTGGGCGAGCTGGGCTGGGAGCCGCTGGTCTATCGCAACGACCAGATAACTCTGGCTGAAATCGAAGAACTGGCTCCCAGTCATATAGTCATTTCTCCGGGGCCATGTACCCCGCTGGAGGCTGGCATTTCCAACGACGTAATACTTCACTTCGGCGGCAAAATCCCCATCTTCGGTGTCTGTCTCGGGCACCAGTGCATCGGCCATGTCTATGGCGGCATTGTGGGACGAGCCTCGATGCCGGTCCACGGCAAGACATCTCTCATCTATCACGATGGCGAAACTATCTACGAAGGCATAGAGAATCCCTTCCCGGCAGCCCGTTATCATTCGTTGATTATCAAACCCGAGGCGCTGCCTTCCTGCCTCAAGGTCACTGCCAGAACTGAAGAAGGAGAGATAATGGGATGTAAGGCACAAAAACTACGTAGTCGAAGGCGCCCAGATACACCCCGAATCCATACTTACCGAAGCAGGACATGACCTGCTGGCTAACTTCCTCCGCTTCACCCAGCCCGTATGGCCCTAGAGTCCACAAATGGAAGAAATCATTTACCTCAACGGCGACCTGATTCCCCGGTCTCAGGCTAAACTATCGCCCTTCAACTACGGCTTCCTTTACGGCTACGGCCTATTCGAGAC
>CAVSBU010000013.1:0-41526 GCA_963726215.1 uncultured Chloroflexia bacterium
TATTTGACCAGTTTCTGCATCGAGAATCAATATCCCATCCTGTGCTGTTTCAAAAAGGCGTCTATAGCGAATTTCAGAATCCTTCAAACGTTGCTTTGCACTATCACTCCTGGTTTCTGCTGAGTCCTTTTTTTTAATCCTCTGACGCAATAAGTCCAGTTCGTCAATAAGTTGAGCTTTTGTTTTTCGGCTTTCTTTCATATCATGACTCCCACCATAATGCCAGTTGTGATGGCTCGAACCTGCCTGGCATTTCCGCGCATAACTAATTTATATGATACAGCTCAATATTTGTCAACAGCACGTATCTTGACATCTGGTCAATTTGAATATTATTATAGCAGGCATGATGGCTAGTCGACAACAGAGTGTGAAAAAGTACCGGTTACTGGTGGTTGACGACGAGATACGGATCCTAAAATTTCTCAAGTCAAACCTGAGAGCACTGGGATATGAAGTGGTAACTGCGAGCAACGGTCTTGAGGCTTTAGAGCAGTTTCATGCCAGCCATCCCGACCTGATCTTGCTTGACATACTCATGCCTGAAATGAATGGGTTTGATGTGCTTAAAGAGATACGTGGTTTTTCAACGGTGCCTGTCATATTTCTCAGCGCCAAGGGAGATGAACGTGACAAAATAACAGGGCTTGACATGGGGGCCGATGACTATATAGCAAAGCCTTTTAGTCCTGATGAACTGGTATCCAGAATTGAAGCAGTGATGCGCCGGTTTAGACCCAACGAACCTAAAATTCCAGATGAGCTTTCTTTGGGCGATATAACCATCGATTTCAAGGCACATAAGGTAATGGTTAGAGGCAACATAATATACTTAACCCGGATCGAATGGCTCTTGCTCAGCGAATTAGCATTAAATGCTGACCGTCTCATGACCTATGAGGAGCTTTTAGTCCGCGTCTGGGGGGCTGAATACCGTGATGACGTTCAATTCCTCAGGACATGGATTAGCCGTCTGAGAAGTAAAATCGAAGAGAAACCTGATGATCCCCAAATCATTCTTACCGTCACTAAAATGGGCTATATTTTAAAAAAATCCCAGCCCTGACTATTTTCAAGAAAACCCCTGTCCACCAAGTCTTCAATAATATCCTCTATCACGGCTAGAAACAATCCAAAATTGTCATAACTTTTTAATATCTTTTTCCTGAATTATATGACTATTACATTATCAACTAATTAATATATAGCTAAATTATAAGAAAGGAGGAGTTTTATTATGCCTAAAGTAAGTGGTTTAGTAATGGGGATACTATCCATAATAGCGGGTATCTTGATCATCTGGATACCCAGCTTGTTGCCGTGGATCGTTGGCATTTACCTAATTGTGATCGGTATTCTGGCTATTGTGGCTGTTGCTAGGTAAAAGTAACAGTCAGTATAAGCAACATTAGTTTAAGTTTGTGAACGAGTTGCTTTTTATTAAGTTTAATTAAGAAGGAGGTAATTATGTGGCAACCAACAGGTCTGCTATGGGGAATTATCACGCTTGTTTTTGGCATCATCGTAATGATTTTTCCCAGGATACTTAATTACATAGTCGGTATTTATCTTATCATCGTCGGAATATGGGCAATCGTAGCCAACCTGCATTTTTAAAGCCTGTAGTAGTTGATGATACTGGCTCGGGAGGTGGCTCTAGTGGAACTATCTTGCTCTTTTGTCAAATAGGCGAGTTGAGTTAGCCAATCTGGAAACGGTGACACAGTATGCGGCTGACCTACGCAACTTGCTTAATGCGAGTTCCTTAACAGAAAGGAAGGCTTTTATTAGGAGCTTTGTTAAGGAAGTGCAGGTAACAGGTGGCGAAGTGCTGTTGACCTATACTATACCCCTCCCTCCACAAGGAATATCTCAAGAGAGAGTGGGAGTTCTTTGTTCCGTACAGAGTGGTGGAGCTGATGGGGATCGACTTATCTGATTCAAACTCCTTGTTGGCATTGGGACTTTATCCGGTATCCATTTGATCCATAGTCATACGTTAGTGGCATTCCATTCGGAAGTATGCAGATATATAATACTTCTGAAACGTATCGGAGGTGAGAGGTGAGCAGTCTAAATCACTTCGGCATTAGAGGGATCATTGTACAATCAATTCTTATAATCATCGGATTTGCAATCTTATTCATATCAGCGGGTACACTTGCCTGGATAAACGCGTGGGTATACGTTGGCCTGATTTCAATTTATTGGGTGATAAGTACAGTAGTGCTGGCAAGAGTGAATCCGGAGATGTTGAATGAACGCGGCAGCGTTGTCAAGGAAGGTACAAAAGGCTTTGATAAGGTATGGGTAGCCATTTATCCCGTACTAACCTTTGGCAACCTGGTCGTCATGGGGTTCGATGCAGTTAGATTTCAATGGTCGTTTATGCCTTTCTGGCTGGCTATTTTGGGTATCGTAATAATAATACCTGCCTTTGTGATCGCCACATGGGCAATGGCCGTCAATAAGTTCTTTGAATGGACGGTGCGCATCCAGGATGACAGACAACAATATGTTTGTACATCTGGCCCATACAAGATAATGAGACATCCGGGATATGCCGGTTTAATCATTTCAATATTAGCCTATCCATTGATTTTAGGTTCATGGTGGGGATTTGTGCTGAGCGGCATATTGACAATAATAATAGTAATCCGCACGGCGCTGGAAGACCGCACACTGCAAAATGAAATGTCAGGTTATAGAGAGTATGCCAAGCAAGTGAAATACCGGCTAATCCCGCTTGTCTGGTAATGTTATAGTCGAAGCTAAATAAATGAATCCAAGACTGCCTGCCCATATAGCTTTAATGTATCAACCTATCCACCGGACTGGCTTTAACCTGTCCCATGCAAGTATCCTCATACCATAGTGCCCAAAAGCAACTGCGTTTATTTATAGGGTTTGATTGAGAGTCAAACCGTCTAAATACAACACCTGCCTGTTCTCGCTTATTTGAAAACCTCGCGTACGTGGTCAATAATAATGAGACAGGCCATCTTTCACACTTAAGTAAAAGCGACCTGTCTCAGATGAATGACAATTTAGTCTTGTTGATTTAAGACTAGCTAGATTTTAACTTGTGGTCCGAGAAATAGTTGCAGCAGCGCCTTTATTGCAGCGACGAGGGCCACAGGTGCCATTAACGCGGCAAAATTTACTAATATGCTGGCCGCCATTTTACCGACGCCCAAAAATGTAACCGGAGAAAAGGCAGCCGTCATTGCCAATATTGCTATCGTGGCCAGGAGCAGGATAACCAGTCCTTTTCCTTCTTTGTCAATACTGACATGTATAATACCGATTATAAGGCCGAAAATGACAAGTATTAATGCAATGACTATGCTCTCTGGAAATACTAAACCTCCGACAACAGCTAGTATGACGCCAAGGCAAAATAGTATGAAACTGATCCATCCCCAGGTTTTGACCATAAATAACCTCCTCTTAATTATTAGTTTTTTACGTTCAGCATTTTACTAGACTGATTATAAAAAGTCAATAGGTATGTTTAACCTACTCCATCCCGCTGTTACCTCAACCCAGCCACCGGACTAAATCTCTTATGTGCCTCCACCGCATCATAGTCTAACGTATCAACCTATCCACCGGACTAGCTGCAATCTAACCGTTTGATTGTGAATCATAAGGTTTGAACAGTAATTTGCTAGGCTGAATGTTCCCTGCACCGCTTTGGGTGCAGCGTGAGTTGGAGCGACTGCTTCTGCACGCTGACGCACGAGGTGTCTTGAATATATTCACTAGCGGCCTACCTAAATTGAAGAACTGTTATACATAAATTATATGGAGTTACACTTAGGTAGCTGTGTTCGGGAGTGCAAAAAGTTAAGAAAGGTTTTGTATGCCTAGCTTTAGTTATAGGGCTGTTGAACAGTGACTGAGAAGCTAATCCTCCCAATCACAATTCAGGCATCTTTTGATACCAATATTATCTTGGACTACACTAAATTTGCCACACCCTAGATACAGCGAAAATGGTTTTTCCAAAGGTTCACACGACCTAAAATTCTTACGAAGTTCATTTAGTTCGCCTATACTAAGCCCATTAAAACGTCCTGTTTTCTTTTTACGCCTCTTAACGACAGGTTTTTTACGCCTCTTAACAACAAGTACTGATATTAGTACTACTGAAGCAATCAAGCCGATAATTATTACTGCCACCCATAATAGGATTTGTGAATTAGGCGTGTTTTGCGAAACACTTGCTTTTTGACCCGAACCAGCACCAGGTTTAACGTTTGATGGTTCAATAGCGTAGGTTATAGCGTAGCCTCTTGTCCCTACCGAAAAAGAGTCAGGGTTCGTAACTAATAAGTAGTGCTGACCATCTGTTTCAGCCGCGTAGTAGAAGCCACCTTGCATTGGTATCAGCCCAAAATCATAAATGATATTGCCACTAAAGTCCGCAACGCTCAATCTTAGAGTTTGATTATTGCGAACGACCACTTCCCCTATTATCATTTCACCCCTTGTCAGTTTAAAGGGTATTGAATCGGAGTGACCCCCTGCTATTTCTCCATATTTCTTAATCTGCTCTTGTGCCAGGACTGACTGACAAGCCGGGATATTTAGAACAATGAATACACACAATAAAATGAGACCAGCTACAATTATGGATTCATGTGGTCTGGTTTTCATCCTCATAAATCAACGCCCTTCTAGCCCAAAATTAACCGAGCATATGTCCAATGTTGCAGATTCTGTTTGACCTGCCCCCGACAATTGTACCACTTTTAAGTTAAAGCCGGACTTACGCCAACATTCTTGATATGCATCTTCTGACATTATGACAATAGAAATCACGTTCACTTGTACCGTTTGATTCATAGTCGTATGGAGTTGCATTCCGCTAATAAACGCAAAATGGTACAATAATAGGGGGTTAGTCAATAGCAAGATGAAAGAAATCAAAGTTGACAAGACGAAGAACTACATCCACTTGTTTTCAGGTGGCTTGGATTCAACCTACGCCCTATTGAAGTTGGCAATAGACGTTCATAAGGGGAAGAAAGAAGAACATGAAATCCAACCCGTTTTCATAGACTATGGCCAGCACGTAGCACCAGATGAATGGAAAAGCGTCGAAAAGGTGATTAGTTTTATACGATCAACATTAGATGAAACTGACCTCTTATCAGACCCAATCCAAATTTCCTTGCGATCTGATCTTTTTACATGGTGCAAGAATGTTGCTTTTACTGGGGTAGAGGTAGGTAATGTAACATGTGAAATACAGAACCGCAACATGATACTAGTCTCAATCGTCGCTTCATATTTGATGGCTTGCGCCAAGAATCAATTGATTGAAAAGACCGTTTTTGAAATCCATTCAGGTCTAAAAGATAGGGAGATGCCCGACTCAAATCGTCATTTCTTCGACCGCCTACAGGAACTTCTTTGTGAATACAAAAGTCAATATGCCATCAAAGTGGAATTGCTACCAGAAATGAGTCGTGACAAAGTCTGCGGGGAAATCAAGCGACTACTGAAAGGATCTGAAGCGCAACTAAAGCAACTTGTGTCATTGACTGTAAGCTGCTATTCGCCTATAGATGGAAAGCCATGTGGTAAATGTTGGAAGTGCACGAGAATGAAACAGGAAAAGAAATTTGCCAGATTTTGTGGCCTCTGACAATCGCAAACAATTATGGCGAATATGCCGACTGACCTGCCCTAATAATTGTACCACTCCTTAAGTTAGAGTTGGACTGGCTTTAACCTGTCTTCAGTAGGCATCACGGCTCAGGGCAACCACGTTTATTTGTACCGTTTGATCCATAGTCATACGGTACAGACGTTCCATTACAAAATATTTGGGCGTATAATACTTTCAAGTGACATAACTAGTGGGGGGGGCAGGTCACACAGAACGTCATAAAGTGTGATGATACTAGCTTGACAGCTTCTTTTTAGCGTGTTATCGTAATCGAAGGTAGCAATCGACGGGAGGTGCAAGATTAAGAAATTAACTTTGTTTGTTGTGTTGATTATGATAGCTTGCCTCGTTTTCACAGTCTCTTGCGTAAGCAAAGAAGTACCAGTGACAGAGACGTACTATGAAACTGAATACAAGGTTGATAAGAAAGAAGGAGTAATCGACCTAGTACCTAAGATTAAGTGGCATGCAAATTTATATGGAGATATTATGTATGCAGATGCTACAGGGAAATGCTCGGGCTTTACTCCCGTGATAAGCTACTATGGATATGAAATAGACATATCCCAGTACTCAAAAAGTAATATCAAAGTCTCCTACTCATTTACGGAAATGCAGGACTTTCTGGGCAAAGTACATGCCTATATGTGCATGACTTGACTGGTATCAGGCAGATTGTCCTCCCAACGAATTTCGAGTTTGGTAAATCGGGACAGTATAAGAAAGGCTCCTTCCCTCCTATAGGAGATTCCCTTATATATACCCCAACACTAGAAGAGCAGAAATGGCTTGAAGGGTATCACTCCATAGTAGGTATAGGAGATATCCAAGTAAGGACACCACCTGAGAAAGCTTTACACCTCCTAGCCTCTTCTTCCCCCAAACCCACAGTACATGTGTGATATAGATACCAAATACACTCCTAATAACGGCGGATTAACGGATTTGGGGGTAGCCGCGCTTGGTATGGTATATAAATACAACTGTTCTATTACGTTTGATAGTTCAAAGGTAAAAGAATTTGCCATAATAACCAGGACAAAGGCTTCCTATAATCCTGCTCTCTGCACTGGTGAACTTCCTCCCGCTTTCCGTAGCACTATAGAAGTATCAAATGTTCAACTTCTTTGGACTAATGAAATACAAACTCCCTACGAGGTAGAAAAACAGAGAACAGTTATGCAAACCAAAAAGGTACCGTTTTGGGAAGCCACTTTTAGCAAATAGAAGATATAAGGATGAAAAACCTAAGCCTATTCATTGATGATCTTTCAATGTTAATCCCCGGTCTTTAAGAAGACGTTAACCCCTGTCGTAAGGAAGTACAAATGAAGGCAAGTAAGAAAGAATGCGAGCATCCTGAGAAACTGAAAGGTAAACCAGGGGAATGTAGACCAGGAGCAAATCAAAGAATGTCATGGTGCTACCACAAAGCATCCATGCGCTAACCTAAAATGAAGCTACGCTTTTATATTATTGACTGGCCCATGTCTTTCATGCACTCTCCACCGCATAGAAATCAATGCATCAACCTATCCACCGGGCGAGCCACCACATGTCTCTTGAACACATCATCAAATCACAGTGCCCAGATTCTTGCATTTTAACAACGAATAGCTATATTGCATGGACGAGGGGATAGCCAAGAAGTTATAAAGATCTAGAACGTTCCTATTGTGCAATACGGGTGGCAAAAATCTGGATTTTGAATTGGCACTCATCTAGAGTAATACATTCGGGTTAACAAAGCGATCGACACTGGAATGATATTATCAGTATGATATAATATTTATGACCAAAGCAAGGAGATAGAGAAGTGAGCGATGAAACTTATCAAGAAGCAGTCGTTTGCGGGAACTGTGATTTTAAAGGCAAAGTTGCTATTCCTAAGGGGAAACTAGTGAAAGAAGCCCCTTGTCCAAAATGTGGAAATAAGACATTGCGCAGGGCACTCTCAGGCGAGGTAAGTTAATTCCAGGGCATCGATTGCCGTATAGTCTGTTAATATAAGGTTCAGGATCCCCCAGCGAAAGCCATCTTTAGACATTAAACAAAATCCATTTTAACCTATCCACCGGCCCACACTTCCTATGACTCTCCACCGCCTCGTACCCTAATACATAGACCTATAACCGGACTAGCTACCACATGTCTCCTCTTTTCCCTTAAAATCAAGGGTGATTTCAATACACATTTCCCTCTGAGTATCTTTGGGCGTACCCCTAACCAACTTGCCCAATTTGAGCATTTGGTGCACAAATAGGCCTATTCAAGATGTTTGTGGAACTAACTTAAAAGGTAGTACAAATATTGCTGGGGAGGTCAAGCCCTTGTAGCAATCTTAGTCCCTTTTTGTGGCTACTTTCCTAGTCCAAGTGACCAGGGATTCAAGTAATTCCTTGATTTTTGCTCCAGTGGTTTCATCTTGCAGTTTACCTGTTTCATCAATCTTCTGATTCGCAAATGCGACAAAGACTTCTGGCTTATTTAGTGGAAGCATGTCGAGACAAGAACAAAGACTTGGCGTAAATGATACTGTGCCCTGGCTCCACCAAGCATTCCCGTGGATGCGCTCATGATCGCAACCGGCTTATGCTCGAAGGAGTTATCCCCATAAGGCCGGGAAGCCCAGTGGATCAGCATTTTTAAGCACTCCTGGTACAGAATAGTTGTGCTCTGGCGTAGCAACCAGGATGGCATCAGCAGCTCTTATCTTGGCCTTGAATTCTTTAACTTTCTGTGGCAATTGCACCTTCTAGGTCTTCGTTAAAAGGCGGGATTCCATCGAGGTCAAAAATATCTGAGACTAGCGTTATCTGGCAGCAACTGTGCGGCAGCCCGTAACAACGCCTTGTTGTAAGAACCCTCCCGCAAACTACCGGCAAATCCGAGAATGCTTATAACTGAGTTTCATCCTGTCCTCCTTCTGCTCTTTTCTTAGAATAGCCATGGAAGGTAGCCTTTAAAATCCCTCAAAATAGGATATTCAACGGCTCGGAGACTCGGGCCCACGTCCCAAATACTCCGCCAGGAAAGCTCTTACAACCTGGGGATCATAATTATTAAGCTTAAGCATCTTATCCCAGGCGGTAAGTATAAAAGGATATTTAAAATCTGCGTCTGGAACTGCTACAATCCCTACTTCGGTGATCACTGTTTGCTTTTATAAATGCTTTAAAGCTCTTCTCAATTTCAGGTGTAAGTTTAGCCGGGTCGTAGTAGATAACAACCGAGCCATGCTCCAGGCTGTGCACCAGGTACCCGAATGCCGGCCGTATAGTATAGAACCCTGGAGCCGTAGGATCCGGGAAATGCGGCCCTGAAGTTGGCGGCATTGTTTGATATTCGACCGGGTGGTCCGGCCATATATGATCACGTCCTTCATCGGGAGGAGATATAACACCCGTGAGCAGGGCTGTATCACCATGCGCCGGCAACTTCAAATCTTCTAATGCAGGCTTGAGACGGGGATGGATTATTCAGGCAGGATAATGCTGAACCGGCAACAATCGTGAACTAAAAGAAGACTGAGCAAATAGTAAGCTGGTGCCACAACTGCCAGGCTACTCCAGTTGTGGTTTACCTAATCCTGCCATAATTGCCTCCCGATTTCCGGTTGTGCTTTTTTTAATGGTAGGATAGCATAATACGAACATCCGGGCATAACTCCTAACAAATTTCACTGAAAATTCTTTTGAGACTCCAGCGCATCATCAAAATCTCCTTGTAAATAAAGGATAATCGAACAACACCTTTTCGTTTTAGTATCTTTGAGCGTACCATTATCCTAATGCCAAGATTCTTGCATTTGGTACATAAATAGGCCTATTGGAATTGCCTCCGTCCTGTCATTTCATCAATCAATCCGCCGATGACGCTATAAATATCATAACTATTTAACATATCGTGCCTCGATTATATTACTTCTACATGTTCACTCTGCTAGTATTCCCTTAATAGTAAATATAGGAGACAAATATCATAACAACAAAAGTTAAGTTGTACACCGGCCAAAAGAGCAAATTTCGCAGGAGTCTTCCTGCCGTTGATGGGCTAAGATTTTCTTGCGCTGGAGAGGGTTGTAAACAAACGAAAAGTGCGGAAGATGGAATCGTATCTATAAAGAAAAATACCGCAACAATTGAAGACCCGTGGGTTAAGGAAGAGTCTTGACATTGAATCGCAGAAAAAGGAGAAATTATGATAACAACAATCTTACTGATACTTGGGCTAATCTGTTTCATCATAGCAACTATTAACATTTGGAATAAGGTAAACCTAATAGCCCTAGGATTAGCGTTCTGGATTTTATCGCAACTGATTTCATAAAGGCACTTTGAAGTTACTTTATTGAGCCAGTGTAGCATCGCACAATTTGAGTTAGAATTTTTCAGATTCAAATTGACCCACTACCTGACTCTGCTAGTATCTCTTTAATAATAAAGATAGGAGGTAAATGTCATGACAGCAAAATTTGAATTGTTCAAAGACAAAAAAGGTGAAATTCGATGGAGACTAATTGCATCCAATGGACAAATGATTGCGAATTCGGGTGAAGGATACACGACCAAGGAGAATGCAAAAAACGGGATAGAATCCGTCAAGAAGGATGCACCTTCAGCCGCAATTGAAGATAAGACCGTCTAACAACAAGAATTTCAACTTAAGGCTTTTTTAACCACACGTTTTAACTTAATCTGTAGCCTAAAAACAAATGTGTGAGTCGATAGTCCCTAGAGCATTCTACACTAGGGACTATCAAAGCTATTTAACCAACCTATCCACCGGACTAGCCAGCACATGCCTCTTGAACACATCATCAAATCCTAATGCCTGAGTATATCTTCTAGTCATTTCCAACGTGGTATGTCCCAATGCTATCTGTAACTCAAACGGATTGGCTCCATTTCTCAAGAAAATTTAGCAAAGCTATGAGTTGAGAAAATGACCTCACCCCCCTGCCCCCCTCTCCTAATTATAGGAGATGGGGAGTAAATTTATTTCAACGGGGGTAACCACTTCGAGCATCCGTATCTGAAAACATGTTAATCAAACGGTGTAAAGGAATAGCTAATTGCAAGTAATGATTTTGAACTAGTCGAAATGTGAGTAGAATTTGATTTAGCTTTAGAAGGGGTATTGGTGGAGCTGATGGGGATCGGCTTATCTGATTCAAACTATTTGTTGACCCAGGGTCTTTATCCTGTGGCCATAGCTACGAAGACGTCGATATAGCACCACACGTTTGAGTACCACTATCTTCATCTTTTGATTGTTAGTCATACGTAATGGCATTCCATTACGAAATACCGAGTGGTACAATCATTTTGGGTAGGTCAACGTAAGAACAGGAGATGATAACCATGGCACTGTTGGATTTGATAAAACACAGGAAAAGTATTAGGGATTTTATTGACAAACCTGTTGAGCGTCAAAAAATAATGTTATGTCTTGAGGCAGCAAGGTTGGCTCCCTCTGCATCTAATTCTCAGCCGTGGAAGTTCATCGTTGTTGATGACCGGGATGTCAAGAAAAGACTGTGCGATAACGCTTTCGGTGCATGCAATTTTTCAATTATTTTGCAAAGAAGGCACCGGTCATCGTCGTAATCGTATCTGAAAAAGACAAGTTCTTAACTAGAATAGGAGGGAGGTTACGGGGTACCGACTATCATCTCATAGATATTGGTATAGCCGGGGAGCATTTTGTGCTGCAGGCAGAAGAGCTAGGGCTCGGAACCTGTTGGATAGGCTGGTTTGATGAAGAGGCTGTAAAATCGATACTAAATGTCCCAAAGGATAAGAAAATAGACGTGCTATTAGCATTAGGATATTACAGTGAGAATAGTATGAGCATGGAACATAATAGGGAACCGCTGAAGGAGATTGTATCTTTTAATACCTACTGAATCTTCAAACGTATTTTTACCTTTTGATTCCTAACCATGCGTTAGTGGCATGCCATGCAAAGCAGTAGTTATACTCGCCAATTGACAAGTTTGTCAATCTTTGTTATAAAGCTGGAAAACGTACAACACTTGACAACTCATATCTAATCAAAATCAAGGAGGATATCATGAAAATCGGGAAGGTATATCAAAACAAGATTTGGCTGGTTTACTCAATACTGTTGCTATCGGTCTTTTTGCTATCCTCTGTTTTATCGGCTTGCGCCAAGCCTGCAGCCTTCTCCACTGAAACGGTATGTTAAGCCAGAGGATGTCGGCCTTTCGTCGGAAAAACTGAATGAGATTGATACTGTATTAGCAGGCAGATATAGCGGCCAACAAAATACCCGGCGCTGTTCTACTGATAGCTCGAAATGGGAAGGTAGCCTACTTCAAGAATTTCGGCTACCGTGATAACGAGAAAAAGTTGCCGATGGAAAAGGACTCGATATTCCGCATTTACTCCATGACCAAATCTCTCACTGCGGTGGCGGCCGCCATATTGAAGGACGAAGGGAAACTGGCATTCGAAGACCCGGTTGAAAAATACATACCGTCTTTTAAAGATATCCAGGTGGGGGAAGTATCAAAAGATGAGAATGGCAAATATGTGGTCACCATGGTGCCGCCCAGCACACGTTATGACAATTCAGCACCTTGCCACACACACTTCGGGATTGAGTGGTATGCTGGGACCTAAACCGGGCATCACGGAACTCTATACACAAGCTGGTATGAACAACACTACAGGATTAACAAATGCCGAAATCTGTGACAAATTGGCCAAGTTACCACTGGCTGAAAATCCAGGAACCGTATACCGATACGGCTCGTCATACGATGTTCTGGGCCGGGTTATAGAGGTTGCCTCCGGCATGACACTGGACAAGTTCTTTGAAGAACGTATTTACAAGCCATTGGGAATGAAAGACTCCGGATTCCTGGTCACAGGAGAGGACGTAAACCGATTGGTTTACCTAAATCCCCAATGGCCTCTTCTACATTGATGCGACCGACCCCAGCAGAAAAATTTTAAATGCAAGTTTTGGCACTGTATCGACAGCTATGGATTGGGCACGCTTTGCCCAGATGCTTCTCAATGGCGGCGAACTTGAAGGTAAGCGCCTGCTGAAACCGGAAACTGTAGCCTACATAACCTCAGACCTATTGGGGCCACTGGGTAATCGCAGCGATACTGCTTACATACCCGGACAGGGATATGGCGTAGGCTTCGATTTTTACGTTCGTGTGGATACCACAGGTGTAGACTTCCCAGCAAATATCGGTGAATTCTGTAAGGATGGTATCGCCGGGACTGTTTACTGGGTTGACCCCAAGGAAAACCTGATTGCGGTTTTTATGGTGAGTACGACCACGCAACGGCCAGTACTATCGGAGTCTAATAGAAAAAATGATTTACCAGTCTATCATCGACTAGTCTTGAGGTTTCAAACAGGTACAAGCTGATTCATCCGTTTTTATGCATTCTAAGAGGCCTGTGCAGAAACAACGAGACTATCATTAGGAATTTTAAAAGTGGAGCTGAGGTAACAATAGGTAGAACTTTCAGTTTAACCTTCCACCTTAAAAGCTAATACATATCTCCTGTTGAACCTTTCAGGCTAATGTTCAAAGCACAACGATTGACACTTAGCCTGAATGTGTTATATCCTACACTCAAATACAAAAGGGAGGTGTTCAATGCAAGCATACTGTATGAAATGTAAAACAAAGAGGGAAATGAGTAATCCGAAAGCCATTAAGATGAAGAATGGCAGGCCAGCAACACAAGGTACTTGCCCAAAATGCGGAACTAAGATGTTTAGGATTGGCAAGGGTTAAATCAGTTAATTCTGAGATTCGACAGAGCTGGGTATTTGGTTTACAAATGCCCAGCTTTTTTATTAAAACTTTACAATCTGGACAAATGTGACATGCTGAACAACAGGCAATTGCCCTGGATGGGAACTAGCGCTGTTTAAGCTGCATTATTTGGCTCTTTATTTCTTCTTTTGTTCTGTCTTCTCAGCTTTCTTTTCTGATATTTGTTTCTTGGGTTTTTTCACATTTTTTCTTCCCTTACTACCCACGTCTAAACCTCCGTATTCAATTCCTTTTCAGGTCTTACTTGCTAACACCTTACCTGTAAATTCTCTTCAGGTCAAATTATAATGTTATCTCCACAGATATCGATGACACCCGGTGCTTTAGAATTTCTCTAATATGACAGATGCGTTGGATTGCACAAGTCGCCCTTTTGTTATAGAGGGTGGGCCGCGTTAAGTTTTCGCTTTTTCGATTTCTCGCCTTCTCGCCTCCTGATCTTCGGCTATTGCCTGTTCTCTGGCCAGATCAGTTTTTCTTCTTGCCTGCTCTCTGGCTAGTCGCGCAGGTTCTTCCGCCATGCGCTTCTCTTCACGCTTGGCCCCTTTTGCTGCTTGCTCTTTTTGAATCGCTTGCTCTCTGGCCAGATCAGTTTTTCTTCTTGCCTGCTCTCTGGCTAGTCGCGCAGGTTCTTCCGCCATGCGCTTCTCTTCACGCTTGGCCCCTTTTGCTGCTTGCTCTTTTTGAATCGCTTGCTCTCTGGCCAGATCAGTTTTTCTTCTTGCCTGCTCTCTGGCTAGTCGCGCAGCTTTTTCCGCCATGCGCTTCTCTTCACGCTTGGCCTCTTTTGCGACTTGCTTTTTCTGGTCTATCATTGTCTCCCACCTCCAAACATTACATAATCGTGAAATTAATCATGAATCACTATAAAGTTGGGGTAAGTTTACTAAACTCCAGTCCACTCTACAAGATTTTCACCAGATGCACTTTTTGACGGACTGTTACATTGTATAACGATAGGTGATCATGTTGGCGGTGCTGGGCTTATTAGAAAAGAAGTTGCCGAACTTAGACCTGTTAGTAGTATCAGCTATGGCAGGCTTTTAGAGGATACGGATGACTACATTACCATTGTCAGCAGCATTATGGAACATGGGATTGGTGGTGAACAGCCAGAGTACCGAGAGGCAACTTGTATACCAAAGGTAGTAGTACAATCAATAAGGGAGTTAAAGTAATGTGGCAAGTGTAGCTTGGCTGACCTATAGAGAAAGACGAATGAGAAATAAGCTTAGGAGAATCCAGAGACTGATAGGAGTTTCGCAACAAGCTATCATGTGCCTCCACCGCCTTATCTTATCAATCTATCCATCGGACTAGCCACCACATGCCTCCTTAAAATATCCTTTATACCACAGGACAATTTAACCACACTTTTCCTTTTCATCCCTTTGGGCGTACCGATAACCAACTGGCCTGATTCTTGCATTTGGTGCACAAATAGGCCTGTTGGAATATGGTTGTGGGGCTTAAGTGACATAAATGTTGGTGGGACAGGTCAACTGCAATCAAGATGGGAGTGCCTTTCCCATTATGCCGTCGTAAAGCACAAGGCCGTATCTCGTGAATTAAGAGAGACATGCATAGTGAAGGAGGGTTTGATAGTTTAGCGTGCTGGACCAGCACTCAATGCCTGGCTCAGGTGGGACTCGAGGACGGTGTAGTCGGTAATCCCGTGGCTGACTGACCAGGGATTACTATAATATAAGCTGTCATGGTTGTACTTCTAGAACTGTTGGCTGCAGTAAGAGTGTACATGGTGCTCACATAGGGCGACACTGTTATTGTACCAGCCGAACATACTGTGCCAATACCCTGATCAATAGAAACTGATGTTGCTTCCATCACATCCCATTGCAAAGTTGAAGTTTTCCCCGCGTAAACAATATGCGGATCCAAGGAAAAATCTTTGATAATAGTGTGGGGAAGACCTGCCATAGCCACGGTTACTGTAGCTGTGGCAGTTGTTGAGCCAGCACTGTTAGCGGCAACAAGATTGTAGGTAATATTTGTGGTGGGTGTTATTGACAGTGTTCCCGTAGAAGAGACAGTGCCTATACCCTGATCGATAGTAACTGATGTTGCTCCCGTGACATTCCACTGTAATGTTGAACTTTGCCCTGCGGTAATACTACCCGGGTTTGCGGTAAAACCAGTTATAACCGGCAGACTCTTTCGGGGTTACCATAACCGTAGCTGAGGAAGTTGTGGAGCCAGCGCCATTGGTGGCACTAAGGGTATACGTAGTGCTTGTGCTCGGGGCTACCGACTGTGTTCCGGCAGAAGACGTGGCGCCGATGCCTTGGTCTATAGAAACTGACTTCGCTCCGCTGACATCCCATTGCAGAGTTGCTGTTTGACCCTGCGTAATCGCCGAAGGGTTAACATCAAACGATTTCACCACAGGTGGCTTGAGCGTATTGAAGATAGCCCCGTTTGTAGCAAGAGCAATTCCAACCATGATCAGCAAAATAAACCCTGCCACTGGTAATGCAATGCGCACCACCGAGCCTTTCTTTTGCGGGGTGGTCCCGGAATAGTCATCCATAGATTGCTGCTGTTCGGGATACTGATGTCCGTATGGATTTTGGGATGAAGGCGGTGATCCCTTTTTTGGTGCAGGCCAGTTTAGCTTCTTACCACAATTAAGACAAAATTTTTGACCATAACCAACGAGCGCTGAACAGTAAGGGCAGGAATACATCTGTTGCATAAATACTATCTTCTTTTCTACGAACCAACACTCAACTTGCTTGCTTATATGATGTACATACAAAAACTACCATTGCATTGGATTATATCACTAAAAGACTGATCAGCAAATTAGAATCTGAAGGTGGTACAATTATTTGGAGCTGGTCAGCGTAAGAAGAGGAGATGATAACCATGGCACTCTTAGATTTGATAAAACACAGGAAAAGTATCAGGGATTTTATTGACAGACCCGTTGAGCGCAAAAAAATAATGTTGTGTCTTGAGGCAGCAAGGTTGGCTCCTCCGCATCTAATTCTCAACCGTGGAAATTTATTGTTGTTGATGACACAGAAGTCAAAAAAAGGCTGTGTGATGCCGCTTTCGGTTCTATATACTGGGTTAATTCTTTTGTAAAAAAGGCGCCGGTCATAATCATAATCGTATCTGAAAAAGATAAGTTCTTGACTAGAATAGGAGGCATGTTTCGGGGTACAGACTATCATCTTATAGATATAGGTATAGCTGGAGAGCATTTTGTGCTGCAGGCAGAGGAGCTGGGGCTTGGAACTTGTTGGATAGGCTGGTTTGATGAACAGGCTATCAAATCGACACTGAATGTCCCAAAGGATAAGAAAATAGACATACTATTAGCATTGGGATATTACAATGAGAATGGTATGAGTATGGAACATGATAGAGAACCGATGGAGGAGATTGCCTCTTTTAATACCTACTGAATCTTCAAACATATTTTTACCTTTTGATTAAGAGGCAAACCGATCGTCTAATTCATAGTCAAACGATAGAAATAGCGTCCACATCACAAGCCGGGATGCCTAAAAAGTTATGCAGATTTGACTAGCGAGACCGGAGCAACGCGTGTGGGAAGAATTTGGATTTTCAATTGGCACTCATCTAGAGTAATAGATTCGGGCTAACAAAGCGATCGACACTAGAATGATATTATCAGTATGATATAATATTTATGACCAAGGCAAGGAGATAGAGAAGTGAGCGATAAAACTTATCAAGAAGCAGTCGTTTGCGGGAACTGTGATTTTAAAGGCAAAGTTGCTGTTCCTAAGGGGAAACTAGTGAAAGAAGCCCCTTGTCCAAAATGTGGAAATAAGACATTGCGCAGGGCACTTTCAGGCGAGGTAACTTAATTCCAGGGCATCGATTGCCGCATAGTCTGTTAACATAAGATTCAGAATCCCCATATGAAAGCAATCTTTAGATATAAAATAGAATTTAGCTTAGCGTATTCGCCAGTCTCATATCTCTTATGACTCTCCACCGTATCCTAAAGTTACAGTGACCAAGAGCAACCACGTTTATTTGTACCTTTTGATTATTAGTCATAAGGTTTGAACAGTAATTTGCTAGGCTGAATGATTCCCTGCACCGCTTTGAGTGCAGAGTGAGTTTGAGCTACTGCTTCTGCACGCTGATGCACGAGTTGTTGCGACGATGAAGCAAGTTCAGATAATCTCAAACCAGTATCCAGAAACATTAAAAGCATAGCTTTATTACGCAGATCATTAAAGCTTCGACCACTAAATGCGTTTAGCAATGTTATTATGATTTCAGATTCTAAACCTTTAACTATTTTATTAGGTAGCTTAGGTTTCTTTACATTCGCCATCGGATTAACCTGTATCAACTCTTCTTCCATAGCCCAGGTAAATAATGCAGATAGACCAATGTAATAGCTCTTAACCGTTGTTGGCGATACCGGCCTATTTGCACGAGTATTGACGCTATCCCATCTATTCGGTGTATCTTTAAGATATCCAAGGAAGCTTCTAATCGTAGTGGCATCAATAGTCTCAATACCGAATTTGTCCAAGAACCATTGGAACTTATCGAGGATATTCTTATAGAAGGATATTGTTGCTAGGAGATTTGTTCTCTACCTTACAGGATAATAGAAATCCTTCAATCAAACGGTGTAATGGGATAGCTAACTGCGTGTGAGAATTTTGGCTAGTCGAAAGGTGATTTGAATTGATATTAGCTTTAGAAGGGTTATTGGTGGAGCTGATGGGATTCGAACCCACTACCTTTTGACTGCCAGTCAAACGCTCTCCCGATTGAGCTACAGCCCCACGCCAAAAAGTCTAGCAAAAAGCTCGCCGAAACTCAAACGGTGTTAATGCTTCAGCGGCCGACCCCAGGCATCCAGCCGCCAATCACTGGCGATAAGGATGAAGTCAGTAAGCCACCAGACACCAAAGCAGCTTAAGGTAACGAGCTTAACAATCGCCGAGCGAGTTCTGCCGATATAAAAACGGTCCGCCCCAAATGGCCCAAGGAAAAGAGATAAAAGAAGCGCTACCCGCCAGCTTCTTGGCTTAGGTCTACGCTTGCGGCTAAGCTTAGGCTTCGGCCACTGGTTTTGGCCTGCGCTTGCGGCTAAGCTTGGCTTCTTGGTTTACGTCTAGATTTAGATTTAGGCATGAACTAACTAAATTCCTACCACTCCTACCCAGCGTAATATATTACGTAACCCGAAATAACCAAGATAGGCAATTGCTGTATTTTTTATTGACTTGCCTCCCCAGCATAAAAAGAAGAATTTTACCAGTCCAAATCGCAGCATGCCGGCAATGGCTGTGAACGGATAAAACAATGGGTTAAGGATAGCTGACATTAAAAAGACAGCTATCTCGCCACGATGACGTATCCAGTCAACAAACCTGTTAACGAATTTGTGATTAAGGTTTTGTACCGCTTTCTGCCCACCCCAACCGCTCAAGTAAATGCCAATGCTGCCAACTGCTTCCCCCAGGCCGGAAACAATCCCAACCAGAGCCGGGTTTAACACGCTGCCTAAGGTAAAGACGACTAAAATACCCGGTATGGGCACAAAAACCGTAGCGCCGGCCAGAACGCTGATAACAAAGGCGCCAAAGTAGCCATACTGTTCAGCCTGCCTGATATAATCCCAGTACAAAACGACAACAACGCAAGTGGCAATGGTAAGTGCTAACGCCAAACCGCCTATAATGTATTCTCTTCTTCTTGATCTTGCCTTCTCTGAAATCGTCACCTTCGAACACTTTCCTGTTTGGGCTGGTTACATCACCTATCTTTGGCGCCAAAATTAGTCTCGAGGAAATCCCGAATTCGCCTCTGAATCTCAGGATTACCCCAATCGTATTCATGACCGGGGGCATTGACACAATGCGCGAACGCCACCGGTTTGCCTCTAAGACGATACCACATCCATTTGAAAGGAGCTGCCATAAGGATTCTAGCCCCAACCCATATATTCCCTTGTACGAGTACATCGGGCTCTGACCCCGTTACCTTCGATTGCTAATGTCCTCTCGGTAATTACCCGCCAGGATTTATACTGGAAAGGAAAGCCCAATTCAATGCTATATACCGGGTAATGCTCACCCAGTCGCTGCATAACTGCGCTGCCAAAGGCAGCCCCCTGACTTATCCCTATTAAGATGACCTTGATACCATTGACATGTGTAATGATGAATCGCAACCAGGCTGCCATTATATTTGCTTTAGAAGAAAAAAAGCGGAACTGCTCTCTCAAGTCCCGCATCTCTTCCCGCCATCCTTCGCCACTGCGGAAATACTGGGTCAGCAAGAAACTGTAGTCCCATTTCTTCCATGACGGCTTTGACCCCGGCCACTATACCTCTTTCCCACTCCAGGCATTGGTCCAGTCGGGCATGCCCCCAACCACCAGGGTTATGAACAATAAGAAAGTCTTTGCCTTCGGCTTTAGTACAAACATCTAGAAGATGATTGGCGAACTTACCAGCCATTTCCTCACTCTTAAAAATTTCCCGAGCCAAACGATAGGCATCTTCCCGTAAAGTCAGATTCGCAACAGTAATGTCTGGTCCTCCATTGGTACTTTCAGCCTTTAAGGGAAGCTTAATCAATGAAGCACTCCACTGACCGCATCAACAATGATATACTTGGCACTCTTCTCACCTCTTGAATTGTTCCTCTGCTTGATATAGATTACGTTACCCTTCTGCCAAACCCACAGATGATGCCCGCGATGAAGCCAGGCTCCTACAGATTGCCTTGAGGGATAAACGAGAAAGACTGCCTCTGCCACTCTATTAAGCTCATCCAGAGCTTTATTTGCAGAATAAATTGACGGCAGGTGTTCCAGCAAATGACTGGCAAAAACAGCGCCAAATGCTTTATCGGAGAACGGAATCTGGGTAACATCGGCAATCACCCCACAAGGATGACCTTCGAAGGCCCGGCGCTCGATGTCGAGACAAACGTCACCACCACCGTGTGCCGGCATGTTTAGCCATCGACGGATTCCAGTGTTACTCCAGGGCCCACCGGCTACCAGCAGTGGTTTGCCAAGTTTCCGGGACCATGAAACGGCAGCCTTATATCTCTTGTTCTTTTGCCAAGTCTCACCAGACCAGACGGCTAACTGCCAGACTACTACACCGAGCGATATTCCGACCATGCAGAAAAAGAAGATATACACTTTGTAATTACATTCCCTTCTAGATTCCCAGAAATCGGAAAAGCGAAGTTAAGCCAAAATAGCCACAAAAAGCTATAAATGAGCTTTTCACTATGTTACCCAGTAAAGAGAAAACGAAGAATTTCCAACTGGGATAACGGAGCGATGCCATGGCAAAGGTCATCGGCAGGTGAAAAGGATTTATTATGGCTGACATAAGAAAGACAGCCAGCGAACCGTGCTTCTGTGCCAGGTTCATGGCTCTATCATAAAAGTTCCTATTAACCCTGTAGGCTAGTTTCTGAGAGAGGTCCCTGCTGCCACAACCAACCATAAAAGTGAGTAGCTGCCCCAGACTGGCACCCAATCCTGAGATTAAACCTACCACTATAGGTGCTCCTATCCCGTATTTAGGTGCCAGGATAGATGGTAATGTGAAGACTAACAGCCAATATGGAACCGGTACGGCTAGCATGCTCAATAAACTTCCGCCGAGGAAAGCAATTATGAGCATGCCTAAAAGGCCATAGGTGGCTAAGGCCGCCATGCCCAATAGGTAATCTTTGTAGTAGATGGCGACAAGACAAAGAGCAATGGTGAACAATAAAGACAGGCCACCAAATGTTATGTCTCTTATGGATAACCGAGGCTTGGCTTCCTTCTTTGTGGTTATAGCATCCATTAGTGATGAGTCTTCCGTCTACTTAGCTGCTTTGACCTTTTTCTTGGTGCTAAAGCTTAACACATCACCACTGACGCTAACAACCACCGTTTCTCCGTCTTTTATTTCACCCTGTAATATTTTGCTTGATAGAGGGTTCTCAACATAGCGTTGGATTGCCCGCCGCAGCGGACGCGCTCCGTACGCCGGCTCATAGCCTTCTTTTAACAGCCAGGCTCTCGCCTCATCATCCAGGTCGAGTTTGATATTCCTGTCAGCTAGCCGCTTCTGCACCTCCGAAATTAACAGGTCAACAATCTTCTTCAAGTGCTCTTCAGTAAGCGGCTGGAAAATTATGGTATCGTCTATCCTGTTCAAGAACTCAGGCCGAAAGGCTTGCTTGAGCTCCTTTTCTATATCACTTTTCAAGCTTCTGCTGCTCATCTTCCTCCTGGCGAGAGAAGCCGATAGCCTGGCGCTTGAACATCTCAGTGCCCAGGTTGCTGGTCATTATGACCACGGTATTTTTAAAGTCAACCGTCCTGCCATGACCATCAGTCAGCCTACCATCCTCCAGTATCTGGAGCAGAATTTTAAGAACGTCAGGATGCGCCTTTTCAACCTCATCAAAAAGAATCACTCGAAACGGGCGCCTTCGCACAGCTTCAGTCAGTTGCCCTGCCTCCTCATAGCCCACATATCCCGGCGGTGCACCTATTAACCGTGATACGGTATGTTTCTCCATAAACTCCGACATGTCTATCCGTATCATGGCATCTTCGTCATCAAAAAGGAATTGAGCCAGAGCCTTGGCCAGCTCTGTCTTGCCAACACCGGTAGGGCCTAAGAATATAAAGCTACCTATCGGTCTCTTAGGGTCTTTAAGCCCGGCCCGTCCCCGCCGTATAGCCTCGGATATGGCTGAAACTGCCTCCTCCTGGTTTACAATCCTCTCATGCAGCCTCTCCTCCATGTGAACTAACTTCTCAGCGTCACCTTCCAGCATACGAGATACAGGTATACCCGTCCATTTAGAAACCAGCTCGGCTATGGTCTCCTCATCAACAACGCTGTCAATTTTTTTCTCCTGACGCCACTCGGCTTCTTTCCCATCACGCTCCGGCTCGAGCTGCATCCTTTCTGACTTTAGCTCGGCTGCTTTTTGGTAATCGCCTCGCTGAGAGGCTGACTCTTCCTCATCCAATAGATTTTTTATCTTCTTGTCTAGCTCTTTGATATCCGGTGGCTTGCTTTCCATGTCTATTCGCAGCTTACTTGCTGCCTCATCGATAAGGTCAATTGCCTTATCCGGTAAAAATCTGTCTGAGATATAACGTTGGCTGAGTTTGGCGGCAGCCGTCAGGGCAGAATCATCAATCTTTATCTTATGATGAGCTTCATACCTGGGGCGCAGCCCGCGCAGCATCTCGACGGTCGCCTCGACACTGGGCTCGTTAATAAACAGTGGCTGCAGCCTGCGTTCCAGCGCCTTATCCTTCTCAATATGCTCCCGATACTCGTCGAGAGTAGTGGCACCAATGCATTGGAGTTCACCGCGAGCCAAAGCCGGCTTTAACATATTGCTGGCATCGATAGCCCCTTCGGCAGCTCCAGCACCAACCACAGTATGCAGTTCGTCTATAAACAAAATAATCTCACCGCTGGCCTTGCGCACCTCATCCATAACCGCCTTCAGCCTTTCCTCAAATTCCCCGCGGAACTTACTGCCGGCAACCAGCGCTCCCATATCAAGACCTATGACCCTTTTATTTTTAAGGGAATCAGGTACGTCACCAGCGGCAATCTTCTGGGCTAGCCCTTCAGCAATGGCCGTTTTACCGACGCCAGCCTCACCGATAATGACCGGGTTGTTCTTAGTGCGCCGAGTTAATATCTGCATTACCCGCTTTATTTCCTCATCACGACCAATCACCGGATCAAGTTTGCCCTCGCGGGCTAACTCGGTAAGGTCACGTCCATATTTCTCCAGAGAGCGATACTTGCTCTCAGCGGTTGGACTGTCCACGCGATGACCACCTCTGATATCTTGAAGCGCTTTGTAAATTTTCTCACGGTCTATGCCGAACTCTTTCAAAATTGCGGCTGACTCCCCTCTGTCGTCCCCGGCAATAGCAATCAGCAGGTGCTCGGTGCTGATGAAATCATCCTTAAGGCGGTCGGCCTCATGCGCCACATTATCCATAAGCCTGGCGATTCTAGGGGTGGCATAAATTTGAGCCGACTCATAGGTCGCCTTGGGAGCACGCGCCAGGCTATCTTCGACTCGCGCCTTAATAGCCTCTACATTGGCACCCAGCTTATCCAATATCTGCGAGGTCAAACCATCCTTCTGCTCCAGCAAGGCTAGTAAGATATGCTCCACATCCCACTGGACATGGCGATAACGACTAGCAATACCCTGCGAAGCGGCCAGTACCTCCCTGGCCTGTTCAGTAAATCTTTCAGGTCTCATATTATCTACTACTTCTCCCCAAATTCTTCCTTAGCCAGCTTATCTCTATAGCTGGTAACATAGGAGCATTCAGGCCCCTGGCATTTCTCTACCTTGGGCCTTATTTTCCTATCGACTTTGTAGTTTTTGTCCTCAACGGCTTTCTGTTTGTTACCGACTATACCAAACACATTTTGTCGACCAATCTTTGTACACCATGATAGTGACGAAGTCGTCTACCAAATCACAGTGAATAGTGGTCGCCGTAATCTGCCATTTGGCAGGTTGTAATTTTGTCTTGGCCCTAGGCATTATTATTTCCCTTCTTTTCCCTCCCTTTTTCTCCCGTTTCCACTTGTTTCAACTGCTCAATCTCAGATTCCATTTCCCTAATCCGGTGTTGCATCTCTGCCATTTTCTCGGCCATGCGTATTACCACTTCCACTCCGGCCAGATTAATTCCCAGGTCGCCCATCAAGTTTTTAACATGTCGCAGGCGTTCAATATCGGCTTCCGAGTAGTAGCGAATGTTACCTTTGGAACGATAGGGTTGTACCAGACCAATGCTTTCATAATATCGTAAAGTGTACGTCTCAATGCCGACTATTCGAGCCGCCACACTTATCACATATCTAGGTTCTACATCCGTCGAATTCATTCTATCTTATCACCTCAACAATACCATGACAATACCTAATTGGGACGATAGTGTTCTTAATTGCTCGAAAAGCTGCCTCTCCTGCGGTGTCAATCTTGTCGGCAGCAGCACCTTTACTTTAGCAAATAAATCACCTCGGGATGAATCGTTCAGGTGCGGCATACCCTGTCCCGCCAGCCGAAACACCTTCCCATTTTGGGTTTCCGGCGGCACCTTTAAAGCCACCTTTCCCTTCAGTGTCGGGACTGCCACCTCGCCGCCAAGCATGGCGGTTACCAGAGGTATCGCTACCTCGGTATGGAGGTCGTCACCTTTGCGCTCAAAGAATTGATGAGGCAGCACCCTAACTACCAGATAGAGGTCACCTTTAGACCCGCCGTAGCCCTGGCTTCCTTGACCGGCAATCCGCACCTTAGAGCCATCTCCGACCCCGGCTGGAATTTTGACTTCAAGCCGCTTGGGTTTCAACAATCTGCCGGAACCTCCGCAGGTGGAACAGCGTGCCCTCCCCACCCTACCGGTACCTCCACAGGTCGTGCAAGGTTCCTCAGCCTGAAGCTGAATGACACGCTTTGTACCCTGATAAGCTTCTTCCAGAGTTACGTCTACAGGATGCTCTATGCTTCTAGGCCTTGCGGCTCGGCGAGCTGTACCCGACCCGGTGCCAAAGCCCTGAAAAGCACCACTGAATATGTCCCCTAAATCACCTAAGTCACCAAAATCAAAGGTTGTGTAGGCCCCACCTTTGCCGAAATCCCATTGAGCCCCCTGGCCGGCTTTGGCAAACTGCTCAGCATTTTGCCATTGGTCACCGAAGCGGTCATACTTCTTTCGCTTTTCCGGGTCGGAAAGCACCTCATGCGCCTCGTTTATCTCTTTAAACCTTGGCTTCGGCAGATCTTGTCCCCGGGATTGACATCAGGATGGTATTTCCGGGCAAGCCGACGATAAGCCTGCTTTATCTCCTTTTCAGTGGCATTACGGCTCACGCCCAAAATCGCATAGTAATCTTTAGTCGCCATAACCTTCACCTTCGACTTTTCGCTATATTATAATAACATTTATAAGTTTTGTCAAGTAATTGTTATATATTTCTTAATAATATTTTGTTAAGTATATCTTAAATATAATGAGAGTGGAGCACGAATTACAAAAGGGTGATAGGCTGTGAACATTGTAAGATGAGAGCCGCTGATATAGGTGGTGAGCTTGAGACATGAGATATCAGTCTTCAGTAACTAAAAGCTGAAGTTGTATTTTTAAGTTCTGCACACTGATTGCCAAATTTCAAGTAGCTGTTCAACTATACGAGCTGTAGCCCCCCATATCACTCTCCCCTCGTATTCATAGGAGTAGTTAACAAAAGTCTGACTGCCAAAAGTATAGCGTTCTTCTTTTCTGCTAGCTTTATGCAATAGTGCTGAGATAGATATACTGAAAATTTCTTCGATCTCGTAAGGACTCAAGGTGAATTTATAAGGATAAGGAATAAAAGCTACGAAAGGTGAGATATTAAAACCGGATGTCGTCGTCGGAGTATCGTCTAGCTCTCCCACAATTTCCGCATCCTTAGCTTCCAGCCCAATCTCTTCCCAGCTCTCCCTGAGAGCTGTATCCAGAAGCGTAGTATCAGTCTTGCTTCGCGCTCCTCCGGGAAACGATATCTGACCTTTATGATGCGGCACCTGGTCGCTCCGATGGGTAAAAAGGATATGATATTCTCCGTCTTTACAGAAAATTGGAATAAGGACTGCGGCTTCAGTCAGCCCTCCGACTGTTTAATCCAATCCTATGCCGGGAAGCCAAAGCCTGTCTGAGCTTCTCTTTCATTTAATACCCAATCATACATCAGCATCATCGGCAAAACAAATTCTCAGCTTGAGATAGTTTACGAAAATAGTCTGTCATTCTGAGGGAGTAAAAGCGACCGAAGAATCTAGCTTGAACTGAATTCAACGAAGTTAAGGAATATGGCCCTTCGCTCGCTCAGGATGACACTTGGGACCTGTCAAACAAACTCTACAGCTTTGATGAACAGCCCATCCTGAAATTTGCTAAAATGTCGAGCCGTCAGTTATACTGAAATGTTGAGGTTGGTTTTGTTATGCCCAACAATCGAGACTATTACAAGATACTTGGAGTTCCGAGAAACGCCAGTGATGAGGAAATCAAAAAGGCTTTCCGTAAGTTAGCCTTCAAATATCATCCCGACCACAACAGCCAGCCGGATGCCGAAGAGAAATTCAAAGAGATAAACGAGGCCTATGAAGTCCTCTCCAATGCTGAAAAGCGTGCCTCCTATGACCGCTATGGCCGCGTAGCGACCGCAGATTCGTTCGGTTTCGAAGATATTGGTTTTGGTGGCTTGGGTGACATATTCGATGCTTTCTTCGGTGCTACTACCACCAGAGCCCAACGCCGTTCCCCTCAAAAAGGGGCTGACCTGCGAGCTAATTTAACTCTTTCTTTCGAAGAAGCTGTGTTCGGAGCAGATAGAGAATTCGAAATCTTACGTATCGAAAACTGTTCTACATGTCACGGTGTCGGCAGCCAGCCCGGAACAAACCCGCAAAAATGCCCGAGTTGCAACGGCAATGGCGAAGTTCGCCGAATTCAACAAAGCCTTTTCGGGCGTTTTGTTCATGCTGCCACCTGCCCACATTGTAAAGGCGAAGGCACGCTTATTAACAACCCTTGCCGTCAGTGCAAAGGCAGCGGCAAGGAAAGGGTAAAACGAAAGCTCACGGCAACCGTTCCACCGGGGATAGACGAAAGCTATCAGATGCGCCTCAGCAATGAAGGCGATGCCGGTAAATATGGTGGCTCTCCAGGCGATATCTACATCAACTTCTCTGTGAAGCCTCATAAATTCTTTGTCCGCAAAGACTTTGACATCTTCTATGAGTTGCCCATCAATTTCGCTCAAGCTGCCCTGGGGGATAACATAGAAGTGCCGACCCTGGACGGCAAGGTGGCAGTGAAGATACCGCCGGGTACTCAGAATGGAAAGACATTCCGTGTCAAAGGCAAAGGCGTACCTCGTCTTCATGGCAGAGGTAAGGGAGACCAGTTGGTTGTGGTCCGGGTAGTAACGCCACAATCTATGGATGCCAATCAGCGGCGGCTTCTTGAAGAATTGGCCAAAACCTTACCCGCAGCTAAAACACCTGAAGGTGAAGACCAGGAAATCGTCCAGTAGACGGGAAATACACCTGTTAGACTCAGGCAATTGATTCAGGCTTCAGCCCGTTCTTGAAACGCCTTGATATCTCAGCCGGCGGCAGAGACTCGAATAATACGCTGTACACCAGATTCACAATCGGCGCTTCGAGGTTCACTCTGCTCGCTAATCGGTGAGCCGCTATAGCAGTATCAACGCCCTCAGCAACCTGTGACATAGAGCTAATTATGTCGCTTAAAGGCCGTCCCTTGCCCAATTCATAGCCTACATAGTGATTACGACTCAACGGACTGTTACCGGTTGCTATAAGGTCCCCCAGGCCAGCCAGCCCGTAAAAAGTGTCTGGTTTAGCTCCCAGGGCTATTCCCAGTGAAACAACATCTTTCCAGCCTAAAGTGATAAATGCAGCTTTAGCGTTATTGCCCAGGTCTAAACCATCCATAATTCCAGCCCCTAAGGCAATCACGTTCTTCAGAGCACCGCATAGCTCGACGCCGATAATATCATCGCTGACAAAAACGGTAAAATCCGGTGAATCCAGCAGTCCCTGCACCTTCCTGGCAACCTCTATATCTCGGCCAGCTATAACTGACGTAGCCGGTAAGCCCTGCTTAATCTCTGCGGAAAGATTCGGCCCGGATAGAGCACATATCCTGTCTTGAGAAACAGAGCTAACCTCATCTGCCATCACCTCTGACATCCTTTTACCGGTTTCTGCTTCCAGCCCCTTAGCAGCGCTTACCAATATTACAGAGGATTTAAATGAGGATTGCTCAGCCTCAAATTCTGCCTCATGCGTTGAGCCGGCACAGCACAGATAACAAACTCAGCCGCGCCCAAGGCTTCTTCAATATTACTGGTAAAGGAAAGACGCTCGTTGGAATAGCCTTCCGATAAGCCCTCTTTCCTCAGCTCGCTGGCTCTGGACTCAGTCCGTGCCCAAACGCTGACCATCGCTCCTCTGACTGCCAACAAACTCGCCAGCGTCTTGCCCCAGGTAGTAGCACCGATAACAGCAACTTTGGACATAATAATTACTCCTCAAAAAAGGCAAAGAGGATTTTCACGCGGATTCGAAGCAGTAAATCACAGGCCTATCTTATTAGGGCCCTGGTCCATCCGACTCTCGGTTCCAGTCTGCAATTTGCTTATATTGCTCCGATGTTGATAGACAATCAAGGCAGCAGCCAATACGCTGTAGATTAAATAGACAGGGGGAGATGCATTAGTTATCGTCATTATGATAAACAGACATAGTATACTCAATGAGCCGAGTATGGAACCCAGGGACATGTATTTACTCAGTAAAACCGTGATTATCAAAATCAAACCGCCGAAGAGACCGACCACCGGCCAAATAGCGAACCAGCTGCCATAATAAACGGCTGCGCCTTTACCACCACGGAATTTGATATATACCGACCAGTTATGTCCCACCATCACCATCAACGCGGTTATGACCTGGCCCCATCGCCAATCAAGAGTGAAGCCGGCTATCTGTAATATGCTGTCACCTATGATAAACCTGGCCAATATCACCGGCACAATTGCCTTGGCCAGGTCGAGAGCCATGGTAATAGCTCCCGCCTTGAATCCTATGACACGCAGCACGTTGGTACCGCCAATATTGCCGCTGCCGCGCTTGGAAATATCAATCCCTGCCATGCGTTTACCAATTATCAAGGCAACCGGTATGGCACCAATAAAATAACCAATCAGCGCCACAAGAATGAATTTAGCTACTATCATGCATTCTCACCCCACTTTTTGAAGCCTTCTCGATGGTGCCCTCCTGAAAAGGAGCCGCACTGAGGTGCCGGAAAACCCAAAGGTTTGCCGGAGTTTGTTCTCCAGATATCGTTGATAGGAAAAGTGCACCAGCTCCGGGTCATTAACCAGAAGAGTAAAACTGGGCGGCCTGGTGCCGGCCTGGTAGGCACGGATAACTTCGAGTTGCTTCAAGCCTTTTCGGGGCCGCGTATGGGCCATAACCGCCTGCTTAATAAACTTATCTACTACCGGGTCAGACAATTGCTTTTGCCCTTCTCGCCACACCTCCAGAGCCTTGGGTATTACCTCATCTACCCCACGCTTAAATTTAGCCGAAACGTAAAGAACGGGCGCGTGAGACATAAACTTCAGCCGTTGCTGAATTTGTCCAACGTATAATTCTTTAGGCTGCTCAGAAGCAAGGTCCCACTTATTAATCACCAGTACCATACCTTTGCCCGACTGCTTGATATAGCCGGCAATATGCACGTCCTGTGCCGTAATGAATTCGGTGGCATCTGTAACTAACAGGGCGACATCGCAACGGTTAATGGCACGTAAAGCCCGAATCAAGCTGTAATATTCTACCCCAGTACACACACGTCCACGCCGCCTTATGCCGGCAGTATCTATCAACAGCAGTTCCTGCCCTCGGAAATTGAAAACAGTATCTACAGCATCCCGGGTCGTACCCGGCAGCCTGGTCCACGATGGCTCTCTCCTCGCCAACAATAGCATTTAGCAACATCGATTTCCCTACATTGGGCCGGCCGACAATAGCCAATTTGGGTTTGTCCGAATCAACAAGGCTCTCAGAGACCTCGGGAAGAAGAGGAGTTATCAATTGCCAGAGCTCGTTTATACCCCGACCATGCTGAGCACTAATAGCCAGTGGAGTGCCAACACCTAACTGGTAGAAATCAGCTTATCTGGCTCTCCAGCCTGGCGTTATCTGCTTTATTAGCCACCAAAACTACCGGCTTATGGCAGCTACGCAGCAGGTCAGCTATCTCGCAGTCGGCGGCAATCACTCCATCGCGAACGTCAACCATAAAAATAATAACATCAGCTTCAGCTATGGCTGCCTCGGCTTGTTCTTTAACTTTCTGAGCCAGTGAAGAGCCCGGCCTCAACTCTAATCCGCCGGTATCAATTAAAGTCACCTCATGTCCCTGCCAGGAAACGTCGGCAAAGACGCGGTCACGCGTCGTCCCCGGCAGGTCTTCGACGACAGCTACCGACTCGCCTGCCAGACGATTAAACAGCGTCGACTTTCCGACATTGGCTCGACCAACTATAGCTACCACCGGCTTCATGTTTCACTTACTCTCGGAATAATGACTGATACAAATAAAGGATACCACTTGCTAGCGGGTGCGTCCAGCTTTGCCGAACATTTCAATTAGCAACGCTTTTTGTAGGTGGAGCCTGTTTTCTGCCTGGTCAAAGACTACAGAGCGTGGACTGTCAATAATCCCAGCAGCAACCTCCTCCCCGTGATGAGCCGGCAGAGGATGCATAAATATAGCATCCTTTTTGGCTAAAGACAATAATCGATTATCAACCTGATAACGAGCAAAGGCTTTGCGGCGTATGGCAGCCTCAACTTCTTGCCCCATGCTTGTCCACACATCGGTGTAAACAACATCAGCATCCTTCACCGCCTGCTCAGGCTTATCAGTTAATGAAATCTGGCTGCCGCTATTAGCGGTTAAACCTTTGGCCGTCTGCCATATCTCGTCCTTGACCCCATAGCCGGGCGGAGAAGCAATACGGAAGTTAATTCCTGTTATTGCAGCCGCCAAAAGCAAACTGTTAGCCACATTGTTACCATCGCCAATAAAAGCCAGTGTTAAGCCCTTAAGCTTCCCCTTTTTCTCGTGAACAGTCACTATATCAGCTAAAGCCTGGCAGGGATGCTCCAAATCCGAAAGAGCGTTAATTACAGGGACAGTCGAGTGGTGCGCCAGCGCCTGCAAAGTCTGGTGAGCAAAGGTACGGGCTATGATGCCATGTACATACCGGCTAAGCACCCGGCCTACATCAGAGGCTGGCTCTCGCTTGCCCAGGCCCACCTCTTCGGGCGATAAGTAAAAACAATAGCCACCCAACTGATGTATTGCCACTTCAAAACTAACTCGAGTCCGCAAAGATGGTTTCTCGAATAAAAGAACCAGTATCTTGCCGGACAACGACTGCGGCGTTCGTCCGTGTTTGATTTTCAAGGCTTGAGCGATGATTTTCTCGACCTCCGCAGCGCTCAAATCGGCTACGGAAAGCAGGTCCTTTTTCTTCACTTTTAAACCACCTTTCCAGGGGTGAGCAAATAGTATACCATGAAAGTCAATTGATTTTATAATGAGCCTGGATGTGGTCACTCTACTTTTTCCTCTAAGAAGTCTTGCCTTACTTTTTTGAAATAGTGCTGAGAGATAATGCATTGATAATAGTTTTTATATCTCTATATCTCTCCTTATTGTCTCGTTTTATATTATTTTCTATATTTCGCTTTCTGAATCCATGATATAATTTTATCACGAATGATAAATCGCGTTTGACCTGAAGGGCTGTCAACCTGTTATATAATGAAGTTAAACCATTTACCTTGTGTCATTCTGAGGGAACGAAGTGACCGAAGAATCTCGACTTTGGGGAACTTCTCCGCGGTCAGGAAGGATGTCTCAGATTCTTCGCTGCGCTCAGAATGACAGAGGGAGAAGGGCTTTGAATGACAAACTATCAAAATGTTTCAAGGATTTAGAACTTGGCTAAAGAAAAACTGCTCCTGCTCTTCGATGGCAATGCTCTGGTTCACCGGGCTTTCCACGCCATCCCTCCGCTAACAATATCCAAGACCGGGGAAATGGTCAATGCCGTTCAGGGATTCGCCAGCACTTTGCTCAAGGTGCTGAATGAAATCAAGCCAACCCACTGGGCTATTGCCTTCGACCGTCCCGGACCGACCTTCAGACACGAAAAATTCGAGAATTACAAGGCTCAGCGCCCCAAAGCCCCCAAAGAGCTTATCAGCCAGATAAAGCGTGTTCATGAACTTGTGGACGCCTTCCATATACCCACCTTTGAAATCGACGGCTACGAGGCTGATGACATTCTGGGTACCCTGAGCCGACAGGCTACCCAGCGAAACGTAGACACCCTGATCGTTACCGGCGACAATGATATGCTCCAGCTTGTCTCACCCAGCACCAAAGTAATGTCGCCCAGGCGAAGCTTCAGCGATACGGTAATCTACGATGAGTCAGGTGTCGAGCAGAAATACGGCATATCTGCCGGTCAGCTCGCCGAATTAAAAGCACTCACCGGCGACCCTTCGGACAACATCCCTGGTATCCCCGGCATCGGTGACAAGACAGCCGCCAAGTTACTGCGCCAATTCGGCAGCCTCGAGGGAATCTACGACCATATTGACGAAATAACACCTGAAAAGTTACAGACTTCGCTACGCGACTATAAAGACCGAGTTCTTCGAAACAAGGAACTGGCAACACTTGTTACCGATGTGCCCATAACCTTGAATCTGGATGCTTGTCAGGTCACCACTTACGACAGAAATCAAGTGGTCGAACTCTTCCGCGAACTGGGATTCGTCCAATTGCTATCCAGACTGCCCGAGGAAATTGAGAAGGCACCAACTGAGGTCCCCGGTAAACCTATAATTAATAAGGACTACCACATAATTAGCACCGACCGTGATTTGGATAAGCTTATTACCCAGTTGCAAGCCGCCAAAGAATTCGCTGTTGACCTGGAGACTTCGGCTAAAGAAGTCATGGCTTGTGAGCTAGTCGGCATCTCACTATCATCAACGCCGGGTGAAGCCTACTACATACCAGTGGGACATCGTGGGCTAAGCCAGATATCCCAACTACCGCAAGCTCAAGTTATTTCCAGGCTTAAGCCGGTGCTTGAAGACGCCAAAATCCCCAAAATTGCTCAAAACGGCAAATTCGATATGACAGTGCTCGCTGAATACGGTATAAAGCTTCAGAATTTAAACTTCGATACCATGCTTGCCGCCTATCTGCTGGGCGAAAAATCCATCGGGCTTAAAGCACTGGCTTTCAATAAACTCGGAGTCGAGATGACGCCCATCACCGACTTAATCGGCAAAGGAGCCAAGCAGCTCTCCATGGCCATGGCGACCATAGAAGAGGTTGCCGACTACGCCTGCGCTGATGCCGATATTACTCTAAGGCTCAAGAGCGTGCTCGACTACCGAACTGCGAGAAGAGGGGCTATGGCAACTTTTCAGTGAAGTAGAGATGCCCCTGGTACCGGTGCTGGTAGCCATGGAAAGAAATGGTGTGGCTATAGATGTAGAGCTGCTACGAGATATGTCTCACAGCCTGGGGAAGGAGATGCTCAGACTGGAAGCAGAGGTTTACAACAGCCTCGGCTACAGGTTCAACATAAACTCGTCACAGCAGCTGTCCAGAGTTCTTTACGAAGAGCTGAAGCTTCCCAAGCCGCGCAAAACAAAAAGTGGCTATTCCACCGAAGCCTCGGCGCTCGAGGAACTAAAGGGGACTCACCCCATAATTGAACTTGTCCTGCAATACCGCCAGCTAGCCAAGCTGAAGTCAACTTACACCGATGCATTCTGCGTGCTGGTCAACCCCAAAACAGGCAGGCTGCATACCAGCTTCAACCAGACAGGCACAACTACCGGCCGCCTTTCCTCCAGCGAGCCGAACATGCAGAACATTCCCATAAGGAGCGAGCTGGGTGGCAAAATAAGACAAGCTATCATCGCCGAGCCCGGGTGGCAACTTCTATCCGCCGATTACTCTCAAATCGACCTCAGGGCGTTAGCCCACATCTCACAGGACCCGGAGCTTATAGCCACCTTCCTCAGAGACGAGGATGTTCATGCCGCCACTGCTTCCCGTGTCTTCAACGTCTCTCCAGACAAGGTGACTTCAGAGATGCGCCGCGTGGCTAAAACGGTCAACTTCGGCATTATTTACGGAATGAGCAACTACGGCCTGGAGCAGGCTACCAGTTTCAGCCGGGAGGAAGCTTCCCAATTCATAACTGCCTATTTCGAGAAATATCCCAGGGTCAAAGAATATATCGAAAACACCAAGAGCCAGGCCAGAGAGCAAGGGTATGTGCAGACGGTGATGGGCAGACGGCGCTACATACCTGAAATTAACTCACCAAACCGGCAGGTCAGAGAAGCTGCTGAGCGAATGGCAATAAACATGCCGGTGCAGGGCACCTCTGCCGATATCATCAAAATCGCCATGGTCAACCTTCACCGCGAGATGGAAAAACAGAACCTGCAAAGCAAAATGACCCTTCAAGTTCACGACGAGCTTGTCTTCGAAGTGCCTCCTGAGGAAATAGACCAGATGAAAGAGCTGGTGTCCAGAATAATGCCTCAAGCCTTAAAGCTCAGCGTGCCGCTAAAGATAGACATCAAGCTGGGCAAAAACTGGGCCGAGATGGGATAAACTAAGAATCAACCATATCAGAAGAATCTGACAGATTTTCACAACCTCTCCCGTAGCTGTTTGGCTGCCTTGGTAAGCGCGGGGTCGGTGGATATTTCAATGCACTTATCTAAATCGGCTTTTGCCTGCTCTACATCGCCCTTCTTGTTATAGGCGTAAGCCCGATTAAAATAAGCCTTGGCTAGCTTTGGGTCTAGTTCAATGGCCTTATTGAAGTCAGATATGGCCGTGTCGAACTCTCCTTTATCACGATACATAAGGCCACGGTTATCATAAGCCACAGCCAGCTTCGGGTCTAATTCGATAGCTTTACTATAATCAGCTATGGCTCTATCAAACTGCATCTGGCCGGCATAAGCCTGCCCCCTGTTGTTGTAAGCCATGGCAAACTTTGGGTCAAGCACAATAGCCTTGTCATAATCAGCTACAGCTGTTTGAAATTGCCCTCTCTCAAGGTATACGTTACCACGATTGTAATGTAACTCGGCATTTGTTGGTTCCAGCTCAATCGCTGTGTCAAAGTCGGCTATGGCTTCATCGGACTGACCTTTCGTTTGATAGACAAGCCCACGGCCGTTATAGCCGCCGGCAAGCTGTGGGTCGAGTTCAATCGCCTTACTGTATTCCGTAATGGCTTCATCGTACTGCCCCTGCTTAAAATATGCATTACCTTTGTTGACATGTTCTTGAGCCGGACTGGCGCAGCCCGTTATTACCAGCGTAGTAGCCAGCACCATGCAAGTAGCCAGCATAAGTAGTCCTCTGTTTTTCATCATGCCTTCCGCTAAATTAGAATATGCGGTTAATTTTAATCCAAGATTATAGCCAGCAAATGTTTAACACACAAGCACTTTAGGCTACAATACGAGTGCCTGTCAACCGCAATTCGTTTAAAGGTGGTTATCAACATTGCCTGAACTGCCTGAAGTAGAGACCATAAAGAAAGAGCTTTCTCCCCATGTAATCGGCCGGCGATTTACCGATGTCATCGTCTGCGATGCTAAGCCGGTGAAACAGCCTTCAGTCGAGGAGTTTCGCCGCAAACTGATAGGGCAAAGCATAAACGACCTTGAGCGCCGCGGTAAATATCTCATTTTCCGCCTCTCCAGCGGTAAGGCGCTGGTTATCCACCTCAAAATGACCGGGGCTCTACTGCTGAATCCAAAGCAACCTGACGGCTACGCCAGAGTTATCTTTCACCTCGACAACAATAGCCAGCTTGTCTTTACCGACCGCAGACGGCTGGGAGCGCTGTGGCTGCTGGAAAATGAACAGGCTGTTATCGGCAAGCTCGGCCCGGAGCCACTAACCCCAGAATTGACCGTCGAGACTCTGGCTAAACGTCTGCACAAACGGCAGGCACCTATAAAAGCTGTTCTTCTCGACCAGGCATTCATCGCCGGCATCGGCAACATGTATGCCGATGAAGCCCTGTTTGCTGCCAAAATCCATCCGCTGCGAAAAGCCGATAGCCTGTCACCGGGGAAATCCGAAACCTGCACGAAGCCATTGTCGATGTCCTGCGGTCAGCCATTGACAGCAAAGGTGCCAGCATTGACACTTATAAACGCCCCGATGGACAGTTGGGCACCGCACATTATAACTTCCGTGTGGCTCACCGCGGCGGCAAGCCATGCCCTGTCTGCGGCACACCCATCCAGCGCCTTGCTATCAGAAACCGCGGCAGCTATTTCTGCCCCAACTGCCAGAAGCCATAAACACGCAGTATGATACAAACAGGAATTCTAAGAAATGACCCCGTAATCTCTGGCTCAAGGGATTGACAAATTTAACAGAGATAGTTATATTGAATGCCAAAGCGTTTATTATCTGGAAAAGGAGACATAGGCTATGGCGAAGAGACGTCCAACGAGAACAGTGGAAAAACCCAAGGCCAAGACTCGAAGAGTAGTTAGGCGTGTAGTAGAGGAACCTGAAGTCGAGGTTGTAAGGGTTGCGCGTAGGGGGACAAGCTGGTTTGGAGTAAATCCTTGGGTAGTAATTGTCGGTGTTATTATACTGCTGCTTATACTCTTTGTGCCGATGTTTTCAGCAACAAAAACGGTAGAAAAAACTGAAACGATAATGGTCCCGGTGCAAAAAGAGAGACAAGAACAGGTGACAGTTGATGAAACCATTTCAGTCTACACGGGCTGGATGCAGGAGGGAGGAGGAACCATAACACGCACAGGCTACTATGTTGAGTACGACTACTAGGGCAACCCATATTATGTCCCCTATACTTATTACGACCAGGCGGCGGGGTCAACGGTAACTGTTGATCCAGTTGATCAAATTGTACAAATGCAGCAAACGAGGGGACCGGACAACAGTTGGGTTATCACCCTAACATCATATGACGGGACACAGGTAGTACACAGGGATATAACATCTTATGATTTAACTAAGACCGGGAAAGCTACGGTCAAGGCCAACAAAACTGTGTCCACACCGTATACTGAACAGATGCCTCAGCAAGTAACCAGGGAGGAGGCCATCAAAGTTCGCGTTAATCTGATAAACCTGATATTTGGAAACTATTAGACTCATCCCAATGTGGACTTATGGCGATGTCCTTAGCTCCTGTCATGTACAGCTTGCAATGGACTCGCTCCAGACGGATAGTTATCTCAGTTCATTCGTAAATAATATAATGCTCCATCTTTAAGAGAAGCGCAGAGCCCTCAACCAATTCTAAGCAGCTCCCAGCTTCGCCAGAGCCATTTTCAGCCGCTTAAGGCACCGCTCCTTACCTAACACCTCCATGGTCTGGAACAAAGGTGGAGCCGCTGTTCTTCCCGTAACCGCTACCCGCAGCAGACCAAAAAACACGCTGGTCTTCAATTTAAGCTCTTCAGCCAACGGCCGAAAAACAGCCTCCAGCGAAGCCGTATCCCAATTCTTCAAACCATTCATCGTAGCAGCTGAAACCTGAAGGCTTTTAATGGCTTCAGCTTTATCGATTTTACCCAATAGAAGACCTGCATCATATTCCAGTTCATCCACAAAGAAAAAATCGCTGAGCGGTGACACTTCTGCCAGAGTCCTGGCTCGCTCTTGAATAAGAGGCGCAAACCGCAAGATATAGCTAATGTCTAATGGACGCTTGACTTCAACCGGCAAGCCTTTCTCCAAAAAGGGCATAGCTCTCCGGATAAACTCTTCCAAACTCAAGCCCCGGAGATAAACGCCATTCATCCAATCGAGCTTATCCTTGTTGAACACAGCCGCAGTTCTGCTTATACGCTCCAAAGAGAAATTCTTTACTATCTCGTCCCGCGTTAAAAGCTCCGTCTTGTCATCCAATGACCAGCCGAGCAAAGCTAAAAAGTTGAACATCGCTTCAGGCAAGTAGCCCTGCTCCTGATATTCGGTGACAGACGTAGCTCCGTGCCGCTTACTCAACTTCGACCTGTCCGGTACCCAGAATCATAGGCAGATGGGCAAACTGCGGTGGCTGCCAACCCAGTGCCTGGTAGAGCAGGACATGGCGCGGTGTGCTCGATAGCCATTCATCGGCTCTGAGAACATGTGAAATCTCCATCAGGTGGTCATCCACTATGTTTGCCAGATGATAGGTAGGATAACCGTCAGATTTAAGGAGGACGAAATCGTCAAGTGTGCTGTTTTCAAATACTATCTGACCACGCAGCAAATCATTGAAAGAGGTCTGGCCCTCCAGGGGTGACTTGAAACGCACCACTGGGGTAATCCCGCTCGCCTCCTTCTCAGCGCATGCTTCCGGTGTAAGATTGCGGCAGTAGCGGTCATAGCCCGGCGGCTGCTTTCGCTTCATCTGCTCCTGGCGCATTGATTCCAACCGCTGCGTAGAGCAATAGCAACGGTAAGCAAGCCCTTGCTTCAGTAATCTATCAGCCGCTTCGCGATAAAGTTCCAGCCGCTGTGACTGGAAGTAGGGACCTTCGTCCCAATCAAGCCCCAACCAGCGCAGGCTATCCAGAATAACATCTGTGGCACCTTCCACCAAACGAGCGACATCGGTATCCTCAATGCGCAAAACAAAAACACCGTTATTATGCCGGGCAAAGACCCAGTTAAATAGAGCAGTCCTGATATTGCCTAGATGGGGGTAGCCGGTTGGGCTGGGGGCGAATCGAACCCTAACCTTCTTTTCAGCCATAACTAGCCTGGCCTCGAGCATAAGGCCCGGTTAAAACTAACTGCCTTACCGGCAGCTTAACCACGTAAGTATCAGCAATCTTATCATGTATCCCCTGCTTGCGACCGTCAAACGCCACCCAGATAAAGCCTATGAACAGCGTTATCGCCGAGACGACGTATCCTAAACAACGACATATCGCACATTGCCACTTAACCGGAGAACTATCGGTTCGAATGACCTTTATCCCCACAGCCATCTTACCCGGCGTCTGACCCCGCCATACCCAAAAGCCCAACCAGTAAACAATCGATATAACTACGCCACTCGTCAACCATACTATCGGAGCCGGGAAAAAGTAGGCTATAATTCCAGAAACAGAACCTAAAATTAAGAGGTCAATAACACCTGCCCCCAGTCTAATCCAGAAGCCAGCGTACTCCAAAGCTAACTCTCTTGGCTTCTTCTCCAACCCTAATTCCTTCCGAAAACGCTAGCTCGCCGGCATATCGCTGGATTTACATAGGGTAACAAGTCATTTCACAAGATTTAAGTAGTTAGAAAAATATTACGGAAAGATGCGGCGAATGACTAACAGATTATTACGAAATCCCTATTTTTTGGTCAGGATACGGTACATACCTTCGAGGTCGCTCAATCTTCGCCTGAGCCTCTCAGTTAGCTGCTCAGCCTGTTTCACGGCATTCTTGACATCTTCCATATCGGTTTGGATTTTAAACAGCAACTCATTACGCCGAACCGCAGAGTCAGCCTCAAAGGTCTCCAGATTGCCATATTCGGTCGCCTTATCCATTAGCTGCGAATATAATTCGCCTTCACGCCCCATCTGGTCCTTCTTAATCTTTTCAAAAGGTTTGTCAGCGCCCTTCATCTTGAGTACCTCTCTTCAAATACAATTTAACACATTATCTATGCATTAAGCAATAGTAGCTGCAAAAACTCAGTCTTTTATCCGATTATCAATGCCATAGCCTGTTTTAAGTCCGGAGGTAACTCGCAAATGAATTCTCGATATTCTCCACTGGACGGCAAACGGAAGCCCAGCCGGTAAGCATGGACGAACTGTCGCTTAACATACGGTGACCTGACACCATATACCGCATCACCGATGACCGGATAGCCGATAGCTGATAAATGAACTCTTATCTGGTGGGTACGGCCGGTCTCAGTAGTGACATCAAGCAAAGTGTACCTATCCAGATATTCCTTAACCTTATATCCGGTCCTGGCTTGTCTGCCACTGGCTACGACCGCCATGCGTTTGCGGTTAGATGGGTCACGGCCGAGAGGAGCATCGATAATACCCTGATCAGGGGTCAGCTTCCCTTTAACCAAGACAAGGTAACCTTTGGACACCGACCGGGCTCTGAACTGATTAATCAGATACTGCTGGGCGTGACTATTTTTGGCAATAATCATCAACCCCGAAGTATCTCTATCCAAACGATGAACTATACCCGGCCGCATAGTGTCGACAAAGCCAGCCAAATCGGGGCAACGGGCTAAAAGGGCATTGACCAGGGTATGAGTAGTATGTCCCGGAGAAGGATGAACGACCAGCCCGGCCGGCTTGCATATCACCAGCAGGTCGTCATCTTCATAAATCACATCTACCGGAATAGGTTCAGCAGCAAGGGAGACTTTTTCGGGAGGCGGCAACGCAACATAAATCCTATCTCCAATGCTCAATTTCTGACTTGGTTTGGCTGCAAAGTCATTGACTAAAATACAGCCCTGTTTGATTAGTTTCTGAAGAACAGAGCGAGATAATTCAGGGTATTCTCTAGCTAGATATTTATCCAGGCGAACCGCTGACTCAGTGACCTGCAATATTTTAACTTCCGTCTTTGGAGGAACTACCATCTGCCTTTCTAAATGTCAAAAATATAAACACAACCAGCACTATACTGCCAACGGTTATGGCTGAGTCAGCGACATTAAATGACGGCCAGTGAAAATCATGCCACAGGCGAACATCAATGAAGTCGGTAACATAGCCGAAACGAAAACGGTCTATCAGATTGCCTATGGCACCACCAAAAACCAAGCTCAAAGCCGAAACACCCAGCATACTGGACTTTGAAAAATAGCGATAGAATAGCAGAATAGCCACCACGCCGACTATAGCGATTAGAGCTAGCAGAAAAGCCTGGTTTACAAAAAGGCCGAATGCCGAACCGGTATTTCGTACATTGGTCAGGCTCAGGCAACCAAAAATAGGCACCGATTCATAAAGAGTAATGTTTGACCTGACCCACAGCTTGCTTATCTGGTCTAAGGCCACTACACAAGCGGCAATGATGAGGAATAATCCTCCCCGCCACCCGCTACCTTGTCGTTCTACCTCTGGCATCCTTCGCCTGGCTGGCTTTACATTTAAGACACAAGCTCGCTTGAGGTAATGCCTCAAGCCTGGCTAGCTCTATAGGCTGACTACATATGTCACATATATTATAGATGCCAGCTTCATATTTTTTAATAGCGTGTTCCACCTCAGCTAGAGCGTCAGTTAACCG